>MGBU01000036.1 GCA_001790205.1 Candidatus Rokubacteria bacterium GWA2_73_35 | reverse complement strand
CAGGGGATCGCCTACCCGCGCTTCGCGGGCGACGAGATGGTGAACCTGATCGGGCTGCTGCGGAGCGCGTCGGCGACGCCCCGCGGCCCGGCGCCGCGGCGCTGACGCGGCCCGGCCCGGCGACGAAGGACAGCGACGAAGGAGGCGGTGGTTGAGAATTCCTGAGCAGGTCAAACGGCTCGCGATCGTCATCGGCGTCCTCGTCGCGCTCACGCTCGTCGCCCGCTTCGTTCTCATTCCGCGCTCGCTCACGTCCACCTCCCTGCATTGGTCGCTCACCACGCAGCGCGAGTCGGCCAAGCCGGTGAAGTTCGCGGGCTCGACGGCCTGCCAGGACTGCCACGACGACATCGCGGCCAAGAAGGCGAAGAGCTTCCACCGGGTGCTGGCGTGCGAGGGCTGCCACGCCCCGTCCGTCAAGCACGCCGAGGACCCGTCGGCCGCCAAGCCCGTGATCCCGCGCGATCGCACGACGTGCGCCAGGTGCCACGCCTACGACCCGTCCAGACCGACGGGCTTCCCGCAGATCAACCTGACGACGCACAACCCGCTGAAGTCCTGCTCCACGTGCCACAACCCGCACGATCCGGTGCCCCCGAAGGTGCCGAAGGAGTGCGCGGCGTGCCACGCCCAGATCGAGCGGACGAAGGCGGTGTCGAGCCACGCGCTCCTCACCTGTACCACGTGCCACAAGGCGCCCGAGCGGCACAAGACCGCGCCGAGAACCGCCCTGCCGTCGAAGCCCGACTCGCGGGAGTTCTGCGCGACGTGTCACGGCCAGGGGCGAGCGGGCACGCCGAAGGAGGCGCCGAAGGTGGACATCGCCACGCACGGGGCGCGCAACCTCTGCTGGGAGTGCCACTATCCGCACCTCCCCGAGGGGCGGCCATGAACAAGCGCGAGTTCCTGAAGGGCGCCGTCGTCTTCATCCCCGCCGCCGGCGTGCTGGGGGCCGTCGCGCGCCACGCGGCCGGCAAGGAGACCGCGGCGAAGGAGCCGGCCGCGAAGCAGCCGGCCGCCGCGCCGAACGCGAAGAACGGCTACGAGCCCAGCGCCCACTACTACGGCATGGGCATCGACATCGACAAGTGCATCGGCTGCAACCTGTGCGCCGTCGCGTGCAAGGTCGAGAACGACGTGCCCGACGAGCCCTTCTACTTCCGGACCTGGGTCGAGCGCTACACGATCACCCGCGACGGGGAGGTCAGCGTCGGGAACATCAGCCTCGGCACGGCGCGCGAGCCGATGCGGGAGCCGGTGCAGGACGCCCGCGAGGTCGTGCGGACCTTCTTCGTCCCGAAGCTCTGCAACCAGTGCCAGAAGCCGCCCTGCGTCCAGGTGTGCCCCGTGAACGCGACGTTCACGACGCAGGACGGCGTGGTCATCATCGACGCCGAGCGCTGCATCGGCTGTCGCTACTGCATCCAGGCGTGCCCGTACGGGCAGCGCTACCTGCACCCGAAGACCCGGGTCGCCGACAAGTGCACCTTCTGCCTGCACCGCCTCGTCAAGGGGCTCCAGCCCGCCTGCGTCGAGGTCTGCCCGACCCAGGCCCGGATCTTCGGCGACCTCCGGAGCCACGCGAGCCGGCTCGTGCGCTTCCGGCGGCTCAACAAGCTCCACGTCCTCAAGCCCCAGCTCAACACGGACCCGAAGGTGTACTACGCCAATCTCGACGGAGAGGTGCGATGAGCCTCACGAAGGGCGCGGACGGCCTGGCCGAGCTGCTCGGGCAGGTCACGGGATTCATCTACCCCAACGAGATCGAGGTCCACTGGTCGATCCTGATCGTGGTCTACCCGTACGTCACGGGTCTGGTGGCGGGCGCGTTCATCCTCGCCTCGCTGGTGAAGGTGTTCAGGATCAAGGAGGTCCAGCCGACGTACCGGCTGTCCCTGCTGACCGCGCTCGCCTTCCTGCTGATCGCGCCCCTGCCCCTGCTCCTGCACTTGAGCCAGCCGCAACGGTTCTACGAGATCCTCCTGACCCCGAACCCGACCTCCGCGATGGCGATGTTCGGCTTCGTGTACGCCTGGTACCTCATGGGGGTCCTCCTGCTGGAGATCTGGTTCGAGTACCGCCGCGACCTCATCGAGCTGGCCCAGACCTCGCGCTTCCCGCTCAACTGGGTCTACCGCGTCCTGTCGCTGTACTCGAAGGACACGAGCGAGGCGTCGCTCGCGTTCGACCGGAAGGCGACCCAGGTCATCACGATCATCGGCATCCCGTCCGCCTTCCTCCTCCACGGCTACGTCGGTTTCATCTTCGGCTCCGTGAAGGCGAACCCCTGGTGGGGCAGCGTGCTGATGCCGATCGTCTTCCTCATGTCGGCGATTGTGTCCGGGATCGCGCTCGTCATCCTGATCTACATGGTGCGGGCGGGGGTGCGGGGCGAGCCGATCGACATGCCGTGCCTGGACCGGATCACCTCGTACCTCTTCTACGCGGTCATCGTGGACTTCTCGCTCGAGGCGCTCGACTTCGTCCACCGCCTGTACCAGAGCGAGGAGTCCGTCAAGATCCTGGGCAGCCTCATCACCCACAAGCTCTTCATGAGCCTGTGGGTGGTCCAGATCCTGCTGGGGATGTTCATCCCCCTCGGCATCCTGGTGCTCGCGAAAGCGTGCGGCTTCGGCGCCGAGCTGCGCAAGCTCCTCTACTTCACCGCGGTGATCCTGATCCAGATCGGCATCTTCGCCACCCGCTGGAACGTCGTGATCGGCGGCCAGCTCTTCTCGAAGAGCTTCCGGGGGCTGACGACCTACAAGATGGAGGTCATGGGGATCGAGGGGCTCCTCGCCGCGCTCGTCCTGCTGGCGCTGCCGTTCGTGGTCCTCTACGTGCTGCTCAAGCTCCTGCCGACGGAGGGGCCCCGGGGGAAGGCGCTCAGCGGCGCCACGTCGACGGCACGAACGGTTTGACGGCGAGGTCCTGCTCCACGTGACACTGGACGCAGGACGCCGCGCGCTCGGGATGGGGCGTGATCGGCGCCCCGTCGGCGCCGGTCGCGTGGCACTCCTGGCAGAGCCCCTTGCGGGCCTCGACCTCGTGCGGCACGAGCGGCGGCGCGCCCGCGTAGGCCCGGGGCAGCCGCTTGCTCGGGCCGGTCTGCGCCTGTCCCTGGGCGATGCCCGTGAAGAGCCCGACGACGAGCGCGAGCGCCGTGCCCGCCACGACCCCGGTGTTCCAGCTTGCGTGCCTCATGGTCGTGCCCTCCCTCTCACGCCTTCGCCACGCGCACGGCGCACTTCTTGAAGTCGGGCTGCTTGGAGATCGGGTCGTAGGCGTCGAGGGTGGCCAGGTTGATCAGCGCGCTCTCGTCGAAGAAGGGGACGAACACCGTCCCGCGCGGCGGCGTGTTCCGCCCGCCGACCTGCGCGCGGGCCACCACCTCGCCGCGCCGCGAGGCCACCCGCACGCGGGCGCCGTCGGTCAGGCCGAGGGCCCGGGCGTCCTCGGGGTTGAGCCAGACGGGCGCCGCGGGCACGGCGCGGTGCAGCTCCGGGACCCGCCGCGTGATCGTGCCCGTGTGCCAGTGCTCGAGCACCCGGCCGGTCGTGAGCCAGAACGGGTACTCCGGGTCCGGCGCCTCCGCCGGCGGCTCCCACGGGCGAGCCCAGATCACCGCGCGGCCGTCGGGGTTGCCGTAGAAGCGCACGCCCTCGCCCTTCTTGACGTACGGATCGAAGCCCTCGCGGTAGCGCCAGCGCGTCTCCCGGTTGTCGACGACGGGCCAGCGGAGCCCGCCGCGCACCTTCGTGTAGACCTCGTAGGGCGCGAGGTCCTTGCCCTTGCCGAGGCCCCACTGGCGGTACTCCTCGAACAGGGCCTTGCGCAGTGGCTCCCCGCCGTACTCGAACAGGCTGCCGAGGCCGAGCCGCCTGGCCAGCTCGACGATCTGCCAGAGGTCGTCGCGGGCCTGGCCGGGCGGGTCGACCATCTTCGCCCAGTGCTGGGTCCGCCGCTCGGTGTTGCCGAACATCCCCTCCTTCTCGACCCACATCGCCGAGGGCAGGACGAGGTCCGCCAGGCGCGAGGTCTCGCTCGGATAGACCTCCGAGACGATCACGAAGCGCTCGCCGCCACGACGCGCGCCCGCACGGTAGCGGCTGACGTGCGGGAGCGTCTGGAAGGGATTCGTCGTGTTGATCCAGATGACCCGGATGTCGCCGCGGTCGAGGGCGCGGAACATCTCCATCGTGTGGTAGCCGGGGCGGGGCGAGATCCGCTCGAACGGCACCTTCCAGATCTCCGCGGCCTTCTTCCGGTGCTCCGGGTTGGCGACGAAGTGGCCGGCGGGCAGGAGGTGCGAGAGCGCGCCCGTCTCGCGCGTGGTGCCGCAGGCCGAGGGCTGGCCGGTGAGCGACAGCGGGCCGTTGCCCGGCGCCGAGATCTTCCCGGTGAGCAGGTGGAGGTTGTAGACGAGGTTGTTGATCCAGGTCCCCCGCGTGTGCTGGTTGAAGCCCATCGTCCAGAGGGACACGACCTTGCGCCCGGGGTCGCCGTAGAGGCGCGCCATCCGCCTGATCTGGTCGGCGGGTACGCCCGAGACCCGCTCGGCGTGCTCGGGCGTGTACGGCTCGAGGAACTTCACGTATTCGTCGAAGCCGATCGTCGTCCCGCGGTCCGCGAAGGGCTTGTAGGTCGCCCAGCTCGGCGGCCGGCCGCCGTACTCGTCGGTGTCCCGGAGGCCGAAGCCGATCTGCTCGAGCCCCCGCTTGGCGACGGTATGCCGGGTGACGAACTCGCGGTCGACCAGGCCCTCCTTGACGAGGACGTGGGCCATCGCGTTGGCGAGCGCCAAGTCCGAGTGCGGCTTGAAGACCACCGCGAGGTCAGCCGGCTCGTCCGAGGTGCGGTTCGTGAAGGTCTGCAGGCTCACGAGCACGACGCGCGGGTCCTGGAGCTTGCGCGCCGTGATGCGCGAGTACAGGACCGGATGCATCTCCGCGACGTTCGAGCCCCAGGCGAAGACCACGTCGGCCAGGTCGAGGTCGTCGTAGCAGCCCATCGGCTCGTCCATGCCGAAGGTCGAGTAGAAGCCGGCGACGGCCGAGGCCATGCAGAGGCGGGGATTGCCCTCGAGGTTGTTCGTGCCGAGCCCGCCCTTCAGCAGCTTGTTGATCGCGTAGCCCTCGAAGATCGTGGACTGGCCCGAGAAGTAGGCGGCCACGGACTCGGGGCCGTGCGCACGGATCGCGTCCTTGATCTTGCGTGCGGCGAGGTCGAGCGCGGCGTCCCAGGTGATCGGCACGAACCGCTCGCCTTTCCTGAGCAGCGGTGTGGTGAGCCGGTCGCTTCCGTAGAGGATCTTCGGCAGGCTGTAGCCCTTGACGCAGAGGAGCCCCCGGTTCACGGCGTTCTCCGCGTCGCCGCGCACCGCGACGACCCGTCCCCGGCGCACGCCGACCAGCACGCCGCAGCCCGTGCCGCAGAAGCGGCACGGGGCCTTCTGCCAGCGATCGACCGGCGGCTCGGCCTGGGCCTCGGGCGGGACGAGGAGGTCCGCGCCGACCGCGGACGCGACGCCGGCGGTGACGGTCGCCCTGATGAACTCCCGGCGATGGATCTTCATCGCTCGACCCTCCTTCACTGACGAACGCCCGCGGCCGCCTGCGCCGCGGCCTCTCGCGCCGCGGAGAGCAGCGCGTCGGCGGCGAGCGGGTTGTGGGCGGCGCCGCCCTTGCGCACGAGCGCCAGCGCTTCGCGCGCGCGCGCGAGCAGGGCCTCGGCCTCGGGGTTCTTGCGCCCGGCCCGGCGGACGCGCGCGAGCGCGGCCTCCGCCTTCCCGACGGCCGCCGCCGTCCGGCGCACCTCGTCGCCGAACCCGGCGGTCCACTCGGGCAGGATCAGAGTGTACTGCGGCTCGTGGCAGCCGAGGCAGGCCTCGGCGAGCGCCGCGCGTGAGGGCTTCCGCGAGCGGTCGTGGCAGCTCGTGCACGCGACGGTCTCGGCCATGAGGTTCGGCGTGAGCGTCGCGAGCGCCGTCGCCGTCTTGCCGCGGTAGAAGGCGCTCTGCTCGCGGTGGCAGCTCTCGCACCGCTCGTTCTGCGGGCTGTGGTGGCACGCGGTGCACGTCGCCGGCGTCGCGGTCACCGCCTTGTGCGTCTCCGCCGAGTGGCAGGAGGTGCAGGTCGCGCCGAACTCGCTGACGTGCCGGACGTGCGGCACCTTCTGCTTCCGGAACGTCACCGTCTCGGTCTGCTTCACGCCGGCCGCCTGGTGGCAGAGCGTCGCGCAGTACCCGCCGCGCACGAGCTGGTCGTCGCTCTTGATGGGCGGCCGGCCGAGCAGCCCGACGGCCTCGTCGAGCCAGGCGTTGGCGAGCTTGAGCAGGTCGGCGGCGTAGAAGACGTTGTGCACGCCCTTGGCGAACGTGACGAAGCGGGCGTTGAACTCGGCGTCGTCCACGAGCTTCCTGGCGCGCTCGAGCTTCGGGTTCCGGGGGTCGGCGGCCCGGAGGACGTCGCGCGCGGCCTCGAGCTTCGGCGCGAGCACCGCCGACATCCGCTCGAGCGTGTCGGTCCACTGCCGGAGCATCCCGCGGTAGCGCTCGCCGTGGCAGCCGAGGCACGCCTGCTCGCTCGGCCTGAACGTCTGCCCGACGAGGCCCTTCCGAAGCTCCTCGGCTTCCTTCGGCGCGATGTGGCAGGCCACGCACTCGACCCGGACCTGGAACATGTGGCTCGGGATCATCGGGGTGCCGTGCCCGCCCATCCCGAGGTACATGCGGACGACGCCCTGGTGCTTGCTCACGTGGCACGCGGCGCAGTCCAGCTCGCCGCGGCGCTGCGGCGTGGCCGGCGTCTCGGGGGGCAGCGGGCGGAGGCCGGGGTGCATGGGTGCTGGCGGCGGCGCGGCGGGGGGACGCTCCTGGGCGCCGGCCAGGCCGGCGGCGAGCGCGAGCGCGAGCAGCGCTCCCGCGAGCGCGGCCCGGCTCATCGCGCCGCCCTCGCCGCCGCCAGCGCCGGGTCGCCGGGCGCCGCGGCGCTCGGCACGCCGATCATCGGCGGGAGCTTGTGCTGGATGGCCGTGTGGCAGCGGAGGCACTCGATGTTGCGCCCCGCCACGTGGAAGTCGTGGATGAACGGCGTGTCGGGGTAGCGCTGGAGCTTCTCGGGCTGGTTGTGGCAGGTGAAACAGCGCTCGCGCGGCGCCTCACCCTCGCCCTGGACGACGTTCAGGTGGCAGCTCTCACACGCCACGCGCCGGCGCAGGATGTCGGCGTGGTTGAAGGTCAGGGAGCCGACCCTGACGTCGCCCCGGGGCGGCTGGTGACACCCCGTGCAGCCGCCGATCGGCCGGATCTCGCGGGCCGTCTTCAGGCCCTTGAAGTGGCAGAGGAAGCACGTCTCCTGCGTGACCTCGATGTGGGTGCCGACGACGATCTGCGAGTGGCAGCTCGTGCAGCGGAGCTGGCGCCCGCGGCGGACCTCCTCGAGGTGCGGCTTGTGGTCGAAGATGATCCCGCGCTTGAACGTGACCCTGCCCTGGAGCAGGCGCCGCTCGTGGCAGCGGAGGCAGCTCGCGTCCTCGATCTCGGCGAAGGGCTTGGAGCTGTACGTCTGCGTCGCCCACTTCGCCACCTGGGCGAGGGCCTGGTACTTGACCCAGATCGTGTCGCGAAAGCCGGGCGGGTAGTGGCACTGCACGCAGGTCACCTGGTTGTGCTTGGACGTCCGCCAGGCCTCCACGTAGGGCTTCATGATGTGGCACGAGTTGCAGAGGAGCGGGCTCGTGCTGAGTTGCCAGAGCCCCGCGCCCCCCGCGACGCCGACGACCAGGACGAGGCCGACGATGACGAGGATCACGAGGCCGCGGCGGTGCCGCCGCGACGTGACGGTGGGGTCGTCCACGGGCGCTCCCGGGCTCATCGGAGGGCCGTCCAGATGATCAGCCAGATGAGGGTGATCCCGATCGCGAGCGAGCTGAATCCGACGACCCGCGAGAAGTTCCGCATCCAGAGCGGCGGCGGATCGGCGGCGACCTCGCCGAGGCGCCCCTCGCGCTCGAGCCGCTCGTACTCCTCGGGGTGCTCGTGGCGCCAGTCCTCCGCGGAGACGCGGCCGGTGAAGATGACGGGGTCCAGCGGGAACTTCTCGGGGCGGAGGTGGCCGTTGAAGAAGTGGATCGTGAAGATGAAGCCCACGGCGAGGAGGGCCTCGTCGCTGTGGACGACGATGGCCACGTTGAAGACCCAGCCGGGCAGGAAGCGGGCGAAGAACGTCGGGAACCAGAGGAGCAGCCCGGACCCGCCGATGATGGACACGCCCCAGAAGACCGCCCAGTAGTCGAACTTCTCCCAGTACGCCCAGCGTCCGAAGCGCGGCCGCGGGCCGAGCCCGACGAAGTAGCGGACGTGCTGGACGAACTGCACGAGGTCGTGGGGCTGCGGCACCATCGAGCCCGGGCCCCAGAAGATCCCGGGCCGGCGCTGGAGCACGAGACGCAGGACGTAGCCGAGGTGCAGGCTGAAGTACGTGAACGTGATGATCGCGAAGAAGCGGTGCAGGTAGCCGGTGGTGAACGGCCCACCGAGCGCGCGCGAGAGCCCCGCGCCCCAGCCCGTGTGCGCGTACTTGAGGGGCAGGCCGGTCAGGGCCAGCCCGAGGAAGCTCACGATCACCATCCCGTGCAGGATCCGGTGGTAGAGGTTGAAGCGGAAGTAGTAGCGGTCGCTCATGGCTCCGGGTCGGGCTGCGAGCGACCCCGGCGCAGCCGATCGGCCAGCGAGCGAGGCAGCCAGAGCAGCGTGTGGAGGCCGAAGAAGCTGAAGGTGCCCACGAGGAGCAGGGTCATGAAGAGCCAGACGTAGTAGAGCCCGGGGAACCGCGCCCGGTTCGTCGGGTCGGCGTGGGGCTGGAACTGGGTGAACTTCGGCGTGGCGGCGAGATGGCACTGGCGGCAGGTGGCGACGATGTTGGCGCTCGCGACCGCCGAGCGCGGGTCCGACGTCGACTGGATCGTGTGCGAGCCGTGGCAGTCGGCGCACTTGGCGACGCGGGCGAACCCGAGCGTCGTGACCTTGCCGTGGAAGGTGTCGCGGTAGGTCCGGAGCGACTCCGCGTGGCACGTGCCGCACTCCCGGATGACGTCGAGCTGCCAGGGCGCGGCCTCGGTGCGCCGGATCTGGTGCGCCGAGTGGCAGTCGGTGCAGACGGGCGCGCGCGCGCTGCCCCGCGCCGCCTCGCGTCCGTGGATCGACTGCGCGTAGTCCTTGAGGACGCCCGCGTGGCACGCGCCGCAGGTGCCCGGGACGTTCGCGCGGAACACCCGCGAGGTCGGCGCGGTGTGCGGCTTGATGTCGTGGGCGCCGTGGCAGTCCGAGCAGTTCGCGGCGACGAGCAGGCCGCTCCGGGTGACGGCGCGGCCGTGGATCGAGTCCATGTAGAGCTGGTAGACGGCGCCGACGGCGATGTTGTGGCGCTTCGCCAGCTCCGGGTCGGCGTGGCACGCGGCGCAGGTCCGGGGCAGGTTCAGGTGGTACGTGGGCGCCCGCGGGTCCGACTTGGCGAGCAGCGCGTGGGCCGCGCCGTGGCACGACCGGCAGGTCGCGGCCTCGGAGTCCCCGCGCCGACGCGACGCGCCGTGGATGCTCTCCCGGTACTGGCGGACCTGGCCGGCGTGGCACGTCGCGCACGTGTCGATGGAGAACGCCGCCACCGGGCGGACGTCGTGCGTGCCGTGGCACGCGGTGCACGTCGGCGCCGGCGCGCGCGCCTGCGCACCACGGCGCCCGTGGGCGCCCTCGGCGAGCGCGGGCTCCACCTTGTCGTGGCAGTCGGCGCAGCGCACCCGGGGGAGCCGCTCGTGGGGGGCCGTCGCCGTCCTGTGGCAGGCGACGCACTCGAGCGCGCCGTGCGCGGAGGCCCCGAGCGCCGTGCCGTCCACGAAGAGCGAGGCGGGCTGCCCGCGCGCGGGCTTCTCGCGCTTGAGGTCGCGGTCGGCGTGGCAGGCCAGGCAGTCCTCCGTCGTCGGGGCCTGCGCGGCCGCCTCGGCCGCGCCGGAGGCGAGCGCGGCGCCGAGGACGGCCGCGGCGACGAGCGCGCGGCTCAGTCCTTGTGGCACGCGTCGCACTGGTCGAGCGGGAACACCCTGGTCCCGCGAAGCGTGGTCTTGCCGTCGTGGCAGGCGCCGCAGAGCTTGCCCTTTTCGAGCGCGGCCATCGTCATCGGCCCCGACGCGTCGCGCTTCATCTTGAGGTCGCGCATGTGACAGGCGCTGCACGTGTCGACCTTCGCCACGTGCCGGGCGTGGCTGAACGTCACCTGGCCGGGGCTCGACTCCGACTTCCTGATCGGGAAGTCCGGCGGGAGCTTGACCTCGGCGCCGCTCGCGCCGTCGGCGAGCAGCAGGAGGCCGAGACCCGCGGCGAGCGTGAGGAGTGCCAGGCGCGCGGAGCGCCGGCTCACGGTGCGGCCCCGGCGGCGCTCACGGCGTCCCCGTGCCGCTCCGGAGGAACCCGAGCAGGTCGACCATCTCGTCCCCCGAGAAGCGCGGATACAGCACCTCGCGCTGGATCGCGACGGCGGCCATGCGCGGCGTGTGGCGCCACACCGCGGCCGCCCACGTCGCCGGCGGCGCGTAGCGCTCGCGGCCCTCGGCGAGGTCGGGGCCGATGCGCCCGCCCTCGCCCCTGAAGGCGTGGCACTTGAGGCAGCCCTTGGCGACCAGCGCCAGCCGGCCCTTCACGAGATCCGGCGCGGGGTCGCGCGTCGGGTCGGCCCCGAGGTAGGCCATCAGGTCCGCCATCTCGGCGGCGTTGATCCGCGGCCACTCGAGTCGCTCCTGCGTGAGGCCCGTGAACATCGCGGGCGCGTGGTTCCACAGCCGTCCCGCCAGCTCGTAGGCGCCCTGGGGGTGGCGCAGCCGCTCGAGCGCCGGCCCGACGCCCGACTGGCCGCTCGGCCGGTGACAACTCGCGCACTGCTTGCTCGCGAACACGCGTGAGCCCCGCGCGGCGTCGCCGGGCGGCTCGGCCCATGCGGGCATCGCGGCCAGAGCCGCCGCGAGGAGCGCGACGCCCGGAAGCGCTGGGGTCCTTCGTGCGGGTCCCATCAGGACTGGACCGATCCCAGAGTCTAGCGAGAATCGCGGCGGGGAGCATCAGGAGAATTGGCTCACGTCGGTCGCGTCATGTCCGTGGCGCGGGCTCCCCAGGCGCGGACGAAGCGGGATCGCCGGGTGCCCCGCCGGCACCCGGCGATGCGGGGGGAACGGCGGCTATTTCTTATGACACCTCTCGCAGCTCGCCTTGTCGATCACGCCGAAGACGACCTTGGTCGCGGCCTTGGTCTTGTCGTCGTGGCAGGCGCCGCACTGCGTGCCCTTCTTCATGGCCTCCATGGTGAGCGGGCCCGTCTGGCCCTTCTTCATCTTGAAGATCTTGGTGTGACAGGCCGTGCACTTCTCGTTGGTCTCCTTGTGCTTCACGTGGCTGAAGGTGACCTTGCCCGGGCTGTCCTTGCCCTGGTCGAAGGTGAGGTCGGCGGGAATCTTCGGCTGCGCGCCGACGGGCGCCGTGCCCGCCAGGACCACGGCGAGCGCGGCCACGAGCAGCCAGATTCCGGAACGTGAGAGCTTCATCGCTAGCTCCTCCTCCCTGTGGATGTACCTGCCCCTGTCAGTCTGACCGATGCGGGCGCGTCCCCCATTCAGCCGGCTCGTCCGGTCGACTGGTTCATTTGGTCGGGCTCACCGTGTAGCCCAGGTACGTGAGCAGCAGCATGTAGAGGATGAGGGCGATGCCGGCCGCGCTGAACAGGCGGCTCGACTCGCCGCGCGCGGCGCGCCGGTCGAGCAGCGGCACGAGCAGCAGCGCCACGCCGCCGAGGCCGAACCCGAGGATGCCGACGACCTCCCCCTCGATGCCCAGGATGTGGGCCGGCAGGTACTTGAGCGTCTGGAACATGAACATGAAGTACCACTCGGGCTTGATGCCGACCGGCGCCGGCGTGAACGGGTCGGCCTTCTTGCCGAGCTCGGTCGGGAGGAACGCGGCGAGCGCGGCCAGGACCGCCAGGGCCGAGAGCCAGCCGACGATGTCGCGCAGCAGGAAGTTCGGGACGAAGGGCGTGGTGCGCCCGCCCTCGCCGCGCCGCTCCACCGACGGCGGCACGCTCATGCCGTGCTTCTGGACCAGGAAGAGGTGGAGGCCGAGCAGGGCCGTCGTGATCGCCGGCAGGATCGCGACGTGGATCCCGTAGAAGCGGGTGAGGGTCGCGCCGGTCACCTCGTCGCCGCCCCGGAGGAGCCGCAGCAGGAACGCGCCGGCGACCGGGACCGCGCCGGTGATCTCGGTGCCGACCTTCGTCGCGAAGTACGACAGCTCGTTCCACGGCAGCAGGTAGCCGGTGAAGCCGAAGCCGAGCGCGAGCCCGAGGAGCCCGACGCCCGAGAACCAGGTGACCTCGCGCGGCCGCCGGTACGCCTTGAGGAGCAGCACGCTGAACATGTGGACGAACAGCGCGAAGATCATGAGGTTGGCCGACCACGCGTGGATCGAGCGGATCAGCCAGCCGAACTGGACCTCGGCCATCAGGAACTGGACCGACTCGTACGCCTCCTCCGCGCTCGGCCGGTAGTAGAGGAGCAGCAGGATGCCCGTCGCCACCTGGACCACGAACAGGAACAGCGTCATGCCGCCGAAGTAGTACCAGAGCGAGTGGCGGTGGACCGGGATCTGCTTCTTGCGCGCGAGCTTCTCGATGTCGGCGAGCCCGATGCGCTCGTCGAGCCAGGTCCAGAGGCGGCCGCGCGGGGCGCCGGACGAGGCCACGCTCAGGCGCCCTTGCTCACCACGATCTGCGCGCCGCGCACGTTCACGACGTAGGCGTCGAGCGCGCGGGGCGGGGGGCCCGCGACGTTCTGGCCGTTCAGGTCGAAGTGCCCGTTGTGGCACGCGCACCAGATGTGGGAGAGGTCGGCGCGGTACTGGACCGTGCAGTTCAGGTGCGTGCACACCGCGGAGAAGGCGCGCAGGTCGCCCGCGGGCGTGCGCACGAGGATCCCCGGCCGGTTGCCGAACTTGAAGATCTGGCCGCTGTTGAGCCTGACCTCGGCGGGCTTGATCGGGAGCGTCACCGACGCCGCCTGCGACTCGCCGGCCGTCGGGGGGATCAGGTAGCGCGCCATCGGATAGATCACGGAGAGCGCGAACGCCACCGCGCTCGTTCCGAGCAGCCAGCCGATCACTCCCCGGCGCGTCGCGTCGGGTCCTCCGAGCGTGTGCTCCATCGTGCGCCTCCGGCTCGACCTCGATTTATCGGGGGCTCCGGGCGCCCCCCAATTGTTCAGCCGAAGGGGGCTAACGCCCCCCTCGGACTCCCCCGACCCCGGCCCTCGGGACGCCCATGCTGCGCCGTGGCGCCCCTCGACAACGCGATTTGTCCACGGTCACTCAGCCCTGGATCGGTGACCTCGTGCGGCGCTCGATCTGGCGGATCTTCAAGACCAGGGCGGCGATGAGCACGACGATGATGACCAGCGAGACGACGAGGCCGGTGCGCCGGAAGCGGAGGTCCTCGAGGGCCCTCACGCCGCGCGCGTAGACCTTCTGCGCGATCGTGAGCCCGGCCTCCGCCTCCTTCTTCACGGCCGCCACCTGGAAGGCGTGCACGGCGGCGCGCGCCTTGACGAGCTCGTCGTTGGCCCCACCGAGCTCGAAGCGGGCCTGGCTCACCTCCATGCCCGCCTGCTCCGCCCGCGCGAGGATCTCCGAGGCGCGGTCGCGCTCCGTCCTGAGGCCGTCGATCAGCGCCCGCATCTCCACGGCGGCGCGGCCGCCCTTGCTGCCCGCGTCGTGGCACGTCGAGCACACGGCCGGGCCGCCGAGCCCGAGCATCTCGGTGCTGGCCGGCTTGATGTCGTGGTTCTCGTGGCACGTCGCGCACCCGGGCACGCCCAGGTCGCGGAACGCGCGGGCGTGCACGCTCTTGCCGAAGAGGTCGGCCATGACCGTGTGGCACTGCCCGCAGACGTTGCCGACCCAGGAAACGCCCGGCGGCGCCGCGCCGTGGTTGCCGTGGCAGTCGTTGCACGTCGGCGCCGAGAGGTCGCCCTTCGCCGACATCGTCTTCCAGTGGACGCTCTGCGTGTACTTCGCGAGCTGGTCGGTGGGGATCTTGTAGCCCGCCATGTACTTCGCGTCCGCGTGGCACTGGCCGCACGTCTGGGCGACGCGCAGCGGGTGGACGCTCGAGGCGGGGTCCGAGGGGGGCTTGATCGAGTGCGCCGGGTGGCAGTTGGCGCACGTCGCCACCTTCGGGTCGTTGAGCTCGCGCAGGCGCCGCCCGTGCACCGACGTGGCGTACTCGGCCACCTGGTCCACGCGCAGCGCCGGGTTGTACTGCTTCATGAAGCGCGCGTCCGAGTGGCAGCGGCCGCAGAGCTGCGTGAGCTGCCCGCGACCCGGCTTGCCGACGTAGCCCTTCGCCGGGTCCATCGCGTCCATCTCGGCGCTCTTGCCGTCGCCGCCGTGGCAGGCGACGCAGCCGAACCCCTTGGCCTTGTGGATGTCGCCGTCGAAGAGCTTCACGGGGCCTGCCAGCCGCTCGTCGCCGGTGTCCCGGTGGCAGGTGGCGCAGCCCTCGACCGCGGCCTTCGCGGGCTGCGCGGTCGCGGGCTGGCTCTTCGCGGGCTGCGCCGCCGCCGGCTGGGGCTTGGCCGGCGGGGCCTTCGTGGGCTGCGCCGTCGCCGGCGCCACCCAGACGGCGAGCGTCAGCAGCAGCAGGAGCGGCGCCCGGCGGACGAAGCGTCGCGCGTGCGTCATTGCGGGCGGCGCAGCGACTGGAGGAAGGCCACGAGGTCCGCCATCTCGCCGGGCCGGATCTCCGCCCAGGGCGCCTTGGCGCGCGCGGGCCGCGGGTCCGCGATGAATGAGTGGTCCCAGAGCGCCGCGAGGACGGCGGCCGGCGAGTCGAGGCCCTTCGCCCGGGCGAGGTCGCCCGCGGGCTTGCCCCGCTCCCCCGCGAGGGCGTGGCAGGTGAGGCAGCCCTTGGCGTTCGCGACCGCGACGCCCTTCTTCGGGTCGCCGCCCTGGGCGAAGTAGCGGACGGAGTAGAGGTAGGCGACGACGTCCGCCATCTCGTCGGGCTGGAGCTGGGGCACCGGGATCGCGCGGCTCTTCATCGCCGCGAGCATCGCCGGCGTCTTGTTCCACATCGCGCTCGCGAACTGGGTCAGGCTCAGGGTGACGCTCCGCTCGGCGAGGTCGGGGCCGAGCGTGCCGCCCTGCCCCGCGGCGCTGTGACACTCGGCGCAGCGCTTCTGGGCGAAGAGCGCGCGGCCCCGGCCCGCGCGGCCGGGCAGCACGTAGAGCGGCCCCTGCGCGATCACCGGCGACGCCGCGCCGATGTAGGCGATCAGGTCGCGGAGCTCGGCGTCCTTGAACGAGGGCCGCGGGATCTTCCGGGCCGCCATCACCGCGGCCATCTGCGGGCCGTGGTTCCACATCTGCGCGGCGAGGTAGATCGGCGACGCGTACTGCCGGAGCGCGTCGAGGTTCGGGCCGACCACGCCGCCGGTGCCCCCGACCTGGTGGCAGACCACGCAGCGCTTCTCGGTGAAGAGGCGCCGGCCCGCGTCGACGTCGCCGCGGGGATCGAAGTAGTCGAGCGTGAAGAGGAACGCGACGAGGTCGCCCATCTCGCGGGCGTCGAGCCGGGGACGCGCGATGCCCTGCTGCCGCATCCTTTCGGCCATCCGCGGGGCGTGGTTCCAGAGCGCCGCCGCGAGGTCGAAGAACGAGCGCGGCCGTTCGATCCGACCGAGATCGGGGCCGACCATGCCGCCGACGCCGTTCACCGCGTGGCACTTGACGCAGCCGCGCGCGCCGAACACGCGGGAGCCGGCGAGCGGATCCTGGGTCGCGCCGAAGAGGGACTGCGCGAGGGCCGGCCCGGCGAGGGCCACGAGGAGGCCGAGCGCGAGGAGGACGGGCCGCATGATCCCGCTATCCTACGCGCCCGCGGCGGCCGGGCGCAATCGGCGAGGGCGCCCCCTCGCCGATTGCACGACGCTCGTGGTCCGAAGGCCCCACGCCGGGGCTACTTACCCCTGGTGTGGATCCCCTTGGCGTTCGCCAGGGCCCAGGCCATGTCGCGGCTCCCGTGGCAGGCGAGACACGCGAAGTCGAGCGTCAGCTTGCCCGTCGCGAGCTTGCCGTCGTCGCTGAACATCCTGTCGGCCGGGTTCGTCGAGATCTTCGCGATGTGGGTCTTCACGTCGCCCACGTACTTGCCGAAGGCCTCGGCGCTCTTGCCGCCGGGCGGCATGTGGCAGTTGACGCAGGTGACGCCGGAGCGCTGCATCTTGCTGCCCGTGAAGTTCTTGGCCTGCGAGGGATGGCAGTCGGCGCACTGCTTCCTGATCGAGACCGCCGCCCGCTTGTGCGGGTCGTGGCACGTCGCGCAGGAGACCTTGCCCGCGTGCGGCCCCGCGAGGTACTCGTTGTACTGCTCGTGGTGCTGGATGAACCCGCCGCCCGCGGGGATCTTGTCGGGCGCGCCGCGGATGTGGCACTTGCCGCACGCCGCCGGGCTCTTGTCCACCTTGATGTTCGTCTTGCTGGGTGCGCTCGCGTGCGCGGCGCCCGGGCCGTGGCACTCCTCGCACGTGATGCCCGGGAACGCCCACGTGCCGACCATGCCGGGAAGCCCGTCCTGGTTGCCCGCCTTGCTGTAGGCCGTCATGTGGCACGGGCCGCACGAGTACGGCAGCTTCTTCCCCGCCTCGTAGTTGACCCAGCGCCCCGTGGCGAGGTTGTACTGGTTCTTCCCGGGCTTGTCCTTCTTCGGACCCGTCGACGTGACGAGGTAGCCCTGGGTGTCGATGAACCGCGCCTTCCAGCGGGCGCCGACCACGTAGCTGATGTCGTCCCACTCCCAGCCCTCGGGCAGCGGCACGCCCCAGGCGCGGGCCTCGGCGGCGGGGCGGAGCTTCTTCGGATGCCCGCTGGCCCGGTAGTCGTCGTACTTCTCGCTGTGGCACTGCACGCAGGCCTGGGGCCCCGCGTAGCCCTTCGCCTGGGCCTGGGGCGAGACCTTCTCGGAAGGCAGCGGGAGGACCTTTCCGCCCTGGGCGTCGGCGGCGCCGGACAGGAGAAGCACTGCGGCGGCGATCCCGAGGGCGCAACAGCCGAGCAGCCGTGCCAACTGGACGAATCGCATGACTCGCCTCCTCGCGAGGGCGGCGGCCCTCGCTCCCTGTCTCCTAGCACACCCGGCTCCCGACCCAAATAAGCAACTCGGTCGGGCCCGAACGGCCGGAAGGGCCCGGTGCGAACACCTCACCGCGCGCGCGCCGAGGGGACGCGCCCCTCGGCGCTCATGAGCTACATGCCATGGCGCATGCCCATGGGCTGCTGGAGCAGGACGATGCCGGCCACGGTGAAGGCCAGCGAGAGGACGACGAACGGGACGACCGCGCGGCTCGCGGCCCGCGGGTCGGCGTACTCGCGCGCGGAGAGGCGGTGCGCGGCGAGGAGCGAGAGGACGAAGAACGCGACGAGGACCGCCACCTGGAGGAAGCCCACGACCGCCTCGGGCGCCTGGGCGGTGCCGCGCCAGTCCGGCTCGCCGAGGGAGAAGGGCGTCCAGAGCGCCGCGGCGCGCTGGACCGCGGGGACGACGCCGCCGCCCTCGAGCAGGAGGTGGGCGAGGTTGTGGGCCAGGTGCACCGCGAGGCCGACCGGGACGAAGACGTACCCGAAGACGACGAAGGTGCGCCGGAGGCCGAGCCCGCGCTCGCCCGCGAGCCGGTCGGCGAGGGCGGCGCCCGCGAGCACGACGAGCGGTATCACCACGAGCGCGCCGACCAGCAGCACCGCCGACTCGACGAGCGTGAGGTAGGTGACGGGCTTGAGGCTCGCCCGCACCGCGTGGGGCAGCCAGCGCGCCAGCGCCGAGATGAAGCCCGGCCACGCGCTCAGCATCTGGGCGGTCACGAGCAGCGTCAGGCCCACCAGCGCCACGGCCAGATAGGCCTCGTCGAGCACCCGCCGCCGCGTCGTCCAGAGGTCGCGGCCGAAGGCGCGGACGCGGAGCGCCAGGTTGTCGCGCGCGCAGCCCTTCACGCACTCGACGCAGAGCGTGCAGTAGTTGTTCCGGTCCATCGCCTGCGGGAACTCGAACATCGGGCAGCCCGCGCTCTCCGCCGTGCCCTGGTAGCAGCCCTTCTCGGCGTGCGCGCGGCACGTCGCGGCGTCCTTGGCGCGGAGCTCGAGGGGCGCGGTCATCGAGTAGATGCCGATCAGCCCGCCGATCGGGCAGAGGTGGCGGCAGAAGCTCCGCCGCTCGTAGACGAGCCCGACCGCGACCGCGAGCGCGACGAAGAACAGGATGATCCAGGCCGTGATGCGGGGCGAGCGCACGACGCCGAGCTGCTCGTCGGCCCACGTGAGGAGGACGAAGGCGGCGGTCGCCCACCAGATGTTCCTGAACGGCCGCGGCAGCCGGCGCCAGGCCCCGCTCGCCCGCGCGGTCCACTCGTTGAGCGCGCCGAAGGGGCAGGCGACGCACCACACGCGCCCCGCGAGGACGAACGTGAAGATGATGCCGGCCCACCAGATCGTCCACGTGAGCTTGGTCGCGAGGTTGACGGCGCCGTCCTGCACGTCGGCCAGGCCGATCCACACGACGCCCGCGGTGACCACGAGCATCCCGAGCTGGAGCCCGCGCTGGAAGGTGAGCGAGGTGAGGAGCCGCCGGAGCCACGGGATCGTGAGGAGGTCGACCGTCGGGGCCGTGCGCAGCCGGCCCGCCCCGACCGCGAGCGCGGCGAGGGCGGCGAGGAGCCCGAGGACCGTCCACGCGGCCACGCCCATCCCCGGCGCGCGCTCGACGCCGACCGGGAAGTCCACGACGAGCGGCGGCTCGAACCGCTGCGCGCCGAGTGCTCCGAGCACGACGCGGACGACGTGCTCGCCGGTGCGCCCGGGGGTGAGCTCGAGCCCGTAGTTGCCCGCCCACGCCGTCTCGACGGCCGGCCGCACCTCGGGCGCGGTGCCGGCGAGGCCGAGGCCGATCGCGACCTCGCCGCCGGAGACCGGCGCCAGCCCCGCGCCCGTCAGCACCTTGGCGACCACGTGGCTCGGCCGGCCGCGCGCGAGCGGCGCCGGGTGGCTCAGCAGCTCGACCTGCCAGCCGCCCACCGTGACGATCCCGCCCGCGCCGAGCCGCTCGGCGCCGCCGTGCTCGCCGTGGGCGCCCGCGGCGGTCGGCGCCACCACGAGCAGCACCGCGGCGAGGAGGGCGCGGATCATCGGGCGTACTTGCGGTCGATCTCGGCGCGGATCCGGTCCACGCGGAAGCCCGCCTGCACCATGCGAGACGCGTCCAGCGCCTCGTCCTGGCAGATGTCTCAGGTGGCCGCGTGGCCGTCCGTGAAGCAGGAGAGCAGGCTCTTGTGGCCGATGGTCTTGTCGCACTCGCAGTAGCAGTAGAGCTGGTCGAGGACGTCGGGGATGTCGCGCGCGACCTGGTGGGCGAGCCGCGCCTTGCCCACGAAGCGCGCGGGATCGAGTGTGGGGCGCGTCTCGCGGCGGGCCACGCGGACCGCGCCGCCCTGGCCCTGGCGCGCCCTCGCCTCCTCGGTGGGGCTTGCGCCGCGCCAGGCGAGGATCGCGGCGAGGGCCGAGGCCCCGATCAGCGGCCCGAGCCACCACCACTTGCTGAGCCCTCGCCGGCGCGCCCCCATCGTGCCCCCCTCCCGGGCTGATTTGTAAGGGGAGGGATACGCAACGCCTGTGCCACCCGCGCCGGCGGCGCCTAACAAGCTGGAATCGTTGGGGCCTCTCAGAGGGTGCAGGCGGTCAACCCCTGGGGATGAGGCGGGATGGATGGGGCGAATGCGCCCCACCAGCCGGAGGATTACCGGGGCCGCGGGGCCAGCGAGCCGAGGTAGCGGGCGACGTCGGCGAGCTCGGCGCCGCTGAGGACGGGCAGCTTCACGCCCTGCCGTGCGGCCTTTTCCTCCATCGCGCGACTGTGGTTCCACATCGCCGCGATCACGCTCGCGGCCGACCCGACGGCGGTGGAGGTCGCGAAATCGGCCGAGACGGTGCCGCCCTTGCCGCGGACCGAGTGGCAGCCGAGGCAGCCCTTGCCCTGGACGAGCAGGCGGCCGCGCGTGGCGCTGCCCGCCGTGTGGTCGAAGTAGTGGGTCGTGTAGAGGTAGGCGACGAGGTCGGCGGTGTCCTGGCCGGAGAGCTGGGGCGCCGCGATCCCGCGCTCCTTCATCCGCGCCCACATCGCGGGCCCGTGGTTCCACATCGCGCCCGCGAACTGCGTCAGGCTCACGTGGTGCGCGCGGCCGAGCGCGGGGCCGACCGTGCCGCCCTTGCCCCCGAGCGCGTGGCAGGCGGCGCACTGCTTCTCGACGAAGAGCTTCTCGCCCCGCTCGGGCGTCCCCGGCACGACCTGCACGGTCTCCGCCGCCTCGGGCCGAGGCCCGGCCTGGACGACGTACGCGATCACGTCCACCAGCTCCCGGCCCGTGAACGTCGGGCGCGGGATGCCGCGCGCGCGCATGGCCTCGGCCATCCGGGGCCCGTGGTTCCACATCGCCGTCGCGACGAGCACCGGCGAGTTGGCGCGGCGCAGCGCCGCGAGCGCCGGGCCGCCGTCGCCGCCCCGGCCGCCCGGGCCGTGGCAGCGGACGCAGCCCTTCGCCGCGTAGAGCCGCTCGCCGGCCCGGGCGTCGCCCGACTCGTCGGCGTACTGGGCCGTGAACAGGAACGCGAGGAGGTTCGACACGTCACGCGCGCTGAGCGTGGGCCGCTCCCGCCCCTCCTGGCGCATGCGCGCGCCCATCAGGGGCAGGTGGTTCCAGAGCGCCGCGCCGAGCTCGTAGAAGCCGGCCTCGGTCCGGACGCGCGCGAGGTCCGGCCCGATCGTGCCGCCCACGCCGCGCACCGCGTGGCACTGGCCGCAGCCCTTCTTCACGAACACGTCGTAGCCGGCGAACATCGCCCAGTCCGGGCCGAACGGCTTCGGGGGCGCCGGCGGCTGCTGCGCCCACGCCGGCCCGACGGCGGAGAGGAGGACGACGCCGCACAGGGCGGGAAGCCAGCGCGCGCACCACGTCGGTCGGCTCATCGAGCGGGTCTCCTTGGCGTCGTCCCCGACAACGATCCGCGATTCCCGCCGCGCCGTCAAGCGCCCGCGGCGGCGGCCGCCCTCCCGGGGGCCCCGCGACTAGAAGCGGCGGCGGCCGGCGAGCGCGCGCTTGCGCAGGCGGAGCGACTTCGGGGTGACCTCGAGCAGCTCGTCCTCGCGGATCCACTCGAGGCACTGCTCGAGGTTCATGACGTGCGGTGGGGTGAGCTTGGCGGCCTCGTCCGCGGTGGACGCGCGCATGTTCGTGAGCTTCTTCTCCTTGGTGATGTTGACGTCCAGGTCGTTGTCGCGCGCGTTCTCGCCGACGATCATCCCCTCGTAGACCTCGGCGCCCGGGCTCACGAACATCACGCCGCGCGCCTGGAGGTTGTCGATCGCATAGGCGGTCGTGCGGCCGAGGCGGTCGGCCACGAGCGCGCCGTTCTGCCGGTGTCCGATCTCGCCCTGCCAGTCGTCCCACCCGTCGAACAGGTGGTTCAGGAGTCCCGTGCCGCGGGTGTCGGTCAGAAACTCCGTGCGGTACCCGATCAGGCCGCGCGCCGGGATCCGGTACTCGAGGCGGACGCGCCCCGTGCCGTGGTTGACCAGCTTCACCATCGCGCCGCGGCGGGGCCCGAGCTTCTGCGTGACCGCGCCGATGAACTCCTCGGGGATGTCCACGACCAGGTGCTCCATCGGCTCCAGCGTGCGGCCGCCGTCCTGGCGGGTGATGATCTCCGGCTTGCCCACCTCCATCTCGAACCCCTCGCGGCGCATCATCTCGATCAGGATCGCGAGCTGGAGCTCGCCGCGGCCGGAGACGCGCAGCGTGTCGGGCGCGTCGGTCTCCTCGACACGGATGCCGACGTTGACCCGCTTCTCCTTCATGAGCCGCTCGCGGAGCTGCGGGGAGGTGACGAACCGCCCCTCCCGGCCGGCGAAGGGCGACACGTTCGCCGAGAACAGCATCGAGACGGTCGGCTCGTCGATGCGGATCAACGGCAGGGCGTGCGGGGCGTCGGCGTCGGCGACGGTCTCGCCGATCTCGATCGCGTCGATCCCCGCGATCGCGACGAGATCGCCGGCCGCCGCCTCCGGGACCTCGACCCGCTTGAGCCCCTCGTAGCCGTAGAGCACCGTCACCTTGGCGGGCTCGACCGCACCGTCACGGTGCACGACCGCGACGCGGTCGGCCTGCCGCACCCGGCCGTTGACGATGCGGCCGATGACCAGGCGGCCGACGTAGTCGTCCCAGTCGAGCATCGCCGCGCGGAACTGGAGCCCCGCCGCGAGGTCCACGCGCGGCGGCGGCACCGCGGCCAGGATGGTCTCGAACAGGGGCTCGAGGGTCTGGCCTTCCTGCGCCAGGTCGCGCGTCGCGGTGCCCGCGCGGGCGTTGGTGTAGAGGACGGGGAAGTCGAGCTGGTCCTCGGTGGCGTCGAGGTCGATGAAGAGGTCGTAGATCTCGTCGAGCACCTCGGCGGGCCGCGCGTCGGACCGGTCGATCTTGTTGACCACGACGATCGGCGGCAGGCCGGCCTCGAGCGCCTTCGTGAGCACGAAGCGCGTCTGGGGCAGCGGCCCCTCGGCGGCGTCCACGAGCAGGAGCACGCCGTCCACCAGCGTGAGCGTCCGCTCCACTTCCGAGCCGAAGTCGGCGTGGCCGGGCGTGTCCACGATGTTGATGCGGACGCCCTTGTAGGTGATGGCCGTGTTCTTGGCCATGATCGTGATGCCCTTCTCGCGCTCGAGGTCGATCGAGTCCATGATCCGCTCGGGCACCGACTCGTTGGCGCGGAAGAGCCCCGACTGCCAGAGCATGGCGTCGACGAGGGTCGTCTTGCCGTGATCGACGTGAGCGATGATGGCGATGTTGCGGATCGAATCGCGCTGCGGCATCCCTCATCAATGTATCACGCTCTCCCGCGGGGAGGGTGATAGCCTCTCCCCATGGGAGGGCTCCGGTGCCCGAAGTGTGGGCGCCACGTCGTCCGGCGGACGCACCGATCGGGGGTCGTCGAGCGGCTGCTGAGCCGCGTGTCCGTCTACCCGTTCCGCTGCCAGCTCTGCGGGCGGCGCTTCCGCGCGATCCAGCCGGGCACGCGCTGGGTCACGCAGCAGCCCGAGCGCCGCGAGTTCGACCGGCTCGTGGCGCGCCTGCCCGCGAGCCTCTCCACCGGGGCGCTCGCGGCCGAGGGCGCCGTGACCCAGATCTCCATGGCGGGCTGCACGCTCGAGACCGACGCGCTCCTGGTGGTCGGGGCGGTCCTCCGGCTGCGCCTCCACCTCCCCGCCGACCGCGCGCTCGAGGTGGACGGGGCGGTGGTGCGCTGGGTGCGGGAGCGGACGGTCGGGCTCGAGTTCCTCTCGCAGCGCGCCGACGAGCGCGCGCGCCTGCGCCGCTTCGTCGGCGGCCTGGTCGCCGTCTACCACGGTGTCGGCGACGACGCGATCCCCGCGATGCCCGGGCGCTGGCACCGGGGCGCGCTCCGCTCAGCCGACTTCTGGTTCGTCGTGGCCGTCGTCGTCTTCCTGGTGGTGGCGCTCGTCATCCTCTTCCCCGAGGTGAAGTTCTGCCCCCGCGGGAGCCGCTGCTGACGCACGGTATAATGACGTCCACTCTCGCGCCCCGGAGGCCGCCGATGTCCCGCCGCCCGCAGGCACTCGTCGCGGTCCTGCTCCTGGCCGCGCTCCCCGCCGCCGGAGAGCCGGCCCGGGCGCCGAGGGCCGTGATCACGCTGGAGCGGGGCGGCAGCATCGTCCTCGAGCTGTGGCCCGCCGACGCGCCCCGGCACGTCGAAAACTTCGTCGCGCTCGCGCGGAAGCGCTTCTACGACGGCCAGCGGTTCCACCGGGTGGACCCGGGCTTCGTCGTCCAGCTCGGCGACCCGCAGTCCCGGACCCTGCCCATGGACCACCCCGCGATGGGCACGGGCGGTCCCGGCTACACGCTCAGGGCGGAGTTCAACCGGCGGCCCTTCGACCGGGGCGTGCTCGGGATGGCGCGGGGCGACGATCCGGACTCGGCGGGGAGCCAGTTCTACATCATGCTCGGCCCCGCGCATTTCCTGAACGGCCAGTACACCGCGTTCGGCCGGGTCACGAGCGGCATGGAGGCGGTGGACCGGATCCAGGTCGGCGACCGCGTGAAATCCGTCAGGATCGACCCCAGGTGAGGAGGCGTCCGTGAAGCAGACAGCGGCCATCGCGCTCGAGCAGGGCGGCGAGATCCGGATGGAGTTCTTCCCGGAGGACGCGCCCAGGACCGTCGAGAACTTCGTGACGCTCGCCAAGAAGGGCTTCTACGACGGGCTCACGTTCCACCGTGTCGTCCCCGACTTCGTCGTCCAGGGCGGCTGCCCGAAGGGCGACGGCACCGGCGGCCCGGGCCACACGCTCAAGGCGGAGTTCAACGCCCAGAAGCACGTGCGCGGCACCGTGGCGATGGCGCGCGCCCAGCACCCCGACTCGGCCGGCAGCCAGTTCTACATCTGCTACGGGCCGACGCCGCACCTGGACGGCAGCTACACGGTCTTCGGCCGGGTCGTCGCCGGCATGGAGCACGTGGACCGCATCAAGCAGGGCGACCGGATGGCGCGTGTGACGATCCTCGAGACGTAGTCGTGGCCTGGTCGCTCCTGATCCGCAACGGCTCGCTCGTGGACGGCACGGGCGCGCCGGCCGCGCCCGCCGACGTCGCCGTCGAGGGCGACCGCATCGCCGCCGTCGGGCGCGGGCTCCGTGGCGAGGCCGGGCGCGTGATCGACGCCGGCGGGCTCGTGGTCGCGCCGGGCTTCATCGACGCCCACGCGCACTCCGACCTCTTCTACTTCGGCTGCCCGTCGGCGGAGTCGAAGGTACGCCAGGGGGTCACCACCGAGGTCGTCGGGATGTGCTCGTTCTCCCCGGCCCCGGTCGCGCCCGCGCGCCGCGAGGCGACCCGGGTGTGGGCGGGGGGGCTCGGGACCGCGCTCGACCTCCGCTGGGAGACGTTCGCCCAGTACCTCGACGCCCTCCGGGCGCTGCGGCCGTCCGTCAACGTGGCCCACTTCGTGGGCCACGGCGCGCTGCGGCTCGCGGCACTCGGGGCCGACGACCGCCCCGCCACGCCCGACGAGCTCAGCGCGATGACGCGGCTCCTCGCCGAGGCCCTCGACGCCGGCGCCTTCGGCTACTCGACGGGGCTCGTGTACCCGCCGAGCGCGTACGCGGGCACCGCGGAGCTGATCGCGCTCGCGCGCTCGATGGCGCCGCGGCGCGGGCTCTACTTCTCCCACATCCGGGGCGAGTCCTCGATGCTCATGGACTCGATCGCGGAGGCGATCACGATCGGCGAGGAGGGCGGCGTCGGCGCCCAGATCGCGCACGTGAAGGCCGCGGGCCGCGAGAACTGGTCGAAGCTCGGCGCGGCCCTCGGGCTGATCGACGCCGCGCGGGCGCGCGGCGTGGACGTGAGCGGCGACGTCTACCCGTACCACGCGGGCTCGACGAAGATGGACAACCTGCTGCCCGCGTGGGTCCACGACGGCGGCATCGAGCGGCTCCTCGAGCGGCTCGCCGACCGCGCGACGCGGCGCCGGATCGTCGAGGAGTGCCTCGTGGACGGCGAGCGCTGGCGCAACGTGTCGCTGGGCGCGGTCGGCTTCGACGAGATCCAGGTCGCGACGTGCGCGTGGCGCGAGGTCGAGGGGATGGACTTGGCGGCGCTCGGCCGGAAGACGGGGACGACGCCCGCCGAGGCGCTGCTGAACCTGCTTCTCGCCCAGCGCGCCACCGTCTCGATGGTGGTCTTCTCGCAGAGCCCCGACAACGTGGCCCGCGTGCTCGCGCACCCGGCCATCATGGTCGGCTCCGACTCGATCGGCCTCTTCGCGGGCGAGGGCCCCCGGCCGGGCAAGCCGCACCCCCGCGCCTACGGGACCTTCCCGCGCGTGCTCGGCGAGTACGCGCGCGGGCGGCGGCTCTTCCCGCTCGAGACCGCGGTCCACAAGATGACCGGGATGCCGGCCGCGCGCCTGCGCCTCGCCGACCGCGGCCTCGTGCGCCCGGGCTTCGCCGCCGACCTCACGGTCTTCGACCCGGCGACCGTGAAGGACGAGGCGACGTTCGCCGACCCGCACCGCTACCCGACCGGCATCCCCTGGGTGCTCGTCAACGGGGCGGTCGTCGTCGACGGCGGCCGGTTCCACGCCGCCGGCACGGGCCGCGTGCTCCACCCGTGAGCCGGGCGCCCGCCCGGCCCTTCCTCCTGGTCGTCGCCGTCTCCGCGCTCCTGGTCGCGACCGACCTGGGCGGGCGCATCCTCTCCAACAACGACGAGGCGCGCTTCGCGGTGCTCGCGCAGGACGTGCTGGCGCGGGGCGACTGGCTCTACCCGCGGCTCAACGGCGCCCTGTACCTCAACAAGCCGGTGCTGCTCGCGTGGCTGATCGCGCTCGTCTCGTGGCCCCTGGGCCAGGTCACGCAGCTCACCGCCGTGCTGCCGTCCGCCGCCGCGGGCCTCGCGACCGCGTGCGTCCTCTACGCCCTCGGCCGCGAGCTGTTCGGCCCGGCCGCGGGGCGGTACGCGGCGCTGATCGCGGTGACGACGCAGGGGCTCTTCCTGCACGCGCGCCTGCCGCTGCCCGACATGCTGATGACCGCCTTCATCGCCGGAAGCGTGTGGATGCTCTGGCGCGCGCTCCGGCGCCCGGAGGGCCGCGCCTGGGTCGGCTTCTACGGGCTCGGCGCGCTGGCTTTCTGGGCCAAGGGGCCCGCGGGCCTGCTGCCGCTCGGCGTGGCGCTCGCGTGGGCGGTGGCGCACCGGCGGGCGGACGTCTGGCGGCGGCTCAGTCCCGGCCGCGGGCTCGCGCTCGTGGCGGCGCTGGTCGCGCCCTGGTGGCTCGCCGGGCTCGCCGCCGACTCGGAGGCGGTCCGGCAGGTCGTCGTCACCGACCACCTCGGCTGGTACGCGCCACGGGTGCCGACGCTCGCGTCGCTCGTGGCGCCGCTGCAGAACGCGGTCGTCGTCCTGGTCCCCTGGGTGCTGTTCCTGCCGCCGGCGCTCACCCTGGCCTGGCGGTTCCTGCGCGGGCGCGGCGACGAGCGCGACGGGGTGCTCTTCGTGCTCCTGTGGGCGGCGGTCGTCTTCGTGCTCGTCGCGTTCGCGCGCCAGCAGCGCGTCCGCTACTACCTGCCGCTGATCGCGCCCGTGAGCCTGCTCGTCGGCTGGTGGTGGAGCGGGGCGGTCGTCAGGTTGCGGCGGCCGGGGCCGGTCCCGTGGCGGGCGTACGCCGCGGGCGGCCTCCTGCTGCTCGCGGCGACGGTCGCGGTCGTCACGTTCCGGGGGCGCTGGCTCCGGGACGCGCGGCTGGCGCTGCCGGCGTCGGCGACCGAGGCGCTGCTACTCGTCGGCGGACTCGTGCTGCTCGTCGGCGCCCTGCTCCTCGGCGCGCGCCGCGGGCAGTGGGGGCGCGCGTTCGTCGCCGCCTGGCTGGGCGCGGCGGTGCTGCTCGCGGGCGGCTACCACTGGAAGCTGCCGCGGCGCAACGGCGTCTACGACTATCCGCGGGTCGCCCGCGAGGCCGGGCCCACGCTCGCGCGGGCGCCGGTGATCGTGACGCTCGGGCTCCACGAGCTGCCGCTGTCCTTCTACCTCGGTCGCCCCGTCCTCAGGGCGGAGGCCGAGGGCGACCTGGGGCGGACGCTCGCGCGGGAGGCGGGCGCGGTCGCGATCCTGCCCGACGCGGCGCTCGCGCGCCTGCCGCGCGGCGACGACCTGGTGGTCGTGGCCCGGGGCCGGCTCGCGTTCCGCCCGGTCTCGGTGGTGACGCGGGAGCCCCTGCCGGGCGGGGGCAGCGGGCGCTGAGTGGCGCCGGGCCCTAGCCGGCGCCGCGGGGCAGGTACTCGAAGGAGTGCACGCGCACGCGGAACGTCGCTCCGAGCGCGGGCGCCCGCACCTCGAACCAGTCCCGCGCGCCCGGGCCGATCTCGCCGCCGACGAGGACCCAGGCCCGGCCGACCACCCGGCCCGCCGCGTCCAGCCCCTCGACGAGCAGCACGACCCGCCGCACCCACTCGCCCCCTCGGTTCTCCACGAAGCCGCGGACGACGGTCTCGCCGCCAGGCGTCCGCGCCGTCTCCGACTGGATGCCGAACAGGCGCTCCTCCGGCGGGCCGGCGCCGAAGTTCTGCGCCGCGGCGCCCCCGGCCGCCAGGACGAGCGCCAGGGTGAGGACGGAAGCTCGCATGGTGGGATCCTCCACTCCTTGGGACGCGCGGCGGGGGCCCCGCGGTTCCGCGCCCCCGCCGGCGATCAGGGATGGGCGTCGCGGTCGGCGAGGACCGTGCAGCGCGGGTGCAGCCGGAGCGCCGAGGCGGGGACCTCGGGGGTCACGGGGCCGTCGAGGAGCTTGTCGAGCGGCGGCCGCTTGGCCGCGCCGCTCACGAGCACGACGACCTCGCGCGCCCGGAGGATCGTGCCGATGCCGAGCGTGACCGCGCGGTCGCCCACCGCGCCCTGGATGACCTCGTCGGTGAGGATGTAGCGCGCCGTCTCGGGCCGCAGGCGCACCGGACGCGCGGGCGAGTCGAAGGCGCTGCCCGGCTCGTTGGAGGCGATGTGGGCGTTCGGCCCGAGGCCCAGCATGACGAGGTCGAGGCCGCCGGCCTGCGCGATCGTCTCCTCGTAGGCGCGGCACATCGCCTCGAGGTCGGGCGCGTCCACCCGGAACGGGTGGCACCGCTCGGGGGGCACTCGCGCCCACGCGAGGAACTCGCTCCGGACCTGCCGCCAGAAGTACCCGTCGCGCGGCGCCGGCGGGCACAGCTCGTCGACCGAGAACACGCGCATCGCGCCGTACGCGACGGGCGCCCGCGCCTGCCGGTCGCGCAGCAGGCCGTACATCCGCCGCGGCGTCCGCCCCGCCGGCACGGCCATCGCGAGGTCGGGCCTGGCGGCGAGGCGGTCGCGGAACACGTCCGCCGCCGCCTCGGCCAGCTCCGGGGCGTCGCGGCACACGAGGACCTTCACGGCGCGAGTATAATCCGCGCCGGCCCCACGGCGCGCGGGCCCCTGCGCGCCCCTGCGTCAGGGTACACTCCGGAGGCGATGGCGCGACGGCTCCGGATCAAGTCCAAGGTCTGGCTCGAGGCGGGCGGGCGCATGATCTTCTCCGACGGCCGTCTCGAGCTGCTCGAGGCCGTCGACGAGCTGGGCTCGCTCGCGCGCGCGGCGCGCCGGCTCGGCATGTCCTATCGCGCGGCGTGGGGGCTCCTCAAGGTGACGGAGCGGGCCCTCGGCGTCACGCTCCTCGCCGTGCGCATCGGCGGCCGCCGCGGCGGCGGCGCGGCACTCACGCGGGAGGCGCGCGAGCTGGTCCGCCGCTTCCGGCGCGTGAAGCAGCAGGTCAACCGCGCCGCCGACCGCGCCTTCGCGCGCCAGTTCTGAGGTCTTGCCCGTCGGGCGCAGTTCGCTTATCGTTATGTCCATTCTGACATAGCGATCGCGTTCCGGGACCACACCGATCAAGGGGGGACTCCGATGCCGCTCCGACTCCTGCTGGCCCTCGGCCTCCTGCTCGTGGCGTCCGCTCCGGCGGCCGCGCAGTCCCCGGTCGTCATCCTCTCCACGACCACCTCCACCCAGGACTCGGGGCTCCTCGACGTGCTCGTGCCGATGTTCGAGAAGCAGACGGGGTTCACCGTCAAGACGATCGCGGTCGGCACCGGCCAGGCCCTGGCGCTCGCGGCGCGCGGCGAGGCGGACGTGACGCTCGCCCACGCGCCCGCGCTCGAGAAGACGTACGTCGCCAACGGCAAGCTACTCAACCGCCGCCTGGTCATGTACAACGACTTCGTCGTGCTCGGCCCCGAGGCCGACCCGGCGGGCCTCCGGGGCGCGAAGAAGGCGGCCGGGGCGTTTCGCCGCATCGCGGCGGCCGGCGCGCGGTTCGTCTCGCGCGGCGACAAGTCGGGCACGCACGCCCGCGAGCTCGCGCTCTGGAAGGCGGCGGGCCTCACCCCGGCGTCGCCCTGGTACATCGAGTCGGGGCAGGGCATGGGCGCCACGCTCGGCATCGCCGACGACCGCCGCGCGTACACGCTCGCGGACCGCGCCACGTACCTGGCGTTCACCCGCCGCGTCGCCCTCAAGATCCTCGTCGAGGGCGATCCGAGGCTGCGCAACATCTACTCCGTGATGGAGGTGAACCCGGCCAACGGCCCGCGCGTGAACGCGGCCGGAGGGCGCAAGTTCGCCGGGTTCATGCTGGCGCCCGGGACCCAGGCCGTGGTCCAGACGTTCGGCGTGGACACGTACGGCCAGACGCTCTTCGTCCCGATCGCGGGCAAGACCGACGAGGACTTCAAGTAAGTGGACCTCCTCGTCGATGGTGTGCACGAGGCCCTCCGCCTGCTCGTCGCCGGCGACCGGGAGATCTGGTCGATCCTCCTGCTCTCCCTCCAGGTCTCGGGGAGCGCGACGCTGATCTCGCTCGCCCTCGGGATCCCGGCGGGCGCGGCGCTCGCGCTCGCGCGCTTCCCGGGGCGCGGCCTCGTCGTGAGCGCCGTCAACTCCGGCATGGCGCTGCCGCCCGTTGTCGTCGGCCTGTTCGTGACGATCCTGCTCTGGCGCAGCGGCCCGCTCGGCGGCTTCGAGATCCTGTACACGCCCGCGGCGATCGTGATCGCGCAGGCGGTCATCGCCTCGCCGATCGTGGTCGGGATCACGCTGGCGGCCGTGCAGAGCGTGCCGCGGGAGTTCCGGCTCCAGCTCCTGGCCCTCGGCGCCTCGCGCACGCAGATGGTCTGGGTGGTCCTGCGCGAGGCGCGGCTGCCGATGCTCGCCGCGGTCATGGCGGGGTTCGGCGGGGTCATCTCGGAGATCGGCGCCTCGATGATGGTCGGCGGCAACATCAAGGGCCAGACGCGCACGCTCACGACCGCGATGGTGCTCGAGACCGGCAAGGGCAACTTCGAGGTCGCGATCGCGCTCTCGCTCCTGCTCCTCCTGCTCGTGTTCCTCGTGAACTGGGCGCTCACCGCGATCCAGCAGCGCCACGCCAGATAGGCGGACCGCGCCGATGCCTGTAAGATGAGCGCGTGATGCGGCGCCGGACCCTCCTCGCCCTGGCCGCGACCTGGCTCGCGCTCTGGGCCGGCGACGCCGCGGCGGCGGAGCGCTCGGTCACCGTCTTCGCCGCGGCCGACCTCGCGTTCGCCTTCCGGGAGCTGGCGCCCCGCTTCGAGGGGGCCACGGGCGCGCGGCTCACGCTCGTGTTCGGCTCGACGGGCAACCTCGCCCAGCAGATCCGGCACGGGGGCCCGGCCGACGTCTTCTTCGCCGCCGACGAGTCGTTCGTGGATCGGCTCGTCGTCGAGGGGGCGCTGATCCGCGAGACCCGCACGCTCTACGCGCAGGGACGCGTGGTCCTCGCCACGGCGCGCGGGGCGGGGCCGCGACTCCAGGCGCTCGACGAGCTGCGCGGCCCGCGCGTCCGTCACATCGCGATCGCCAACCCCGCCCACGCGCCGTACGGGCGCGCCGCCGAGGAGGTCCTGCGTCGACGCGGTCTCTGGGAGGCGCTGCGCCCGAAGCTGGTCTACGGGGAGAACGTGCGGCACGCGCTCCAGTTCCTCCAGACCGGCGCCGCGGACGCGGGCATCCTCGCGCGGTCGGTGGCGGACGCGCCGGAGATCGAGTGGGCGCCCGTCGACCCGGCGCTCCACGCGCCGCTCGACCAGGTCGCCGCGGTCGTGCGCCGGAGCCCGCGCCCCGGGCTCGGCCTGGCGTTCATCCAGTTCGTGACCGGCGCCGCGGGCCGCCCGGTGCTGCGGCGCTACGGCTTCCGCATGCCCGGCGAGCTCTGAGCCCGTGGATCTCTTTCCCCTCTGGCTCTCCCTCCGCGTCGCGCTGAGCGCGACCGCGCTCACCCTGGTGGTGGGGATCCCGGTGGCCCTCCTCCTGGCCCGGGCGCGCTTCGCGGGCCGCGGCCTGCTCGAGGCGGTCGTGGTCCTGCCGCTCGTGCTGCCGCCGACGGTCCTCGGCTACTACCTGCTCGTCGTCATCGGCAGCCGCGGCCCGCTCGGGCGCGCGCTCGCGGCGGTCGGGCTCGAGCTGGCGTTCACGTGGTGGGCCGCGGTGCTCGCCGCGAGCATCGGCTCGGTCGCGCTCCTCATCAAGTCCGCCCAGGCGGGCTTCGAGACGGTGGACCGGCAGCTCGAGCAGGCGGCGCGGACGCTCGGGCGCTCCGAGTGGAGCGTGTTCTGGTCCGTGACGCTGCCGCTCGCCTGGCGCGCGGTCCTCGCGGGCGCCGTCCTGGCATTCTGCCGCGCGCTCGGCGAGTTCGGGATCACCCTCATGGTGGCTGGCAACATCCCGGGGCGGACCCAGACGCTCCCGCTGGCGATCTACGATCGCGTGCAGGCGGCGCAGATGAACGAGGCGAACGCGCTCGCGCTGATCGCCGTCGGCATCGTCGTCGTCCTCGTCTTCGGCCTGAGCCGCGTGGCGAGGCTCCGCTACTAATGAGTCTCGCGGACTACGGCGACGGCGATGGGCGCGAGCCCGGAGCGCGGGGGCCCCGGGAGCACCGTCTGGCGAGCCGTGTCGCCGCGCGAAGCGCAGGGCGGGGCGAGCGCGCCGCCGCGGGTCGGCTGCCCTCGTGCCGCCCCCGGAGGGGGATGGGGGGTCGCGCGCAGCCCCGCCCGAGCGAGCGACGGCGTACAGGCGAGCCAGCCCGGTGCGACCGGGGCCGTCGCGCTCCGGGCCCAGGCGTGACCGTATTCCACGAGCCTCATTAGCCGTGGTTTCGGTCGAGATCGTCAAGCGGTACCCGGCCTTCGCGCTCGACGTCCGCTGGGAGGCGCAGGACGGGGTCGTCGGCCTCTTCGGCCCCTCGGGCGCCGGCAAGACGCTCACGCTCCAGTGCCTGGCCGGGCTGGTCACCCCGGACGCGGGGCGGATCGTCGTGGACGGCCGCGTCTTCTTCGACGCCGCCACGGGCGTGAGCCTGCCGCCCCAGGCGCGGCGCGTCGGCTACGTCTTCCAGGGCTACGCGCTGTTCCCGCACCTCAGCGTCGCCGAGAACGTCGCCTTCGGGCTGCACGGCCGCCCGCGCGCCGAGCGCGCGCGCCGCACCGCCGAGGTGCTCGGGCGGCTCGGGCTCGCCGGGCTCGAGCGGCGCCGCCCGCACGAGCTGTCGGGCGGCCAGCGCCAGCGCGTCGCCCTCGGGCGGGCGCTGGCGATCGACCCGGCGCTGCTCCTGCTCGACGAGCCGCTCTCGGCGCTCGACGCGCCGCTGCGGCGCGCGCTGCGCGACGAGCTGCGCGAGGTGCTCGCGGCGTGCGGGACGGCGGCGGTCGTCGTCACGCACGACTTCACCGAGGCTTACCGGCTCGCCGACCGGATCGTCGTGTGCGAGGCGGGGCGCGTGATCCAGTCGGCGCCGCGCGCCGAGCTCCTGTGGCGGCCCGCCTCCGAGGCGGTCGCGCGCATCATGGGCGTCGCCAACGTGCTGCACGGCTCCGTGGTCAAGGCGACCCCCGAGCGCATCCAGATCCGCTGGCGCGGGCAGACGCTCGAGGCCGTGAACTCGCCGACGCGCTCGTACCTGCCGCCGCCGGAGAGCCCGATCGCGTTCTTCATCCGGCCGGAGTACGTGCGGCTGGTGCGCAAGGACCGCGGCGCCCCCGACCCGGCGCACCACATGAACGTGATGCGCGGCCGGATTGTCCGCGAGGCGGACTTCGGCACGGTGTGGTCGCTCCGCGTGCGGCTGGACGAGGCGGGGCCGCCGGCGCAGGGCGACTTCGACCTCCAGGTGGAGGTGCCGCACCTGGTCTACGAGATCCTCGAGCTCGAGCGCGACCGCCACTGGGAGCTCTCCATCCACCGCGGCTCGATCCACGTGCTGCCGTCGTGAGCGCGGCCGCCGTCGTCGCACTGGCGGACGTGAGCGCGCGCTACGGGGAGGTCGAGACGCTGCGCGTGCCGGCCCTCGAGGTGCGGGAGGGCGAGGTCCTCGCCGTCATCGGCCCGAACGGCAGCGGCAAGTCCACCCTGCTCAGGATCCTCGCGTTCCTCGACCGGCCGGCGGCGGGCGAGGTGCGGTTCCACGGGCGCGCCGTCGACGCGGCGCACGCGCTCGCGGAGCGCCGGCGGATCGCCCTGGTCTTCCAGCAGCCGTTCCTCGCCGACGCGACCGTCGCGGAGAACGTGGCGCTCGGGCTCCGGTTCCGCGGCGCGCCGCCCGCGGAGAGCGAGGCGCGCGTGGCGCACTGGCTCGGGCGCTTCAACATCGCGCCGCTGCGCGATCAGCGGGCTCGCACGCTGTCGGGCGGCGAGGCGCAGCGGGTGGCGCTCGCGCGCGCGCTGGTGCTGGAGCCCGAGCTCCTGCTGCTCGACGAGCCGTTCGCGAGCCTCGACCAGCCCACGCGGGAGACGCTGATCCCCGACCTCGCCGCGATCCTGAGGGAGCGGCGCGTGACGACCGTGCTGGTCACCCACGACCGGAGCGAGGCGCAGGCGTTCGCCGACCGCGTCGCGGTCCTGATCGGGGGCCGCGTCCGCCAGCTCGACGAGACCGCGCGCGTCTTCCACGCCCCGGTCTCGGAGGAGGTCGCGCGCTTCGTGGGCGTCGAGACGATCGCGACCGGCCGGGTTCTCGCGAGCGAGGCGGGCGTCACGCTCGTCGTGATCGGGGGCGCGCAGCTCGAGGTCGCCGGGCGTGCGCGCCCGGGCGAGCTGGTGCGCGTCGGCATCCGCCCGGAGGACGTCACGCTGATGCCGTCGACGGAGCGCGCCGGCCTCTCGAGCGCGCGCAACCGCCTGAACGGGAGGATCGCGCGCATCGCGCCCGCCGCGCCGGGCACCCGCGTCGTCGTGGACGTCGGCTTCCCGCTCGTCGCGACCGTGACGGCGCGCTCGGTGAGCCAGCTCGGGC
>MGBU01000035.1:5474-20576 GCA_001790205.1 Candidatus Rokubacteria bacterium GWA2_73_35 | reverse complement strand
GGAGAGGAAGGCGCGGCCGCCGTTGATCCGCGCCATCTGCTCGACGAAGGAGACCAGCCAGGGGCTCTGCTCGAGCATGAAGGTGTTGATCGTGATGCCGGCGCGCGTGCAGCGCCGGACCTCCCGGAGCGTCTCCTCGACGGTGCGCCGCGAGGGCGGGTAGGCGAAGTCGGCCTCGTCGCCCTCCATGTGCGCGGTGGGCTCGCCGTCGGTCACCATGATGATCTGCCGGTTGCCGCCCGTGTGGCGCGCGAGCAGCCGGCGCGCGAGCATGAATCCCGCGTGCATGTTCGTGCCGACGTTCCACTCGCTCCACGAGAGCGTCGGGAGCTGCTGGGGCGTGAACTCCCGCGCGTAGAGCGAGAAGCCCACGACGTAGAGCGCGTCGCGCGGGAACTGCGACCGGATCAGCGCCGAGAGCGCGAGCGCGACCTTCTTCGCGGGCAGGAAGTAGCCGTTGTTGAGCATCGAGCGGCTCATGTCGAGCATGACGACCGTGGCCGCCTGCGAGCGGTTCTCGGTCCGGAACACCTCGAAGTCGCCCGGGGCCAGGCGCACGGGCGTCCCCGGGCCCTGCCGCTCGACCGCGTTGAGCAGCGTCTGCTTCATGTCGAGGAGGAACGGGTCGCCGAACTCGTAGGCCTTGGTCTCGTCGGTCTGGTCGCCGCCCGCGCCGCGGCGCTCGGTCGGGTGGCCGCCGAAGCGGTCCCGCTTGAGCCGGTCGAAGACGTCGCGGAGCGCGCGGTCGGCGATCGTCCGGATCGCACGCGCGGTCAGCGTGAGCTCGTCGCCCTGGCGCTCGAGGTACCCGGCCTCCTCGAGCTTGCGCGTCAGCTCTTGCAGCCGCTCGAGGTCCTGGCGGGCTTCGGGGCCGACGAGCCGCTCCATGTCCTCGGGGCGGATCTGCTCGAGGTCCTCGACTCGGCGGACGCCGCGCAGCGCCTGCTCGAGGCGGTCCATCTGCTGAAGCTCGTCCATGAGGCGCATCGCCTCCTCGAGCGTGACCGCCTCGTCGCCGCTGAACGGGTAGCGGCGCCCCAGCTCCTCGGGGTCGAGCAGCTCGGCGAGGTTCATCGCGAGCTGGGACATCGCGGCCTCGAGCCGCTCGTCCTGCAGGTAGAGCGAGCGCATCATCTCGTCGAGCTGCCCGCGCTGCTCCGGCGAGAGGCTCTGGAGCAGCGACTGCATCTGCGCCGCGTGCCGGCCGAGCTGCTCGAGCAGGTCGTCGAGGCTCTCGGCGCCCGGGAAGAAGTCCCCCCACTTCTCGCGGAACGCGTCGAAGTCGGGCTCGCCGCCCTCCGCGCGCTCGCGCAGCATCCGGTTCAGGTCCTGGAGCATCTCGCGCATGCGCCGGAGGTCGTCGGGCGTGAGGTCGCGGAGGGACTGCCGCAGGCCCTGGAGGAACGGCCGGAGCATCTGCTGGCGCAGCGAGGCGAGCAGCTCCTCGAACCGGCGCCGCGCCTCCGGATCCACGAAGTCGTACTGCTGCAGCTCGCGGAGCCGGCCCGCCGGGTCGGGCGGGAGCGCGTCGAGCGCCTGCCGGTTGCGCGTGGTCACCTGCTCGAGCTGCCGCGCGAGCTGCTCGGGCACGCGGCCCTGGCGCGCGCCCTCGCGCGCCTCGGCGAGCCGGCGGTCCATCCCGTCGCGCTCCGTCCGGAGGATGTCCTCGAGCTGCTGCGTGATGTCCTCGAGGCTCGAGCCGAGGTCGTAGCGGTCGAGCTGCTCCTGCCGCCTCCGCCGGAGGCGCTGGAGCAGGTCGCGGAGACCGGGCGCGGCCCGGCCCCCGGGCGGCCGCACGCCCTGGTGGAGCAGGCGGCGCAGCGCGCTCTCGAGGTCGCCGTGGGAGAGGACGTCGTCGGCGACCTCGGCGAGGAGGTCGTCGGCGTCGAGGTCCGGGAGGTCCTGCGAGCCGTCCCAGCGCGAGTAGCGGACGCGCACGCTAGCTCCGGTACCGCAGCCGGCCGCCCTCGGCGTCCTTGTTGAGCTTGCGCGAGAGGTGCAGGCCCTCGAGCACGAACTCGACGGCGGCGGCCGCGGACGCGGGATCCCCGGCCCCGAGCTTCCCGGCGGCGGTCGCGAGCGCGGGGACCGCGGCGACCTGCCGCGCGTACTCCGCCGAGGCCATCGTGTCGGAGACCTCGACGCGCAGCCCGTCCTGGAAGGCGGCCACGACCGCGTCCAGCTCGCCCGCGGCGAAGCGGCGGCTGAAGACGGTGAGCACCGCCTTCTGCACGAGCTTGCCGAGCACCTTCTCCTCGCTCGCGTCGCCCAGCGTCTCGAGCTCGATCTTGCCGCTCGTCGACGCGACGATGGCGCCGAGGTCGCTCACGCGGGGCGCGACGTCCCGCTCGCCCGTCCGGATCGCGCGCTTGAGGGCGCTGGAGAGCAGGTTCTCGTAGTTGCAGATGCTCACGCGGACCGAGACGCCCGAGCGCTGGCTGATCTCGGAGGACCGCCGGGCCAGGTGCGTCAGCTCGGCGACGACCTCGCGCATGTAGTCGGGGCACGCGACCCGGAGGCCGTCGGTGGCGAAGCGCGTGTGCTCGGCCTCCATGATCGCGATCTCGTCCCCGGGCCGCCGCGGGTAGTGGGTGCGGATCTGCGAGCCGAACCGGTCCTTGAGCGGCGTGATGATCCGCCCGCGGTTCGTGTAGTCCTCGGGGTTGGCGCTCGCCACGACGAACAGGTCGAGGGGCAGCCGCACCTTGTAGCCGCGGATCTGGACGTCGCGCTCCTCCATGATGTTGAGGAGGCCCACCTGGATCCGCTCCGCCAGGTCGGGCAGCTCGTTGAGCGCGAAGATGCCCCGGTTGGTGCGCGGCAGGAGCCCGTAGTGGATCGTCAGCTCGTCGGCGAGGTACCGCCCCTCGGCGACCTTGATCGGGTCCACCTCGCCGATCAGGTCGGCGATCGTGATGTCGGGTGTCGCGAGCTTCTCGCCGTAGCGGCGGTCGCGCGCGAGCCAGACGATGGGCGTCCGGTCCCCCTCGGCCGCGAGGCGCGCGCGGCACGCGCCGCAGATGGGCGCGGCGGGGTCGTCGTTGATCTCGCAGCCCGCGAGCGCGGGCACCGCCTCGTCGAGGAGCCCGACGAGCAGCCGCGCCATGCGCGTCTTGGCCTGGCCGCGCTCGCCGAGGAAGACGATGTCCTGGCCGGAGAGGAGCGCGTTCTCGATCTGGGGGATGACGGTCTCCTCGTAGCCGATGATCCCGGGAAAGAGCGGCTCGCCGCGGCGGAGCCGCGCGATCAGGTTGTCGCGCAGCTCCTGCTTGACGGGCCGGGGGACGTAGCCGCTCGCCGCGAGCTCGCCGACCGTGCGCGGCCGCGCCGCCACGCTACCGCTCCGCCGGCGCGTCGCCGCGCCCGGTCATGCAGGATCCTCTCATGCCCTGGCCTCCCCTCGCCGGCGCCTCCCGCCGGCGTCGCTCCTCAGGGTGCCGCGCGGCGCGGGAGCGGTCAAGCGCTGAAAGTCTCGAGCGCGAGGTCGATCTGCGCCGGCGCGAGACCCGGCGGCAGCAGGAGGATGGGCAGCGCCGCGTCGGCCTCGTGCCAGCCGGCGAGCCGCGCGCGGGCGGCGTCGGGCGTGCCCCAGACCAGGAGCTCGTCGAGCAGGGCCTCGGCCGCGGGCGGCACGACCGCGGCGCCGCGCGTCGTGTTGGCCTCGAGCACGGCCTGCACCTCCCGCGCGAAGCCGAGCCGCGAGATCGTGCGCGGGTAGAACGGCCCCATCGAGGTGAGGTAGAAGGCGACGAACCAGGCGGCGCCCCGGCGCGCCTCGTCGGCGTCGCGCGCGACCACCGTCGGCATGCACGGGCAGATCACCGGGAGCGGCCGCCCGCCGGCGCGCGCGGCGCCCTCCCGGAGGAGCGCGACGCCGTCGGCCATGCGCGAGCGCGGGAAGAGGAACGGCATCCAGCCGTCGGCGACCTCGCCCGCCAGGCGGATCGACTCGGAGGCCAGGCCCGCCAGGTAGATCGGCACGCCGGCCGCCGGCGGCAGGTTCAGCTTGAGCGGCCGGGCGCCGTTGCCCGCGGAGAGCGGGATCCGCTCGCCGGCCAGGAGGGCCCGGACCTGCGCGACCACGCGCCGCATCCGGTCGGTCGGCGCGCCGAACCTGACGTCGTGCAGCCCCTCCGTGAGCTGGGCCGTGCTCGCGCCGAGGCCGAGCGTGAACCGCCCGCCCGAGACGTCGTGCAGGGAGGCCGCCGCCATCGCGAGCTGCGCCGCGCTCCGGCCCCAGACGCCGAGGATGCCCGTGCCGAGCCGGGTGCGCTCCGTCCGCACGGCGGCCTCGGCCAGCAGGACCGTGGTGTCGTGCGCCCACGCCTCGGGGAGGAAGAAGGCGTCGTAGCCGAGCCGGTCGGCGCCGGTCGCGACGCGCAGGAGGGTCTCGCGCCGGTTCTCGAGCGGCATCAGGGAGAGCCCGACCGGGCCCATCAGCCGGCGAGGATCCGCTCCCACCGCCCGTGCTCGCGGGCGGCTTCCATGAACCACCGGACGCAGTCGGGGTTCGCCCGCGGCGGCAGCTCGCAGGACGTCGAGAGCACGTAGCGCGAGCGGCGCCCGACGGTGTCGAGACAGCGCCGCACCTCGGCCTCGATCTCCGCCTTCGTCGCGCGCTCGAAGATCGTGGCGTCCACGTTGCCGATCGCCACGACGCCCCGCTGGTTGCCGAGCGTCACGAGCTTGTCGAGCTGGTCCACCTTGAGCGCCGGGTCGGCCTGCTGGTCGAGGTCGATCGTGATCGCGACGAAGCCGACGTCCACCAGGTCCTCGTGGATCTGGTGGGTCGTGCCGCAGATGTGGATCGTCGTGCCGACCTTCTTCGCCTTGAAGTAGTCCACCAGCTCCTTGTGGTAGGGCTTGATGAACTCACGGTACGTGTCCGGGCCGACGAGCGAGCAGGAGGCGGTCGGGTCGGAGTAGCTCAGGCCGATCTTCGTCTCGAGCACCGCGTCGCCGACGCGCCTGGCGTACTCGGTCGCGAAGCGCATGAGGTCGTGGACGAAGGCCGGGTCCTCGATCGTGTCGATGCACATCTGCTCCGGGTTCCGCATGAGCATCGCGATCGTCCACGGCCCCACGTTGACCGCGCCGAGCGCGCTCGGGAGCCTGGCCGCGGCGAGCGCCTCGCACTGCTCGAGGAAGGCCGGCAGCCGGCCGTCGCGCCGGGGGTCGGGGACCTCCAGCCGCGCCAGCCGGCCCTTGTCGCCCTCGAGCACGTGGCGGTCGATGGACGGCACGACGTAGTCCGAGTACTTCACGTGGCAGCCGACGGCCTCCGCCTCCTTGGCGAGGTCGTTGAAGGCGATCATGATGTCCGGCTCGTAGCGCTCGTAGTAGTTGAGCATCGCCTTCGCGGCCTTCTTCGGGTCCGTGCAGTACTCCTCGATCGAGAGGCCGTCGAGGCAGCCGGCGAACGAGCCGGCGATCGGATAGGCGGGCACGCGGTCGGCGAAGCCGCCCTTGTAGGCGGCGACGACGCGCTCGCGCGGGGTGTACTCGGTCTTCGCGTGCTCCATCGGCGCCCTCCTCGGCGTGGTCCGCCTATCTTACCCCAGGCGCTTCGCCGGGTGCGGGGCCCCGCCGGCGCCCCGGGCGGCGGCCCCGGGCTGGGCAAGCGCCGCGGACTCGCGTATCGTAGCCCCACACCGGGCAGCCGGACACCGGGGGAGGAGCCAGACGATGGGAGAGATGCTCACGCTGACCGCGGAGGACGGGCACCGACTCGCCGCCTATCGCGCGACGCCCGCGGGCGCGTCGCGCGCCGGGCTCGTCGTCGTGCAGGAGATCTTCGGCGTGAACCCGCACATCAAGCGCGTGTGCGACGGCTTCGCCGCGGATGGCTACACGGCCCTGGCGCCGGCGATCTTCGACCGCGTCGAGCCCGGCTTCGCCGTCGGCTACGCGCCCGCGGACATCGAGCGGGGCCGCGGCGTGCGGGGCAAGCTCGGCATGGACGAGATGGTCCGCGACGTGCGCGCGGCAGTGAAGGCGCTGGCGGCCGCCGGGCTCCAGGTCGGCGTGGTCGGCTACTGCCTGGGCGGCTCGCTCGCCTGGCTCGCGGCCACGCGCATCGACGGGATCGGCGGCGCGGTGGGCTACTACGGCGGCGCCATCGCGGAGCACGCGCAGGAGCAGCCGCGCTGCCCGGTGCTCTTGCACTGGGGCGAGACCGACCAGTCCATCCCGCCCGAGCACCGGCAGAAGGTCGCCGCCGCGCACCCGAGGATCCCGATGCACGCGTACCCGGCGGGCCACGGCTTCAACTGCGACGAGCGCGCGAGCTACGACGAGCCGAGCGCCCGGCTCGCGCGCGCCCGCACGATCGAGTTCTTCCGCCAGCACCTCGGCTGACGGGGGCCCGTGGGGGCCGCCGCCGGGTTAGACCCGGCGCCCCGTCGTGTAGAACTCGGCGTTGGGCCGCACGGCGGCCATGTTCGCCATGCGGTTGGAGAAGTTGAAGAAGCCTGCGATCGCGCCGATGTCCCAGACGTCGGAGTCGCTGAAGCCGTGCCGCGCGAGCGCCTCGAAGTCCGCGGCCTCGATCGCCGCGGACTCCCGCGTGATCTTCACGGCGAAGTCGAGCATCGCGCGCTGCCGCGGCGTGATCGCCGCGTGGCGGTAGTTGGCCGAAACCTGGTCGGCGACGTGCGGGTTTTTCGCGAGGACACGGAGCGCCGCTCCGTGGGCGAGCGTTCAGTAGGTGCAGGAGTTCTGCGCGCTCACCGCCACGACGATCATCTCGCGCTCGGGGCGCGTGAGCCCGGACTCGCCCCGCATCAGGACGTCGTAGTAGCGGAAGAAGGCGCGGAAGTGCTCCGGCTTCCATGCGTACGCCAGGAACACGTTCGGGACGAAGCCCGCCTTGGCGGCGTTCGCCTCGATCACCTGGCGGAGGTCCTCCGGCAGCGTCGCCGGGTCGGGGACCGGGAATCGGCTGATCGCGTCGCCCGTGGGGTCGCTCATGGCCGGGATTATCCGCCCGGATCGGGCCCGGACTCAATGCCACGAACGCCCCAGCCTGCCGGCCGGGTCTGCGATAATGGCGGGGAGCACGCTCGCGCGCGCGCCCGGCGTGCGCGGGCTCGCGGAGCGCCGCGGCGACATCGAGGTGACGGACGGCCGTTTCCGGCGATGGAATTTTCGCTTGGCAATCACCCGCGGTCGCGCCCACACTATGCAGGGCGCTATAGCCACAAGGGGAGATTCCGGTAGCGATGCGTTCGCGTCGGCCCGTTCGCCTCCGGCAGGCGTCCGTCACGATCTTCGCGCTCACCGCGATCCTGCCGCTCCTGCTCTTCGTCTTCTACCTGTGGCGGTTCGACCGGCTCCAGGAGACGGAGGCGCAGATCGGCGTCTTCCTGGCCCTGGTCGTCGCACTCCTCGGCTTCGTCCTGTTCCGCCAGCTCATCGACCACATCGCGGCGCTCGGCCGTGCCTTCGAGGGAACGACCCCCGCTCCGGAGACGGCGGAGACCGCGGAGACGGCGGAGACGGCCAGGACGAGGGCGGCGCGGGCCGCCGTCGTGCCGGGGCTCGGGCAGGTCGCGGAGATCGGCGAGATCGCCCACGCGTTCAGCCGCATGCTCTCGGAGCTGCGCGGCTCGACGGAGCGCCTCGAGGACCTCGTGTTCAAGCTCGGCACGCTGAACGACATGGTCGAGATGGCGGCCCGGATCCCCAAGATCGAGGACCTCCTCTCCCACGTCCTCGAGCGGACGATGCGCGCGGTGAGCGCCGGCATCGGCTCCATCATGCTGCTCGACCACGAGCGGCAGGTGCTCCGGATGGCCGTCGGGCGCGGGCTCCGGGACGAGACGGAAGCCGAGGTCGAGGTGCGGGTGGGCGAGGGCATCGCCGGCAGGGTGGTCGAGCTCGGCGAGCCCGTGCTGGTCGCGGACATCGCGACCGACCCGCGGTTCGGCCGGCAGGGCAGCCCGCCGTACGGTGGCGGCTCGTTCATCTGTATGCCGCTCCGGGTCGGCGATCGGATCGTGGGCGCCGTGAACCTGGCGAAGAAGGAATCGACGACCGGCGCCGCCGGCGGGTCCCCGCCCGCCTTCACGCAGACCGACCTCCAGTTCCTGAACGCGCTCATGACCTACACCGCGTACGCGGTGGACAACGCCCGGCTGTTCCAGGAGGCGCAGGAGGCGACCCACCGGCTCCAGGAGGTGGTGGAGGACCAGAAGCTCCGGCTCACGCTCGCGCAGCAGCAGATGGTCCAGGCGGCCAAGCTCTCGGCGCTCGGCGAGCTGGTCGCGGGCGTCGCGCACGAGCTGAACAACCCGCTGACCGTGCTCATCGGCGTGACCGAGATGCTCGATGAGAAGGTGCCGGAGTCGCTCAGGGAGCACGTGGGGCTGCTGAAGGACGCGGTGGAGGCGGCGCGACACGTCGTCCGCGGCCTGCTGACGTTCGGGCGCAAGATGCCGCTCGAGCGCCGGCGCGTCGACCTCGGCGACCTGCTCGACCGGGTCCTGGCGCTGACGTCCTCCGAGCTTCGGATCACCGACATCGTCATCGAGAAGGAGGTCGAGTCCGGGCTGCCGGCCGTGTGGGCGGACGGCAACCAGCTCCAGCAGGTGCTGACCAACCTGATCGCGAACGCCAAGCAGGCCATGGCCGAGGTGGACGGCCAGCGGCGGCTCCGCATCTCGATGCGCCGCGCCGGCGCCAACCGCGTCCGCATCCTGATCGCGGACACCGGGCCCGGGATCCCGCCCGCGATCATCGCGAGCGTGTTCGATCCGTTCATGACGACCAAGCCCGAGGGCACCGGCCTCGGGCTCAGCATCTCGTACGGCATCATCCGCGAGCACGGCGGCCAGCTGAGCGTCGAGAGTCCGCCCGGCCGCGGCGCGACGTTCGCGATCGAGCTGCCGATCGAGACGCCGGCCGCGGACGCCGCGCGCGCCTAGGACGTTCCCGCGGTGGGTGAGCAGGGCCATCTCTACTTCCACTCGCCGTGCTTCGACGGGATCGCCTCGGCCGTCCTCGTCTCCGACTTCCTCGAGACCGCGCGTGGCATGGCCCCTCTGGTGCTCCATCCGGTCGACTACGATCTCCGGGCGGGCTGGCTCGCGCTCGAGCTCGGGGCGCCGGCCGCCGTCGTGGACTTCCTGTACCACCCACGGGCCGCGTTCTGGGCGGATCATCACGCCACGGCCTTCCTGAACGACGAGGCCCGCGCCGACTTCGACCGGCGGTCCGGCCCGGCCGTGATCTACGACGGCGCCGCGGACTCGTGCGCCGGACTGCTCTGGAGGCACCTCGAGCAGGCGTTCGGTCACCGGGACGCGCGCTACGCGGACCTGGTCGGCTGGGCGGAGAAGATCGACGCGGCCCGCTACGGCTCCGTCGAGGAGGCGATCTTCGGATCCGCGCCGGCGCTCAGGCTCGCGCTCGGCCTGGCGCTCGGAGACGGCGCCGGCCATTGCGTGCGACTGGTCCGGGCGCTCCGCGAGCACACGCTCGACGAGGTCGGCGAGTTGGCGGATGTGCGGCAGCGCTTCGAGGAAGGCCGGGCCCTGCTTGACGCGGGGCTCGAGCGGTTCACGCGAGGTGCGGTGCTCGACGAGGACGACATCGTCACGTTCGATGTCGACGGTGACGGCGTCATCGTCAGCCGCTACGCGCCATACTCCTTCCATCCCGAGGCGCGCTATTCGATCGGCATCGTGCGCTCGCGCGGCGGCGCCAAGATCACGGCGATGCGAAACCCGTGGCGGGAGTTCGCCAGCGTGCCCCTGGGGAGGATTCTCGAGGCGGTCGGCGGCGGCGGACACCATCGCGTCGGCGCTGTGGCGCTCCCCCCGGAGCGCGTCGCCGAAGCCCGGGCCGTGCTGGTCCGGGTGCTCGCGGAGGTGCGGCGGCGGCAGGAAGCGCTCGATCGCGGGGAGGGCTGAGTCATGATCGATCGGCTCAACTTCTACGATCTCTATGGGTACCTGATTCCCGGCCTGACGCTGCTCGGGTTTCTCTGGCTCCCGTTCCACCTCGGCACGACGGTCCGTCTTCCCTCCGAGTGGGCCTCGGCCTTCGCGGCGGCGGTGCTCGGCTACGTCGCGGGACACCTCCTTCAGATGCTAGGCGACGCGGCCTTCCCCCACGAGCGGAAGTCGGACGGCGCGCGCCGGCGCTTCTCATCGCTGATCCTCGACGACACGCGGCCCGCGGCGCTCGACCCGGAGTTCGCGCTCTCCGACCCCGTGCGGACGCAGCTCAAGGCGCGCATCCGCAAGGACTTCGGCCTCGACGTCGAGCGGACCGCGAGCGAAGCGGACACGGCGCCCATGGAGCGGCGGCGGAACGACGCGTTCATGCTTTGCCGCGCTGCGCTGGTCCAGAAGGGCGCGGCGGCCTACGCGCAGCAGTTCCAGGGCATGTACGCGCTGATGCAGGGGGTGACAGCGGCGGCGACCATCGCGGTGTTCTACTTCGCGGGATGGGTCGCCTCCGGCTGGCTCGGGCCGGCGGCGAAGGGCGTCGGGATCGGGCTCGTGGTCGCGGTGACCATCCTCGTGATCGCCGCCGCCTGCCCCAGGAAGGTCGGGGGGTGGGTCTTCTGGCTCATGGCGATCGCCGGCGGCGTCGCCGGACTCCTGTTCGGGACGGCCTGGCCGGTCGGCGGCCGAACGTCCTACCTGCTGCTCGGAGCGGGCGCCGCCGCGTTCTTCATCGCGCGGCGCTGCTACGCCGCGTTCCTGAGGTTCGCCCAGTACTTCGCCTCCACCGTCTACCGCGACTTCGTCCGGCTCTAGAGCGCCTTGAGCACCGCGGCGCAGAAGTCCTTGGTGCCCGCGGTGCCGCCCTGGTCGCGGGGCAGGTGCCGCCGCTCGCGGTAGACGCGCGCCACGGCCGCCTCGAGCCGCTCCGCCTCCGCGGCGAGGCCCATGTGCTCGAGCATCATCGCCGCGGAGAGGATCGTCGCCGTCGGGTTGGCGATGCCCTGGCCGGCGATGTCGGGCGCCGAGCCGTGGATCGACTCGAAGTACGCCCAGCGGTCGCCGAAGCAGCCGGAGGGGGCGATGCCGAGGCCGCCCGCGGCCTCGGCCGCGAGGTCCGAGAGGATGTCGCCGTAGAGGTTCATGCAGAGGACGACGTCGACCGCCTGCGGGAACCGCACGAGCCGGCGCGCGGCGTCGTCCACGTGGGAGTGCTCGTACGCGAGGTCCGGGTGCTGGCGCACGACGCCCTCGACGACCTCCTGGAAGAAGCCGTCCGAGCGCGTGAGCACGTTCGACTTGGTCACGCACGTGATCCTGCCCGGGCGGCCGCGCGCCCGGCGCCGGCGGGCCAGCGCGCACGCGAAGCGCGCGATGCGCTCGGTGCCCGCGCGGCTCACCACCTTGACCGCGAAGCGCCCCTCGCCGTACTCGCCCACGCGCCGCCCGATGCGGTCCCGGAGCTCGGGCATCGCGCGCGCCAGCTCGGCCAGGTCGCCCTCGCGCGCGGGGTAGAGGCCTTCCATGTTCTCGCGCACCATGACGAAGTCGATGCCGCGCGGGTCGGCGAGCGGCGAGGCGGCGCCCTCGTAGTACTTGATCGGGCGCACGTTGGCGTACGCGTCCTGCTGCCAGCGCAGGTAGGTGATGACCGCGACCGACGCGGGCCCGCCCGCGGCGCCGAACAGGATGCCGTCGGCCTGGCCGCAGAGACGCTTGGTCTCGTCGGGCACCGGCGTGCCGTGCGCGCGCTGCGCGGCCTCGCCGTGCGGCGGCGTCAGGACGCGCAGCGGGAAGCCCGCCGCGGCGAGCAGCGCGCACGTGGCGTCCACGACCTCGACGCCGATGCCCTCGCCGCCGAGCGCGACGACGGTCTTCATCGGAGCGGGGTCCGTGAGGCCGCGACCACCGCGGGTGGCCTGCTGCCGGCGCGACGCGGCGTCATCGCTCGATCCGGTAGACGCGCCGGACGTTCTCCCAGAGCATCTTCCGCCGGACCTCGGGGGCGATCCGCGCGAACTGCTCGGCGATGGCCTTCTGCGAGAAGGGCCACGTGCCGTCGCGGTGCGGGTAGTCCGAGCCCCACATGGCGTTGTCCGGCGCGAGCCGGGCCATCGCCTCGACGCCGTGGAAATCCTTCTGGAACGTCGCCCAGATCTGGCGCTTGAAGTAGGCGCTCGGCGGCAGCGGGAGCCGGAGGTCGTCGGCCAGGCGCTCCTCGTACGTGTCGTCGAGGCGCTCGAGGACGTAGGGGAGCCAGCCGATCCCGCTCTCGCCGAGCACCAGGCGGAGCCGCGGGTGGCGCTCGCACACGCCCGAGAGAATCAGCGATACGAGGATCTCGTCCATCTGCATCGGCGCCACGACGGTCCACGAGCCGATCACCGCCGGGTGCCGGATGCCCTTCACCTCGTACCCGACGGTCGCGCCGCCGCCCTCGAAGACGTGGAACGAGACGACGAGCCCGGTCTCCTCGGCGGCCGACCACAGGGCCCCCCACATCTCGTGCCACACGGGCATCGCCGCGCCCCACGGCACGAAGACGGCGCCGCGGAGGCCGAGCGTCGCGCAGTGGCGCAGCTCGTCGGCGGCGACCCGCGCGTCGTGGTTCGGCAGGCAGCCGAGGCCGACGTAGCGCCCGGGCTCGGTGCGGTTGAACTCGGCGATGTACTGGTTGTAGGCGCGATAGACGGCGGCGAGCGTCTCGGGGCTCGCGATGCCGCCGCCGGCGAACAGACCGCGCGAGATCCCGATGATCCCGTAGATGATCTCGGCCGCGACGCCGTCGCGCTCCTGGTCCTCGCGGCGCTTCACTGGGTCGGACGGGCGCGTCTCCCGGCCCGAGGCGAAGCCCGCGTCGGCCAGGATCCTGCCGCGCCGGCCGCCGGTCACGCCCGGCCCGTACACGCCCCAGGGGCCGAGCACGGCGTCGCCGGACACCCACACGCGGCGCCCGTCGCGCTCCACGACGTGGGGGATGGCGTCACCCCACGCGCGGTCCATCCGCGCGGTGAAGGCGTCGGGGGGGAGGAAGACGAGATCCATGTGGCTGTCGGCCGACATGACCCGGAGCGGCATGCGCGGTCTCCTCTCCAAGCCTCGTGGGGTGCGGAGAGCCTAGTCCGGTGGCGCGATGAAATCAACCGCGACGTACAATAGCGGCCCGTGAGCCCCGAGGACGACGCGCTCGCGCAGCCCACCCGCGGATGACGTTCCCCCACGGGCTCCGGGCGCTCCGCCACCGGGACTTCCGCCGCTTCTACGGCGCCCAGGTCGTCGCGCAGACCGGCGCGTGGATGCAGATGGTGAGCCAGTCGTGGCTCGTGCTCCAGCTCACCGCCTCCCCGTTCAAGCTCGGCCTGATCTCGACGCTCCAGTTCGCGCCGGTGCTGCTCTTCTCGGTCCTGAGCGGCGCCGTCGCCGACCGGCTGCCCAAGCGCCGCGTCCTCGTCGCGACCCAGGCGACGCTCGCGGGCCAGGCGCTCCTCCTCGGCCTGCTCGCGGCCACGGGGCTCGTCGAGTACTGGCACGTGGCCGCGCTCGGGCTCGTGCTCGGCTTCGCCAACGTGGCCGACCAGCCCGCGCGCCAGTCGTACGTCGTGGAGATGGTCGGCCGGGACGACGTGGCGAACGCGGTCGCGCTCAACTCCGCCTCGTTCAACGCCGCCCGCATCGTCGGTCCGGCGGTGGCCGGCGTGGTGATCGGCCGCTGGGGCGTGGTGCCCTCGTTCTTCGCGAACGCGGCCGGATTCGTCTGGGTGATCGTGACCCTGCTCGGGCTCCGGGCGTCCGGCCTGCCCTCGCGCGAGGCGCGCGCGCCGATGCTCGCGGCGATCCGTGAGGGGCTCGCCTGGGCGCTCCGCACGCCGCGGGTGAGGCTCGCCCTCGGCCTCGTCTTCGGCGTGAGCCTCTGCGTGTTCAACTTCACCGTGTACGTGCCCCTCCTCGCCAAGGACGTGCTCGGGCTCGGCGCCGAGGGGTTCGGCTTCCTCATGGCGGCGCTCGGCGTCGGCGCGGTCGCGGGCGCGCTCACGGTGGGGCTGCTCCCCACGCGGGAGCCGCCGGTCGCCGCGCTGTTCGCGGCCGCGGCGATCACGTTCGCGATGCTGCTCGGGCTCGGGCTCGTGCGCCGGGCGTGGGTGGCGGCGGCGCTGCTCCTGGTGATCGGCTACTTCGGCCTGGCGCTGATGGCCGCCTGCAACACGGCCATGCAGCTCAGCGCCCCGGACGCGCTGCGCGGGCGCGTGATGAGCCTCTACACCTGGCTCTCGGCGGGCATCTTCCCGATCGGCGCCTTCATCGTGGGCGCGGTCGCCGAGGCGTGGGGCGTGTCGGTCGCCTTCCTCTGGAACGGCACGCTCGGCCTGGCCGTGCTCGCCGCGCTGGGCCTCTGGTGGCGCCGCCGCGGGCGCCGCGGCTAGCCCTTCCGCGCGTACCCGTTCTGCGCCAGCGCGTCCGTGATCTCGGCGAGGATCGCGGGGTCGTCGATCGTCGCGGGCAGCGTGTACGCCTGGCCGTCGGCGATCTTCTTCATGGTCCCGCGCAGGATCTTGCCCGAGCGCGTCTTCGGCAGCCGCGGCACGACGATCGCCGTCTTGAAGGCGGCGACGGGGCCGATCTGCTGGCGCACGCGCTCGACCAGCTCCCGGCTGATCTCGGCCTCGCTCCGCTCGACGCCCGCCTTCGTGACGACGAAGCCGACGGGCACCTCGCCCTTGATGTCGTCGGCGACGCCGACGACGGCGCACTCGGCGATGTCCGGGTGGGCGGCGAGCACCTCCTCCATCGCGCCCGTCGAGAGCCGGTGGCCCGCCACGTTGATGATGTCGTCCACGCGGCTCATGATGTAGACGTAGCCGTCCTCGTCCTTGTAGCCCGCGTCGCCGGTCAGGTAGTGGCCCGGGTGCTTCGTGAGGTAGGACGCCTCGTACCCCGCGTCGTTGTTCCAGAGGGTCGGCAGGCATCCGGGCGGCAGCGGCAGCTTGATCGCGATCGAGCCGATCTGGCCGGCGGGCAGGTCCCGGTTCGCCTCGTCGAGCACGCGCACGTCGTACCCGGGCACGGGCTTGGTCGTCGAGCCCGGCTTGACGGGGAGCGCGCCGAGACCCACGCAGTTCGCCGCGATCGGCCAGCCCGTCTCGGTCTGCCACCA
>MGBU01000035.1:4321-5418 GCA_001790205.1 Candidatus Rokubacteria bacterium GWA2_73_35 | reverse complement strand
CCGGCCGGCAGGTCCGCGTTCGCCTCGTCGAGGACGCGCACGTCGTAGCCCGGCACCGCCTTGGTGGGCGAGCCCGCCTTGACGGGGAGCGTGCCGAGCCCCACGCAGTTCGCCGCGATCGGCCAGCCGGTCTCCGTCTGCCACCAGTGGTCGATCACGGGCACGCCGAGCTTGTCCTCGGCCCAGTGGAGCGTGTCGGGGTCGCAGCGCTCGCCCGCGAGGAAGAGCGTGCGGAAGCGCGAGAGATCGTGCCGCGTCATGTGGGTGCCCTGCGGGTCCTCCTTCTTGATCGCGCGGAAGGCCGTGGGGGCGGTGAACAGCGCGTTGACGCCGTGCTGGGCGATCAGGCGCCAGAAGGCGCCGGGATCCGGCGTGCCCACGGGCTTGCCCTCGTAGAGGATCGACGTGCAGCCCTCGAGGAGCGGCGCGTAGACGATGTACGAGTGGCCGACGACCCAGCCGATGTCGGAGGCGGCCCAGTAGACCTCGCCGGCGCCGACGCCGTAGATGTTCGCCATCGACCACTTGAGCGCGACGGCGTGGCCGCCGTTGTCCCGCACGACGCCCTTCGGCACGCCCGTCGTGCCCGAGGTGTAGAGGATGTAGAGCGGGTCGGTGGCGGCGACGGGCACGCAGTCGGCGGGCCGCGCGCCGGCGAGCGCGTCGCCCCACTCGAGGTCCCGCCCGGCGACGAGCGGCGCCCGCTCTTGCGGCCGCTGCAGGATGACGCAGCGCCCGGGCTTGTGGCGCGCCAGCTCGATCGCGCCGTCGAGGAGCGGCTTGTAGGGGATGACCCGGTTCACCTCGATCCCGCACGAGGCCGACAGGATGAGCTTCGGCCGGGCGTCGTCGATGCGCTTGGCGAGCTCGTTCGAGGCGAAGCCGCCGAACACGACCGAGTGGATCGCGCCGATGCGGGCGCACGCGAGCATCGCGACGACCGCCTCGGGAACCATCGGCATGTAGATGATCACGCGGTCGCCCTTGGCGATGCCGAGCTTCTGGAGCATGCCCGCGCAGCGCGCGACCTCGTCGCGCAGCTCGGCGAAGGTGAAGGCCTGCACGGTGCCGGTGACGGGGCTGTCGTAGACGAGCGC
>MGBU01000035.1:617-4294 GCA_001790205.1 Candidatus Rokubacteria bacterium GWA2_73_35 | reverse complement strand
CAGCCGCCCAGAAGCCGTCCGGATCCTGCATGGAGCGCGCGTAGACGCCCTCGTAGACACTCCTCATCCCCGGGTGCCCTCCCTGTGGGCCCCGATTCTATGCGCACGGCGGGGCTTTCCACAACGCGCGCAGGGCGCCGGGTCGATTTGCGTAGTGCACTTGACGGAGGGGAGGCGGATGGCGTACAGTCCCGAGAAATCCGATCGGTAATGGGGTATTCGCAGCGGCCGAGGCCGCCTAACCAAAGGAGGACCCCATGTCACTCAGACTCGGTGACGTCGCTCCCGACTTCGAGGCCCAGACGACGGAGGGCCCGATCAGCTTCCACCGGTGGATCGGCGGCAGCTGGGCGATCCTGTTCTCGCACCCGAAGGACTTCACGCCGGTCTGCACGACCGAGCTCGGCTACGTCGCCCGCGTCAAGCCCGAGTTCGACCGCCGCAACGTGAAGGTCATCGGGCTCTCGGTGGACCCGCTGGACGCGCACACGCGGTGGGCCCAGGACATCAAGGAGACGCAGGGGCACGCGCCCAACTACCCGATCATCGCCGACCCCGAGAAGAAGGTCGCGAACCTGTACGGCATGATGCACCCGGCCCACGACGAGGTGTACACGGTGCGGACGGTCTTCGTGATCGACCCGCAGAAGAAGATCCGCCTGATGATCACCTACCCGCAGACCACGGGCCGCAACTTCGAGGAGATCCTGCGCGTCCTGGACTCGCTCCAGCTCACGGACAGCCACCGGGTGGCCACACCGGTCAACTGGACGCAGGGCCAGGACGTCATCATCGTGCCCGCCGTCTCCGACGAGGAGGCCCGGGCGAAGTTCCCGAAGGGCTGGAAGGCGCTCAAGCCGTACCTGCGCCTGACGCCCCAGCCCGGCAAGTGAGCGCTCAGGGCGCCAGCGCGATCGCCCGGAGCGGCGAGCCGCTGGCGCCCTGGATCTCGAGCGGCGGCTCGAGGTTCGCGTTCTCGACGGCGTAGATGCCGTGGTCGGTGAGCAGCATCCTGTGCATGCGCTCCTCCTCGTCCGTTGGGTTGGCGGCGAGCGTCGACGCTCGCGTCCGCCAACGCAAGGAGTCCTGGGGTAAGATTGCCCAAATCCGTTCCGTGCGGAGGAGCCGGACATGAGCGAGTTCCGTCACGTGTACCGCACCGAGCTCACCCCGGTGAGCTTCCTCGAGCGCAGCGCCTCGGTCTTTCCCGACAAGACCGCCGTGATCCACGGCGCTCGGCGCTACACCTACCGCCAGCTCCAGGAGCGCGTGAACCGCCTCGCCAACGGGCTGCGCGCGGCCGGGCTCGCCAAGCAGGACCGCGTGGCGTTCATCTGCCCGAACATCCCCGCGATGCTCGAGGCGCACTACGGGGTGCCCGGGGCGGGCGGCGTGCTGGTCGCGATCAACACCCGGCTCAACGCCGACGAGATCGGCTACATTCTCCAGCACTCGGGCGCCAGGTTCCTGTTCGTGGACGCGGAGCTCGAGGCGGTGGTGAAGCCGCTCGACCTCTCGGGCCTGCGCGTGATCCGCGTGGACGACACCGGCGCCCCCGGCGACCCGTACGAGGACTTCCTGGCCCAGGCCTCGCCCGCGCCCGTGCCGAGCTGGCTCGAGGACGAGGAGGAGATGCTCTCGATCAACTACACCTCGGGCACGACGGGCCGGCCCAAGGGCGTCATGTACGCGCACCGCGGCGCCTGGATCAACGCGGTCGCCGAGGTCGTCGAGACCGCGATGGGCTTCGACACGAAGTACCTCTGGACGCTGCCGATGTTCCACTGCAACGGCTGGTGCTTCACCTGGGGCGTCACCGCGGTTGCGGGCACGCCCATCTGCCTGCGCCGGGTCGAGCCGGCCCGCGTCTGGGAGCTGATCGATACCGAGGGCGTCACGCACTACAACGGCGCGCCCACCGTGCACGTCGGCGTCGTGAACGACCCGAGGGCGCACCCGCTCGCGCGGCCGGTGACGGTCACGGTGGCCGGCGCGCCGCCGTCGCCGACGCTGCTCGCCCGGATGCGGGACCTCGGCTTCCGCCCCGTCCACGTCTACGGCCTCACGGAGACGTACGGGCCGCACACGGTGTGCGGGTGGCACGAGGAGTGGGACGCGCTGCCGCCCGAGGAGCAGGCGCGCCTCGCGGCCCGCCAGGGCCAGGGCTACGCGCTCTTCGACCTGGTCCGCGTGGTGGACGCGAACATGAACGACGTGCCGCGCGACGGCCAGACGCTCGGCGAGGTCATCATGCGCGGCAACAACGCCGCGCTGGGCTACTTCAAGCAGTCCGACGCCACCGCCGAGGCGTTCCGCGGCGGCTGGTTCCACTCGGGCGACATCGCGGTGTGGCACCCGGACGGCTACATCGAGCTGCGCGACCGCAAGAAGGACATCATCATCTCGGGCGGCGAGAACATCTCGACGATCGAGGTCGAGCAGGCCGTGGTCAAGCACCCGGCGGTCCTCGAGTGCGCCGTGGTCGCGATCCCCGACGAGAAGTGGGGCGAGCGGCCGAAGGCGTTCGTCACGCTCAAGCCCGGCCAGCGGGCCACCGCGGCGGAGATCATCGAGTCCTGCCGCCAGCACATCGCGCACTTCAAGTGCCCGGCCGCGATCGAGTTCGGCGACCTGCCGAAGACCTCGACGGGCAAGGTGCAGAAGTTCGTGCTGCGCGAGCGGGAGTGGAAGGGCAAGGAGAAGCGGATCAACTAGACCGCGCCCTCCGCGCGCAGCGCCCGGATCTCGGCGTCGCCGTAGCCCGCCTCGCGCAGGATCTCCTCGGTGTGCTCGCCGGCGCCGGGCGCCGGCCGGCGCACGCTCGCGCGCCCGGTGGAGAACTCGACGGGGAAGCGCAGCAGCTTCACGCGCCCCGCCACCGGGTGCTCGACCTCCTCGACGGCGTCGGCGGCCTGCACCGCCGGATCGGCGAACGTCTCGGCATGGCCGTTGACCGCTGCCGCCCAGACGCCCCGCGGGACGAGGCGCTCGAGCCACGCGGCGGTCGTGCGGCGGCGGAGCACGGGCTCGAGCAGCCGCGCCACCTCCTCGCGCGCGTCGAAGTTCCAGGTGACGGCCGCGTAGGGCCGGAGCTCGGGCACCGCGAGGGCGTCGGCGAGCGCCGCGAGCGGCGCCAGGGACAGCACGAGCCAGCCGTCCCGCGTCGCGTACACGCCGTAGGGCGCCGGGTGGAAGGTGGACGCGAGCCCCGTCGCGCTCTTCTGGAGCCGCGCGCCGTTCAGGAAGTAGGTGGCGACCTCGAGCTGGAGGTCGAGCGCGGCGCGCAGCATGCTGACGTCGACGTGCAGCCCCCGGCCGGTGCGCGCGCGCTCGAGGAGCGCCGCGAGCACGCCGAGGGCGAGGAGCGTCGCGCCGTGCTGGTCCACGACGGCGGTGCCCACGGGCGTCGGCGGCTGGCCGGCGCGCCCGGAGATGGTCGCGAGCCCGGAGAGTGCCTGCATGAGGAGATCCTGGCCGGGGCGCTCGCGGTAGGGGCTCGTGGTGCCGTAGCCGGAGGCGGAGACGTAGATCAGGCGCGGGTTGAGCGCCTGCGCCGCGTCCCAGCCGAGGCCGAAGCGGTCCATCACCCCGGGGCGGAAGTTCTGGACCAGCACGTCGGCGCGCTCGATCAGGTGGCGCGCCACGGCCTGGGCGCCGGGCTTCTTGAGGTCGAGCGT
>MGBU01000035.1:0-594 GCA_001790205.1 Candidatus Rokubacteria bacterium GWA2_73_35 | reverse complement strand
GGGCCCAGCAGGAACTGCGTGAAGCTCAGCACCCGGACACCCGAGAGGATCGCGAGCGGCGGCCGTGCGCTCACTCGACCACCTTGAGGATGTGCGTCGCCGCGGCGACGACGTCACCGCGCTGGGTCGTGCAGGTCACGCGCGCGAAGGTCTTCATCGCCGCCTCGTCCCGCCCGGTGATCTCGTACGTCACCGTCACCGTGTCGCCGATGAAGCACGCCGCGGGAAACCGGACCCGGTCGTAGCCGTAGGAGACGATCGTGCCCGGCAGGTCGGTGATGACCTTGGTCGAGGCGTGCGACATGAGGCCCACGAGCAGCGCGCCGTGGGCGATCCGGCGGCCGTAGGTCGTCGTCTTCATGTACTCCTCGTCCACGTGGTTGGGCGAGAGGTCGCCGGTGATCCCGGCGAAGAGGTAGACGTCGGACTCGCCGACGGTCTTGCGCACGGTCACGCACCGGCCGACGGGCAGCGCGCGGAACGCGTCCTGGCCGTTCATGCGCTCACCTCCGCTCCCGGGCGGCGAGCTCCTCGTGCGCGATCCGGAGGCCCTTGAGCGCGCAGGGGATGCCCCCGTAGAAGGCCATCTGCATC
>MGBU01000034.1 GCA_001790205.1 Candidatus Rokubacteria bacterium GWA2_73_35 | reverse complement strand
TGCTGATAACTTGCCCGACCTGCAGCGTGGTGCCCTCGTGGGACGCGAGGACTGCGATCCTCACATGGAGTCGATCCCTCCTCTATCCGCCCAACGCCGGTATCAGCCGCGGCCGAAGGCCGCCGGCTGCATGCCGAAGTTATGCGGATTGAAGCCGAGCCGACCGACGAACCAGAGATGACCTGACCCTGCGCGGCAAGTCAACGGCAGCAAACCATTCCGCTGGGTACAGGTAGTCCTCGCCGCTCTCGTCGACGATCCGCAGGTCGCCCTCCCGTGCCGCGCCTTCATCGGGAAGTGCCCGATAGATTTTGTGCAACTCCAACGACGCCGGATACGCGGAGTTCTCGACGCACACGACGAACCTGAGAGCCGAACGACGCCGTGGTTTGCTGGTTCTAGTCGACATACCGCTTGCGCTTGATTTCCTTACGGCCGATCCCATGCGCCTCATACCAGTGCAACTCCGCCTTTCGTATCGTTCCGCTCCGCAGCCGGACCAGGGCTACGCCCCTCAACTTCCGCCACCGGCCCCTCCCGTACAGCCTGCGAAGGCGTTGAAGACCTCGAATACTCGACCCCACCGCGATCGTCTGGATCTGCGTGATCTCGCCGACGATCTCGAAGGGCATTGGCCACCATTATCGCCTCACGGCGAGATCAGCGCTACACGGACCGAGGCCGCCCAACGTCGGCGCTGAGCGGCCGGCGTAGCCGGTCCGCTCAAGCGGCTTGTTCGGCGCTTGTCATGGCGACTTCTACATAGGTGCTGGCGCCGTCGCCGCCGGGCGTGCCATCGCAGGCCGCACAGGGGGGCGAGATCGCGCATCGACATGACTCTCATGCGCGCGTCAGTCGTCAGCCTCCCTTCGTCAGCGAAGAGCGTGAGGACCTTCAGCTCTTCGGCGACCGCGCTGGCGATTGCCGGCCGGTGCTGCAAGCAGCGGCGGGAAGCATCAACGGTACGTCCGTTCCGGCCTGCCAGCGGCTCACTCCGCCTTCCGCTTCCACCCGCGCGCCTCCATGCACTCGTTGAACGTGCTGCGCCGGCTGAACAGGCCGACGATCGGCATGATGGCCCCGCCAAAGGCCGTCGCCCGGTAGCTCGACGACCACGATGTAAGATGCGGGTCGGCCGTAAACCATATGCCGAGCTAGCCTGTGCCACACTAGCTAGTCTCGCAACCTCCGCACCGGCAGCTCCACGATGCCGCTGCCGACGATCGACAGCTCGCCGTCCTGCTGGCGCGCCTCCTGCTCGATCTCCACGAGGTGCCGGTCGTTTTCGACGAACTTCCGCACGACCGTGCCGTCGATCCGGAGCGTGTCGCCCTCGGGATTGTGGCGGCGGATCTTCGACTGCGCGCGGCGGAGGAACCCGTCGTCGCCCATCCAGTTCGTGAGGTGGTGCGTCAGCCAGGAGCAGCGCTCCGGGCCGTAGTCGTACGCGCCCGGCGCGCCGACCATCGTCGCGAGCTCGTGCTCCCAGTGCACGCGCTCGGGGCAGTCGGGGATGCCGAAGCGGTTCGTGATGCCGAGCCCGGCGTGGCGGTGAATCAGCTTCCACGCGAGCTTGTTCGCGCGGATGTAGAGCCCGCCCCAGCCCTGCGCGTACGCGATGAAGCCCGTCACGGTCATCGGGCCCTTGGCCATCGTCGGCAGGCGCTCGCCCTCGCGCACGTCGTCCCAGTACCGCGGCGTGGCCCCCCGCACCTCCTCGTTCGCGTACAGCCGGTAGGTCTCGGCGAGCTCCTCCTCCGTGTAGCGCTTCGGCGGCTTGCGCCGGAGCGCGGTGTACTTCGTGCCCGCCTCGCGCGCGAGGTCGCGGTCGGTGCGGAAGCACCAGCTCTCGGCGTCGGCGACGAGCTCGCCGCGCTGGTTGTGGAAGTCGACGTGGTAGATCTGCTGGATCGCCCGCCCGGCGAACGTCGTCTCGTGCTCGATCGCGTCCTTCAGCCACGCCTCCGTCGTGATCTCGTCGTTGCGCCGCACGGGGAGGTGCCAGCGCCAGTCGGCGCCCGCCCACATCGCGTGCACGCCCGACAGCCCGCCGACGTAGCCGGAGATGATGCGGTTCGTGGCGAACAGGAAGCTCGGCGGCGCGACGATACCGCCGTAGCGCGTGCGGGCCGCGTAGTCCGGATCGCACCAGAGCGGGTTGTCGTCGCCGATGCCGTGCGCGTAGTGACGGATGGCATCGAGCGTCGCTTCGCGGCACCACGGCTCCAGCGTGTCGGTGATCCTGACGCCGATGCGCTTGCGCAGGTCCTCGAGGCCCTGGTCGGTGATCTTCGGGAAGAGCGCCGCTTTCTCCTTACGGGGCATGCGTGTTCTCCCGGTCGGCCGGCGATGGCGCCGCGAGCTCGGCCTCCCGGAGCGCCTTCCGGTTGACCTTGCCCGCGGGCGTCCTGGGCAGCTCGGAGACGAACGCGACGTGACGCGGGTACTCGTGCCGGCTGAGCCGCGTGCGCGTGAACTCCTGCAGCTCGCGCGCGAACGCCGCGTCGCCGGGGCGCGCGCTCACGACGAACGCCTTCACGACCTGGCCGCGCAGCGCGTCGGCGACGCCGATCACGGCGGCCTCGCGCACGTCCGGGTGCTTGAGCAGGACATGCTCGATCTCCACGGCGCTCATCGTCCAGCCCGCGGAGATGATCACGTCGTCCGCGCGGCCCGCGTGGTAGTAGTAGCCCTCCTCGTCGACCCAGCCGCGATCCTTCGTCGCGAGCCACGCGTCGCGCCGCCACACCTTGATCTCGCCGACCTGGCGCGGGGCGCCCGGCCGGCCGTCGGGTCCCTGCACCTCCAGGCGCACGCCGGGCACCGGCTTGCCGAGGGCGCCCGGCCGGACCACGTAGTCGGGGGCGCCCGGATAGTCGGCGAGGACTACGCCGACCTCCGTGGTGCCGTACATGCTCGACACCGGCACGCGGAGCGTCTGCTCGACGAACGTGCGCGTGGCGCCGTCGATCGGCTCGCCCGTGAACGACAGCTTGCGGAGCGCGTAACGATACTTCGCCGTCTCGCTCGACGCCTTCAGCATGCGGTAGTGCGTCGCCGCCGCCGCGAGGTTCGTGATGCCGTAGTCCTGGAGCGCGCGGAGCAGACGAACCGGGTCGAACTTCCCGGCCATCGTGCCCGTCGTCACGCCGAGCGCGAGGGGCGCGAGCGTGCCGTGCCAGAGGCCGTGCCCCCACGCGGGCGAGGAAGGGCAGAAGAAGACGTCGCCGGGCCGGATGCCGGTGCCGTAGAGCGCGGCGACCATCACGACGACGATCGCGCGGTGGGTGTGGCGGACGGCCGCCGGCAGCTCGCGCGTCGTGCCGGACGTGTACTGGAAGACGGCGAGGTCGTCGGCCGCGCTCTCCACCCTCCAGCGCACCGGGTGCCGCGCGAGCGCCGCCAGCAGCGCGTCGTCGGCGGCGACGACGTCGACGCCCGGGATCCCGCGGGCGGTTGCCGCCTTCTCGGCGGTCGTCAGGAGCAGGCGCGGCGTGCAGTCCTCGACGCGCAGGCGCACGCCGTCGGGGCCGAAGAGCGTGAACAGCGGCACGGCGATGGCGCCGCGCTTGACGGTGCCGAAGAGGGCGACGTAGAAGGGGAGCGACGGCTCGAGCATGATTGCCACCCGGTCGCCGGGGACCACACCGCGCGCCGCGAGCCAGTGGGCGAAGCGGGAGGACCAGGCGGACAGCTCGGCGAAGGTGAAGGCGTCGTCGCGGCCGTCCGCGTGCGCCACGCGCACCGCGACGCGCCCGGTGTCCGCCCAACGGTCGACGCACTCGTGGGCGATGTTGAGCGCCCGCCGGTTGCCGTCGAACAGCTCCCACAGCGCCGCCGACGAGTAGTGGCGGTGCGCGTCCGCGTAGCTCGTGTACTCCGTCAGCCTGGTCATGCCGCCCAAGTCTACCCCGGCGCGGGCGGCGTGCGCTGGCGCCGCCCGCCGCGCCGTGCGATCCTTCCGCGCATGGACCCGAAGACGATCCAGGGCCGCGACGTTGCCTACCAGCTCCACCCCTTCACCAACCTCGGCCGGCACGAGGCCGAGGGGCCGCTCGTGATCACGCGCGGCCGCGGCGTGTACGTGTACGACGAGGCCGGGCGCGAGTACCTCGAAGGGCTCGCGGGGCTCTGGTGCACGGCGCTCGGCTTCGGCGAGGAGCGCCTCGTCGAGGCCGCGACGCGGCAGCTGCGGCGCCTGCCCTACTACCACCAGTTCGGCGGCAAGGCCAACGACACGGCGATCCGGCTGGCCGAGCGGCTGATTGGCCTGGTCCCCGCGCCGATGTCCAAGGTGTTCTTCAACAACTCGGGCTCGGAGGCCAACGAGAGCGCGATCAAGCTCTGCTGGTACTACAACAACGCGCTCGGCCGTCCCCGGAAGAAGAAGATCCTCTCGCGCCTGCGGGCCTATCACGGCGTCACGCTCGGCGCCGCGAGCCTCACGGGGCTCACGATCGCGCACCGCGACTTCGACCTGCCGATCCCGCAGGTGCGCCACGCCGACTGCCCGTACCCGTACCGCTACGCGCGGCCCGGCGAGAGCGAGGAGGACTTCGCGACGCGCCTGGCCGAGAGCCTCGAGGCGCAGATCCTGCGCGAGGACCCGGACACCGTCGCGGCGTTCATCGCCGAGCCCGTCATGGGCGCGGGCGGCGTGCTCGTCCCGCCGCGGACGTACTTCGAGAAGGTCCAGCCGGTCCTCGAGAAGTACGACGTGCTGCTCATCGCCGACGAGGTCATTTGCGGGTTCGGTCGCACCGGGCGCATGTTCGGCAGCGAGACGTTCGGGCTCCGGCCCGACATCATGACGATGGCCAAGGCGCTCACCTCGGCGTACCTGCCGCTCTCGGCCACGCTCGTCTCCGAGGAGATCTACCGGGCGTGCGTCCGCCAGAGCGAGAAGCTCGGCATGTTCGCCCACGGCTACACTTACACGGGGCACCCGGCGGCGTGCGCCGTCGCCCTCGAGGTGCTCGACATCTTCGCCGAGCGCGACCTCCTGGGGCACGTCGGGCGCGTCGGGCCGCGGCTGCTCGAGGGGCTCCGCGCGCTCGCCGGCCACCCGCTCGTCGGCGAGGTGCGCGGCGTGGGCCTGCTGGCGGGCGTCGAGCTCACGCCCGACAAGCCCGGGCGCGGCACGTTCGATCCGCCGGGCTCCGCGGGCGCGGTCTTCGTCCGGCGCGCCGAGGCCAACGGGCTCATCCTCCGGGCGCTCCAGGACACCGTCGCGCTCTCCCCGCCGCTCGTGATCTCCGAAGCGGAGACGGACGAGCTGCTCCGGCGCTTCCGCCGGGCGCTCGACGAGACGGCGGAGGCGCTCGGCCGCTGATGCCGCGCGCGCGCGCGAAGCCATACGAGCTCCCGCCGGCCTTCGCGCGGATCCTCTGCATCTCCGCGCATCCCGACGACAACGAGTTCCTGATCGGCGGGAGCGTCGCGCGCTGGGCGCGCGCGGGGCGCGAGGTGGTCTTCTGCCTGGTGACGACCGGCGCCGCCGGCACCAACGAGCACACGCCCTCGTCCGCGGGCCTCGTCGCCGTCCGCGAGCGCGAGACGCGCGAGGCCGCGCGCATCCTGGGCGTGCGGGAGCTGGTCTTCCTCGGCTACCCGGACGGCGTGCTCGAGGCCACGCTCGACCTGCGCCGCGACCTCACGCGCGTGATCCGCCGGCGCCGGCCCGACGTGGTCGTGTGCGGCGACCCGACCGTGCGCTGGTTCGGCCAGGAGTACCTGAACCACCCCGACCACCGCGCCGCGGCCGGCGCGGCCCTCGACGCGGTCTTCCCGTCGGCGGAGACGCGCGCGATCTTCCCCGAGCTGCTCGAGGAGGGCCTGCCGCCGCACAAGGTGCGGACGGTCCTGCTCGCCGCGAGCCTCGAGCCCGACACGTGGGTGGACATCGGCGAGACGCTGCCGACCAAGATCGCCGCGCTCCGCGCCCACGCGAGCCAGGTCGGGCCGGGCGAGTGGGTGGAAGCGCTCCTCACCGGCTGGGCCGAGCGCGCCGGCAAGCGCGCCGGCGTCCGCCACGCGGAGGGCTACAAGCGGTTCGTCCTGAACGGAGCCTGAGAAGGAGGGCGCATGAGTCTCCAGGAGCGGCTGGACCAGATCAAGGAGGGTGCGAAGGCCCGCATCCCCGGCCCGCTCTACGAGGTGATGGCGAAGGCCACCGCCGACCTCGTCGCGGCGGGGCTCGCCGCGCGGGCGGTGAAGGTCGGCGACCGCATGCCGGCCTTCACGCTGCCGGGCGTCTCCGGGCGCCGGGTCGCCTCGGACGCGCTGCTGGCGCGCGGCCCGCTCGTCGTGAGCTTCTACCGCGGCCGCTGGTGACCGTACTGCGTCGCAGAGCTGGCAGCTCTGCAGCAGACCCTGCCCGACATCACCGCCGCCGGCGCCACGCTCGTCGTCATCTCGCCGCAGGTGGCGGCGAGCCCGCGCGAGGCGGGCGTGCAGCACCCCGAGCACGCCTACGAACTGCTGCTCGACCGCGGCAACGAGGTGGCGCGGCGCTTCGGGCTCGTCTTCGCGCTCCCGGACGAGATCCGCGACATCTACCGGAAGTTCGGCACCGACCTCGAGACGGCGAACGGCGACGCCTCCTGGACCCTGCCCATGCCGGCCCGCTACGTCGTGGACCGGCAGGGGGTCGTCCGCGCGGCGGACGTCCATCCCGACTACACGCGACGGACCGAGCCCGCGGAGACCGTCGCGGCGCTCACGAGGCTCCCGTGAGACACCGGATCGCCGTGATCCCCGGCGACGGGATCGGCAAGGAGGTCGTGCCCGAGGGCATGCGCGTCCTCGACGCCGCCGGCCGCCGGTTCGGCTTCGACTTCGAGTGGACGACGTTCGACTGGAGCTGCGAGCGCTACGCGCGGACCGGGCGCATGATGCCCGAGGACGGCCTCGACCAGCTCCGGCGGTTCGAGTCCATCTTCCTCGGCGCGGTCGGCTTCCCCGGTGTGCCCGACCACGTGTCGCTGTGGGGGCTCCTGATCCCGATCCGGCGCGGGTTCCGCCAGTACGTCAACCTGCGCCCGGTGCGCCTGCTCCGGGGCGCCCGCTCGCCCCTCGCCGGCCGCGGGCCCGCCGACATCGACATGCTGATCGTGCGCGAGAACAACGAGGGTGAGTACTCGGAGATCGGCGGGCGGCTCTACCGCGACACGCCCGAGGAGCTGGCGGTCCAGCAGGCGATCTTCACGCGACGGGGCTGCGACCGCATCATGCGCTACGCGTTCGAGCGGGCGATGCGGCGGCCCCGCCGGCACGTGACCTCGGCGACCAAGTCGAACGGGATCATCCACAGCATGCCGTACTGGGACGAGCGCTTCGCGGCGATCGCGAAGGAGTACCCCGACGTCAAGACCGCGCAGTACCACATCGACATCCTGGCCGCGCACTTCGTGCAGCACCCCGACTGGTTCGACGTCGTCGTCGCCTCGAACCTCTTCGGCGACATCCTCTCGGACCTCGGCCCCGCCATCGCCGGCTCCATCGGGCTCGCGCCGGGCGGCAACATCAACCCCGAGAAGGAGTTCCCGTCGATGTTCGAGCCGGTGCACGGCTCGGCCCCCGACATCGCGGGCAAGGGGATCGCCAACCCGATCGCGCAGATCTGGACGGGGGCGATGCTGCTCGAGCACCTCGACCACGCGGAGGCGGCGGCCGCGGTCGTCGGGGCGATCGAGCGCGTCGTGGAGGAGGGCAAGACCCTGACGCGCGACCTGGGCGGCCGCGCGACGACGCGCGAGGTCGCGGAGGCGATCGCGGCGCTGGTCTAGGATCGATGCCGCGCTCCTCTTGGCCCTAAATGAGGGCGAAGGCCCGGGGCGACCGCCGTCAGAACACGGGCATGACGACGCGGGGCCCCCAGTGGTTCTGCGGCAGCGGGATGCGGAGGCCTGTGACCTCGCCGCTGGCCGGCAGTACCTCCACAATCGCGAGTGGGATGAGCCGAACGTCGACGTCGAGCGCGTCTTCGAGCGTGAGACGCCCGCCGTAGGCCTTCTCCGCCCGCGAGAGCACGACCTCGACAGGCTCGTCGACGCCATCGGGATCGACGCCGAGTTCCGGGCCCCCGTGGCGCCGGTCCGGCGCCTGCCCCGGCGGAAGGGTGTAGTACATGCCCTTCATCCCGTACCGGGGCGGCAGGATCGTAGCCACCACCGGCCCGTCGGCCCGCGTCGCCTCCAGGCGGGCACGCACCCGGGCGTCGGCAAGCGCCGCGTCGAACACCCGGGCCATCCAGGACTCGGGTTTGGGCCAGACGCTCAGCACGACCGCGCGCTGTTCGGGACGAGACAGGATGGGGATGCTCGCCCGCGTGTAGGCGCGGAGCGCGAAACCGAGCGCGAAGGCGAGCGTCAGGCACACGACGTAGGCGGTCGCCCACCCGACGGCGCGAGGCCGGAGCCGCCCGAAGATCCTCTCGAAGAGCCGGCGCACGGGGCTGCCGGGGAGGAAAGCGCCGCGGCCCCGTGCCCAGCCGAGGTAGTCATCTCCGAAACGCCCGGCCATCCGCCGCTCCTCGAAGCGCGCCAGGCCCGCATAGAGGAAGAGCATCGTCACCCAGGTGCCGAGCAGGAGGAACCGCGGCCATATCGTCAAGAGGCCCCAGCCGGCCACGGCGAGGCACAGGTACTGCGGGTGGCGGACGAGCCGGTAGAGGAACCCCTTGGCCACGCCGCGGCGGGTGAGCTTCTTGCCGTAGACCTGAGCGGCCGAGACGACGAACCCCGCGAGCCCGAGCGCGAGGAGCGCCATGCCGAGCGTGCGGTGCCACTCGAGCAGGCGCGAGGTCGTCATGGCGGAGTGATTGAGGAAGAAGCCGTCGAGCCACGCCGTCAGCGGGCTCGTTGAGAGGCCCTCGAGAAGAGACCCAAACTGGAGGCTCGCATAGAAGAACCCGGCAAAGGGGCTGATCATGATCAGCACCTCCGCCGCCGCGATGCCGAGCACGAGGAGCGTTCCCGCGCGGCCGAGCTGGGCTGATAACCTCACGGCTCTCTCCCTTCGGGGTGGCGCATCAAACTGACTCACTAGCCTAGCGCCAGACGCCAGGCGCCCGCGACGGCGAGCGCGGCCAGCGCCGCGAGCGTCCACTGCGCGCGCGGGCCGAGCGGGCGCCGGAGGGCGACGCCGGCGGTGAGCCCGAGGGCACCGCCGCAGAGGAGCCCGAGGCCGTGCGCCAGGACGTCGGCGTCCGGGCTCGTCCCGAGCATCGCCAGCAGCAGCAGGCTCGCGGCGAGCACCAGCCAGCGCTTCCCCCGCGCGCGCCGTGGGGCCCCGGCGAGGCGGAGCGCCGCGAGGATCCCGATCGCCCCGAAGGTGGCGGTGGAGACGCCGACCGCGACGTGCCGCGGGTCCCGCGCGAGGGCGCCGAGCAGGTTGCCGGCCGCGCCCGCGAGGAGCACGAGCCAGAGGCCGCACCCCGGCCCCAGCTCCCGCACGACCGCGGCCAGGAGCACCGCGGTCGCGACGGCGTTGCCGGCCACGTGGACCGCGTCCACGTGGAGCGTCAGCGCCGTCACCGCCCGCCACGGCTCGCCGTCCACGATGCGCCCGGCCGCGCCGGCGCCCTGCGCGAACCAGCGGGAGCCGGCGGCGGGCGGGCCGGTCACGATGAAGAACGCGAGGAGGAGCGCGCCGACGGCGCCGCCGACCGTCCACGCCACGCGGGGCGAGGCGCCCGGGGGGCTGGCGGCGGCCGGCTCCGAACGGGCCTCCTCGTCGTAGGCGGCGAGCGCGGCCTGCGCCCGCGGGGCCTCGTCGGCGGGGACGAGCAGGCTGAAGCCCGCGCCGTCCGGCGCGACGCGGTGCGGGATGCCCGCGGCGGCGAGCACGAGGGCCCACTCCTCCGCCCGGGCGGCCCGTCGGGTCGCGCGGATCGCCGTCTCCACGGCGTGATGCTACCCCTGGGCGGCCGGCCCACGGGCGATTCCTGGCGGCCGCGCGTGGGGCTATCATCTCTCGCGGGGGACCCACACGATGGCGACGGCGCGGCTCAACGGGATCGAGATCGACTACGAGGCGACCGGCCGGGGGCGGACGGTGCTGCTGAGCCACGGCTACTCGGCCACGCGCCGCATGTGGGACGGCCAGCACCGCGCCCTCGGCGAGCGCTACCGGGTGATCAGCTGGAGCCTGCGCGGCCACGGCCGGACCGAGAGCCCCGCGGACCCGGCGCAATACTCGGCGGACCTGACGGTCGCCGACATGCGGGCCCTGCTCGAGCACCTCGGTGTGGCGCGCGCGGTGGTCGGCGGACTCTCGCTCGGCGGCTACGTCTCGCTCGCGTTCGCCCTGACGCACCCGGCGCTGGTCGAGGCGCTCGTCGTCTGCGACTCGGGCCCGGGCTACCGGAGCGACGAGGCGCGGGCGGCGTGGAACGCGCGCGCCCACGAGCGCGCCGCCGAGCTGGAGGCGCGCGGGCCCGCCGCCCTCGGCGACCGCAGCCGCGAGATGCGCGAGGCGATGGGCGAGCACCGCTCCGCCCAGGGGCTCGCGCACGCCGCGCGCGGGATGCTGGCCCAGCAAGGCTCACGCGTGATCGACGGGCTGCCGGCGATCCGCGTCCCCACGCTGATCGTCGTCGGCGACCAGGACCAGCCGTTCCTCGCGCCGTCGGAGTACATGGCGAAGAAGATCCCGGGCGCCCGGCTCGAGGTCATCGCCGGCGCCGGCCACGCGGCCAACCTCGATCAGCCGGAGGCGTTTAACCGCGTCCTGCTGGGCTTCCTCGACTCGCTCCCGCCGGTGACGTGAGTCGCCGCGCCGCGGCGGCCCTCGCGCGGGACGCGGGCCGCCACCTCCGCTACTCGCTCGCCAAGGACGACTACAGCGCGACGGCCTACGACCGCTTCCTCGCGTTCGCCTACGCCGTGCGCGACCGGGTCCTCGAGCGCTGGATCGTCACGCAGCAGGCCTATCACCGCGAGAACGTCAAGCGCGTCTACTACCTGTCGATGGAGTTCCTGCCCGGGCGCTACCTGCTCAACAACGCGATCAACCTCGGCCTGGACGCGGCGTGCCGCGACGCGGGCGGCGCGGGGGGCCTCGGCTTCACCGACCTCTGCGAGCTGGAGGCCGACCCGGGGCTCGGCAACGGCGGGCTCGGCCGGCTGGCCGCGTGCTTCCTCGACTCGCTCGCGACGCTCGGCTACCCGGCCATGGGCTACGGGCTCCGGTACGAGTACGGTTTGTTCCGTCAGAGCATCCGGGACGGCGCCCAGGTCGAGGAGCCCGACAACTGGCTCAGGCTGGCCCATCCCTGGGAGCTCGCGCGCCCCGAGTACGTGTTCGGCGTCCCCTTCGAGGGCCGCAGCGCGCCCGCGCCCGACGCGGGCGCGCTCAGGTTCCGCTGGGTGGACGCGCGGACGATCGTCGGGATGCCCTACGACGTGCCGATCGTCGGCTGGGGCGGCGCCCACGTGAACACGCTGCGGCTCTGGTCCGCGCGCTCCGACCGGGAGTTCGACCTCCAGGACTTCAGCGAGGGCGACTACGCGGCGGCCGTGGACCAGAAGGTGCAGGCCGAGAACCTGACCAAGGTCCTCTACCCGGACGACCGCGTCTACGCGGGCCGCGAACTGAGGCTCCGGCAGCAGTACTTCCTGGTCTCGTGCACGCTCCAGGACATCCTGCGGCGCCACCGCGCTGACCGGAACCCGCTCGAGGCGCTGCCGGACAAGGTCGCCATCCAGTTGAACGACACGCATCCCTCGCTGGCCGTCGCCGAGCTGATGCGCCTGCTGGTGGACGAGGGGGGCATGGCGTGGGACGCGGCCTGGGACGTGACCACGCGGACGACGGCGTACACGAACCACACGCTGATGCCGGAGGCGCTGGAGCAGTGGCCGGTGGAGATGCTCGAGCGGCTCCTGCCGCGCCACCTCCAGCTCGTCGAGGAAGTGAACCGCCGGCTGCTCGACGAGGCGGCGCGACGCTGGCCCGGCGACGCCGAGCGGCTGCGGCGCCTGAGCCTGTTCGAGGAGAGCCCGCCCAAGCGCGTGCGGATGGCGCACCTGGCGACCGTGGGCTCCCACGCGATCAACGGCGTCTCGGCCATCCACACCGCACTCGTGCGCGAGCGCCTGCTGCCGGACTTCCACGCCCTCTATCCCGAGCGCTTCACCAACAAGACCAACGGCGTCACGCCGCGGCGCTGGCTCCGCCTCTGCAACCCCGGGCTGTCGGCGTTCATCACCCGGCGGATCGGCGAGGGCTGGATCACCGACCTCGATCGCCTCCGCGCGCTGGAGCCGGCGGCGGAGGACGCGGGCGCGCGGACCGAGTTCCTGGCCATCAAGCGCGGGGCCAAGGAGGCTCTCGCCGCGCACGTCGCCGCCACGCTCGGCACGCGCGTCGATCCGGCGAGCCTCTTCGACGTCCAGATCAAGCGCCTGCACGAGTACAAGCGCCAACTCCTGAACCTGCTCCACGTCGTGCTCCTCTACCGGCGGCTGCGCGCGGACCCGGCCCTCGACCTCGTCCCGCGCACGGTCCTGTTCGCGGCGAAGGCCGCGCCGGCGTACTGGCAGGCCAAGCGCGTGATCCGGCTGATCCACTCCGTGGGGCGCGCGCTCGAGCGCGACCCCGCGGTCCGGGGGCGCCTGCGCGTCGTGTTCCTGCCCGACTACCGGGTCTCGCTGGCCGAGCGGATCGTGCCGGCCGCGGACCTGTCCGAGCAGATCTCCACCGCGGGGACCGAGGCCTCGGGGACCGGCAACATGAAGCTCGCGCTCAACGGCGCCCTCACCATCGGCACGCTCGACGGCGCCAACGTCGAGATCCGCGAGGCGGTGGGGGCCGAGAACTTCTTCGCCTTCGGCCTCGAGGCCCACGAGGTGGCGGCGCTCCGGGCCTCCGGCGCGAACCCGGGCCGGGAGGTCTACGAGCGCGACGAGGAGATCCGGGGGGCCGTGGACTTCCTGCTCTCGGGCCACTTCGACGGCCTCTCGGCCGAGGAGCTCGCGCGGGTGCGCCAGTGCCTCGTGGAGCAGCCCGACCCGTGGCTCCACCTCGCCGACCTCGGCGCCTACGTCGCCGCGCAGGAGCGCGCGGGCGCGCTCTACCGCGATCCCGGGGCCTGGGCGCGGGCGGCGCTCCTGAACGTGGCGCGCGCCGGACGCTTCAGCTCCGACCGGACGGTGCGGGAGTACGCGCGGGAGATCTGGTCGCTGGTACCGCTCCCGCTCGCGCCCGCTCAATCCCCCGGCCGCCCGAGCGGGGGCCAGCGGCGCCGGAGCGCCGGCACGGGCGGGACGCGGAGGAGCAGCGGCAGGAACCGCCAGTAGGGCGGCGCGACGCCGGCCGCCGCGAGGGCGCGGTCCGCGATGCGCTCGTAGGTCGACATGCCCTCCTCCGCGGCGTGTACGATCGCGGGCGTGCGCCGCATCGCCCGGTTGATCCGGCCGAGCATCCAGTCCTCGTCCACCGCGGGCGAGAGGTAGAAGGTGGGCTCCGCGAGGTCGCGCTCCGCCGCGAGCGCGCCCGCGGCCACGGCGTCGCGCGCGAGGGCCGTGCCGGGCAGCACGCGGATCCCCGTCATGAAGATGCTGACGCAGGCGGGCCAATCGAGGTGCCGCTCGACGAAGGACAACGTCTCCTCGACCGTCTCGCGCGTTTCGCCCGGCCCGCCGAGCATGAAGAACCACATGCTGGCCAGGCCCGAGTCGCGGGCCAGCCGGGCGGTTTCGCGGACCTCCTCGACGCCGAAGCCCTTGCGCAGGCTCCGGAGCATCGTCTCGCTCGCCGCCTCGGGCGTGATCATCATGGAGTTGAAGCCGGCCCGCCGCATGAGCGCGAACAGGCGCGCGGAGGCGCCGAGCGGGTTGACGCCCATCGCGGTGAGGCGCACGCGCAGGCGCCGCCGCACGAGCTCCTCGCACAGCGCCTCGGCGTGCTCCGGGGGCACGTTGAAGGTGGAGTCGACGACCTCGAAGGTGCGCGGGCCGACCCGCGCGCGGACGCGCTCGATCTCGTCGGCGACGTCCGCGGGCGCCCGCCGGCGCGCGACGCGGCCCTCGACGGTGGGGTAGGCGCAGTAGCTGCACGCGAGCCCGCAGCCGCGCTTGGTCTGGATCGGCCACGTCGCGCCCGCGCGCGCGTACGGGCGCCAGTCGATCCAGTCCTCCAGCCCCGAGGCGCCGAAGCGCGGCAGCCGCGCGGGCTCGGCGGGCGGGCCGTCCCCGGCGCGGGTGCAGACGCCGGGGATCGCGGCGGCGCCCCCGCCCGACGCGAGTGCGGCCAGGAGGCGCGGGAACGCCTCCTCCCCCTCGCCGACGACCGCGAAGTCGCCGTCCACGTGCGCGAGCACCCGCGCGCCGAGGACGGAGACGGCCGGGCCGCCGAGCACGATCCGGGCGGCGCTCGACGCGCGGACGGCCGCCGCGAGCTGGCCGGCGTCCTCGAGGTGCCAGGCCGGGCGCTGGCGGACGACGTTGTCGATGTTGCGGATCGAGAGGCCCACGACGTCCGGTGCCGCGGCGGCGACGCGCGCGCGCAGCGCCTCGAGCGGCCGCCGCCGGCCGACCAGGTCGAGGACGCGGACGTCGTGGCCCGCGCGGCGGGTCGCGCTCGCGACGTAGGCGAGGCCGATCGGCGGCGCGGGCAGCAGCTCGCGCGACGGGTTCCAGTAGACGAGCAGGACGCGCACCGCTAGCCCGGCTTGCTCATGAACGCGCCCACGGTGGTCGAACGGGTGACGCGGCGGGCGGGGGGCCCCACGAAGCGAGCCGGGGGACCCCCACACCGGGCGGGGGTGGCGAGCTTCGTGGGGCTGCCCGCCGCGGCAGGACCCGTTCGGCGCACGCGGGAGTCGTTCATGAGCAAGCCGGGCTAGGCGTGCGGAGCCTCGAGCAGGTGCGGCACGTGGGCGAGCTCGAGCTTGAGGCGGTCGGGGTCCTCGAAGAAGACCGCGTAGTAGCCGGGCGCGTACTCGGGGAACTCGCGGGGCGTGTCGTAGAGGGGCGTGAGCCGGCGCGGCGCCAGGAACTCGCGCGCGAAGCGCTGGACCGCGCCCTGCGAGTCCACGCGGAACGCCAGGTGGTTGAGCCCGGTGCGCTTCCGGTGGAAGCCGAAGCCGGCGTGCCGCTCCTCGGCTTCGATGAGCCACACGTCCACCGTCCCGTCCGAGAAGCCCAGGCTCTGCGCGTCCTCGTGGACGCGGCGGAACTCGAGGTACCCGAGCAGGGCGCGGTAGAACGGGAACGAGCGCGCGGCCCTGCTCACGTTGACCTGCACGTGATAGAGCGCCGCTTTCATCGCGATCCTCCGGCTCAGATGCGGAGCAGCTTGGCGGCGACCTCCTTCATGACCTCGTCGGCGCCGCCGCCGATCGTGCCGAGGCGCCAGTCCACGTAGGCGCGCGCGGCGGGGTTCTCCCAGATGTAGCCGCTGCCGCCGAAGAGCTGCACGCAGGTCGTCGCCACGTACTGCTTCATGTTGGCGACGAACACCTTGGCCATCGAGACGTCGAGCGTCACGTCCTCGCCGGCGACGATCTTGCGGATGCAGCGGTGGCTGAATTCCTGCGCCGCGGTGATCTGGATCTGCATCTCGACGAACTTGAACCGGTTCACCTGCATCTTCGCGAGCGGCTTGCCGAAGACCACGCGCTGCTGGGCGTGCTCGAGCGTCAGCTCCCAGAGACGCCGCGCGGCGACGGGCCCGGTGACGACCGGCACCATGCGCTCGTCCTGGAACTGGTTCATCTGCTGCTGGAAGCCGCGGTTCGGGTCGCCGATGGTGTTCGCGACCGGCACGCGCACGTCGTCGAAGAACAGCAGGCCGGTGTCCGAGCCCCGGTTGCCGATCTTGTCGAGCAGCCGATAAGTGAAGCCGGGTGTGTCCGTGGGGACGATGATCTGCGTGTAGCCGTTGTAGCCCGCCCCGGGGTCGGTGACGGCCAGCAGGCAGAGCCAGTCGGCGTTGGCCGTGTTGGTGATGAACATCTTGGAGCCGTTGATCACCCACCAGTCGCCGTCGCGCACCGCGCGCGTCTTGATCCCCGCCACGTCGGAGCCGGCGCCGGGCTCGGTGACGGCGATCGCGGCCACGTGCTCGCCGCGGATCGCGGGCACGAGGTAGCGCTCCTTCAGCGCCTCAGTACCGAAGCGGGCGAGCGCGGGCGTCGCCATGTCGGTCTGCACGCTCACGCCCATCGCCACGCCGGCGTTGTCGCAGAGGGTCAGCTCCTCGAGGAACACGGCCTGGAAGGAGTAGTCGAGCCCCTGGCCGCCGTACCGGGGGTCGTAGCGGATGCCGAGCAGGCCCATCTCGCCGAGCCGCCGGAAGATCGCCTTGTCCGGCCGCCCCGCCTCGTCGAACTCGCGCGCCCGCGGCGCGAGCTCGGTCTGGATGAACTTGCGCGCGACGGCGCGGAACGCCTGGTGCTCGGGGCTGCCGTAGATGTCCTCGCCCGCCATGGGGCCCCACTACACGCGCAGCCGCTGACGAAGTCAATCCCGTTCGTGCAGCGGGGGAAAGTAGCGTGTTTGGCGGTGGCGCCGCGCACGCGGCGCGTATCGCACGGGCCGCCGAGCGGCTAGACTGGCGGCGGTGACCTCCCGGTGAGCGACGGCGCGGTGCGGGCGGCGATCTTCGCCGCCATGGGCAAGCGGTGGTTCTACGGCTGGACGATCCTCGCCGTGGCCGGGCTCGGCATCTTCGCGACGGGCCCCGGGCAGTCGCACAACTTCAGCGTGTTCGTCGGGCCGATCGCGGAGGACCTCGGACTCTCCAAGGCCTCGATCGCGTCGGCCTACGGGCTGGCGACGCTCGTGGCGGCCTTCTGCCTGCCGTACATGGGCCGGCTCGTGGACCGCTTCGGCGCGCGGCGCACGACGACGGTCGTGGTCCTGCTGCTCGGCGCGGCCGCGCTCGCGTTCGGCGCCGTCGGCGGCCTGGCCTCGCTCGCCCTCGGCTTCGCGGCGCTGCGCTTCCTCGGCCAGGGCTCGCTCATGCTGAACTGCGCCAGCCTGGTCTCCCAGTGGTTCAGCCGGCGGCGCGGCTTCGCGCTGGGCCTGATGGCGCTCGGCTTCGCCGCCTCCATGGCGATCCACCCGCCGCTCGGCCAGTACCTGACCGAGACGCTCGGCTGGCGGCAGGCCTGGGTCGTCCTCGGCGTGCTCACGTGGGGCCTGATGCTGCCGCCGGTGCTCCTGCTCGTCCACGACACGCCGGAGGGCGTGGGGCTCCGGCCCGACGGCGACGCTGCGGGGGCGGGCGACGCGCCGGCGAAGGGCGACGCGCCGGCAGTGGGCGGGCTCACGCTCGCCGAGGCGCTGCGCACGTCGGCCTTCTACATCCTCGGGGCCGGCTGGTTCGCGATCGCGATGCTGGTCACGACGCTGCACTTCTACCAGGTCTCGATCCTCACGGCGCAGGGGGTCGCCGCCGAGGTCGCGGCGCGCGTGTTCCCGGTCTCCGCGCTGACGATGGTGGTGAGCATGCCCCTCGTCGGGCGCATGTTCGACCGCTACCGCACGCGCCGGGTGCTCGCGGCCGGGCTGCTCGTCACGACGGCGTCCCTCGTCGGCGTCACCCTCGTGCGCGACCTGACGACGGCCGTGCCGTACGCGATGCTGTTCGGGCTCAACAACGCGTTCAGCATGACGATGTTCGGTTATCTCTGGCCGCGCTACTTCGGCCGCCTCCACCTCGGGAGCATCCAGGGCACCGGGCAGATGATCGGCGTCGTGGGCGCCTCCCTGGGCCCGCTGCCCGTGGGGCTCGCCTTCGACCTGATCGGCAGCGCCGGCGGCACGCTCCGCCTGCTCGCGTCGCTGCCGCTCGCGTGCGCCGCGGCGACGGTCTTCCTGCGAACGCCCGCGGGCGTCACCGGCCACGAACACCTGGACTGAGAGGGGGGACCAATGCCGAGCCTCGACATCGCCGCCGGCGAGAGCCTCCACTACGAGTACGACGCTCCCGGCGCGGCCGGCGCGACCTTCGTCTTCGTCAACGCGCTGGCCGGCAGCACCGCCACGTGGCAGCACCAGGAGATCGGCCCGGTGCTCCGGGCGGCCGGGTTCGGCACGCTCTGCTGGGACTTCCGCGGCCAGGGCCAGAGCCGGTGCGGGCCCGCGACCGAGCTGTCCCCGCGGGTCGTCGTCGAGGATCTCCGGCGCCTCGCCGCCCACGTCAGGCCGCCGCGGCCGATCCTGGTCGGCCTCTCGATCGGCGGGCTGTTCGCCGCGCAGGGGCACCTCGCCGGCGTGCCGGCGGTCGGCCTCGTGCTGGTCAACACGCTCAGGAAGCCGGGGCCGCGCCTCGAGTGGATCAACCAGGCGGTGGTCGCGCTCGCGCGCGCCGGCGGCACGCGGCTCGTCATGGAGGCGAACCTCCCGCTGCTGGTGAACCCCGGGCAGCTCGCGGCGATGCGTCCGGGCGTGTTCACCGCCGAGCCGTACCGTCCGCTGGAGCCGAGCGACGGCCTCTTCCGGCTCTTCGCCGGCTCGCTCGCCGCCGACTGGGACTTCCCCTGGGAGCGGCTCACGGTGCCCGTGCTGGTCATGACCGGCCTGCACGACCGAGTGTTCTACCTCGCGGCGGACGTCGAGGAGCTGGCGGCCCGGATCCCCACGCGGCGCACGCTGACCTTCGCCGACGCCGGCCACCTGATCCCGACCGAGCGGCCGCGGCCGTTCGCCGACGCGCTGCTCGACTTCGCGCGCACGCTCCGAATCGACTAGCGCGCGGGCGCGGCCGCCTCACCGCTCGACGGGGAAGCCGACGATGCTGCCCCACTCCGTCCAGGAGCCGTCGTAGACGCGCACGTTCGCGTAGCCGAGCAGGTGGCGCATCGCGAACCAGACGAGCGTCGCGCGGTGGCTCAGGCGGCAGTAGGTCACGATGTCGCCCGGCCTGTCGGGCGTGAGGCCGCGCGCGCGCAGCACCGCGCGGAGCTCCTCGGGACGCTTGAACGTGTCGTCCTCGTTCAGCAGCTCGCGGAAGTAGAGGTGGACGGCGCCGGGGATCCGACCCGTCCGCTCGGCGCCGTGGTCGAAGAACGGCGGCGGCATCACGCGCTCGCCCCGGTACTCCTCGGGCGCGCGCGCGTCGAGCAGCAGCCGGTCGGGCCGGCCGAGCCCGGCGCGCACCTCGTCGCGCCCGACGCGGCTCGTGGCGTCGCCCGGCTGCGGCGGGTATTCCGCGGGCGCGAAGCGCGGGATCTCCGTCGAGAGCGGCCGGCCCTCGGCGAGCCAGCGGGTCCGGGCGCCGTCCAGGAGACGGATGTCGGGGTGCCCGCACAGCGTGAGCACCCAGAAGGCGTAGGCGCCGTACTGCACCGGATCGCCGGAGAGGACGATGGTCGTGTCGGGCGTGACACCGAGGCGGCCGAGGCGGCGGGCCATCTCCGCGGGCGTCGGGAACTCGCGGTCCGACTCGTGCCAGAGCGCGGCCTTCCAGTACCACCACACCGCGCCCGGGAGGTGGCCCGCACGCCACGGGGCGTCGTCGTTCACCGAGGAGACCTCGACGACGCGGACGCCCGGCGACTCGAGGCGCTCGGCGAGCCACGCCGCGGAGACGAGGGGCGGGGCCACGCTAGCGCCCGCGGGCGAGCCGCAGGAGCCCGAGCACGAGCGCCAGGCCCGCGCCGAACGCGAACGCGGCCCGCGGGCCGAAGAGCACGCGCACACCCTCGCCCTTGAGCTCGCGGGTCACGAGGACGGCGATGACGCTGTCGTGGACGTGGGCCGTCCCGGCGGCGACGACGGCGCCCGCGGACTGATCGAGCCGCGCCTCCCGCGCGACCACCACGCTCGCGGCCGACAGCGGGAGCGCCGCCTCCGCGGCCAGCACGACGCCGACCGTGCCGGCCGTCAGCTCGAGCGAGCCGGCGCGCGCGAGCAGGACGCCGCCCTGCTTCACCGTCACGTCGTTGGCCTCGACGCGCACGGCCCCGCCCTGGCGGATCGTCACGTCCTGAGCGGACAGGTGCCGCACGCCGCCCCGGCGGATCGTGACCGAGTCCTCCGCCTGAGTCTCCCGCTTCGCCCAGCCGCCGTTGTCTGACATGCCTGCCTCCTCGTGAGCCGGTCTCGAAGCCGCGTCGCGCCCCGTCGCGCAGCGACCGGTGGCGCGGCGTCCTGCACGGAACGCTAGGTCGGGATCAGGAGCGCCCGGGCGCGGTCGCGGACCGCGTCGGGCAGCGGCGTCGGCCGCCGCGCGTCCATGTCGAGGTGGACGCCGAGCTGCTCGAGCGTCGCGACGCGCCCGCCGTCGGCCTCGCGCGCCATGACGTGGAGCAGGCGCATCGAGGAGCCGCCCACGTGGAGCAGGGCCGAGCGCACGCGCACGAGGTCGCCGGGCCGGAGCGGCGCCAGCACCTCGAGCTGGAACTCGAAGGTCGAGAAGCCCCGCCGCTCGGCGCGCATGTAGCCCGGCGTGAGCCCGAAGGCGGCGATGGCGTGGCCGTTGGACGCCGAGAAGCGCAGGATGTAGTGCGCGAGCGCGCTCTGGCCATCGAGGTCCAGCTCCCACGGCTTCACGGTGTCGCGCGCCGTGTCGCGGAAGCCGTCGAGGCTCCGCGGCCGGGGGCGCCGCTCGCGCGGCGGGCCGTCCCAGGCGACCTGCCTCGCCTCCGCGGCGCGGCGCTGCGCGGCGGTGAAGGGCACGGCCGCGCGGCCCGCCAGCTCCACGTGGCGCACGCGCTGCTCGAACGTCGTGCACAGCTCGCCGCTCCCGGAGTCGAGGAGCTTGTGGCCGAGCACGAGGGCGTCGGCCTCGACGCCGATCACCCCGCTCGTCACGTGCAGGAGGTCGCCCGCCCGCAGCTCCCGCTGGTAGCGGGCGTAGCCGTCCGTCGTCACGCAGCCGCACCCCGCGCGCGCCATGTACGCGGGGCCGAGGCCGAGCGCCGCCAGCAGGGCCAGGCCCGCGTCGGCGAAGCGCGCGAAGTAGTAGCCGACGGTGAAGTGGTCGTTGTGGTCCACCTCCCAGCGGAAGACGCAGCCGCGATAGGTCTCGAGCCAGTCGCTCACGGGGTTCGCTTCCTCCGGAGCCCGTCGGCGGCGTGGCGCCGTACGCGGGCGTTCTCGTCCCGCGCGAGGCGCTCCAGCACCTCCCGCGTCGCCCCGCGGTTGAGCGCGAGGGCGAGGCGGACGTCGTCCTCGGCATCGCCGGCCAGGCGCGCCATCAGCGCGGCGTCGATGCCCGGGTTGCGCGCGACGGCCGCGCGCGCGAGCGCGCTCCCGGAGGCGCCCAGGCCGCGCAGGATCGGGAGCGGCGTGCCCGGGTTGCCCGCGAGGTGCCGCGTGGTGGCGTCGTCGGCGTCCTTCGCGAGCCGCTCGAGGATGTCGGGCGGCGTCCGGGGGTTGAGCGCGAGCCCCCAGCGCACGAGGGAGCCGTCGCGCCGCCGCGCGAGGTCGCGCAGGATCGCCTCCGTCGCGTGCGCGCTCGCGGCCACGTCGTAGAGCACCTCGTCGCTGGGCGACGCCGCGAGGGCGGCGACGGCCTCCGCCGGCGCGTTCGGGTTGCGGAGAACCTCGCGCACGACCGCGAGCGAGTCGCGGCCGAAGAGGGTGACGAGCCCGCGGCGCCTGGCGTGCATGCCGGGGTCGTCGCTCCGCGCCATCGCGAGGAGGATCGCGGGCGGCGTGCCCGGGTGGGCGGCGACGGCGGCGAGCTGGAGGTAGTCCCGGCGCGCCAGCGCGCCGCGGTAGGCGTCCTCCAGGACGCGGGCGTCGGCGGGCGCGCGCGTGATGCGGAGGAACCCGGCGACGCTCCGCGCGTCGCGCCCCGTGTAGTACGTCGAGGCCAGCAGGAAGCCGACGGCGACGGCCCAGACGGCGACGGGGCGCGGCCCGCCGCGGAGCGCCTGCCGCGTGTGGACGAGCTGGTGGAGGCCGAAGCCCCAGGCCGCGGCCGAGCCCGCCGCGACGGCGAAGACCCAGGGCGTGAAGAGGAAGCCGATCGCTGCGGTGGACGAGCGCTGCTGGAAGACCAGGCCCACGTAGAGGACGCTCCCACCGACGCCGCCGAGCGCGCCGGCCACCAGCGCCCAGCGGGCCGGGAGGCGGCGCCAGATCGTCCCGAGGTTCACGAGGACCAGCAGGACGAGGACCAGCGGCGCGAGGCTCAGGAGGAAGGGCATGCCCGGCGCGGCTACGCGAGACGCGTGACCGGGTTCCGGAGCGTGCCGATCCGCTCGAGCTCGATCTCGACCACGTCACCCTCGCGCAGCGCGTGCGCGTCGGGCACGAGGATGCCGGTGCCGGTCGAGAGCACGGTGCCTGCGGGCACCGGGTTCGAGCGGCCGAGCCAGTCGACCAGCTCCTCGCACCGGCGCCGCATCTCGCGCGTGTTGACGCGGCCCTCGAAGAGGAGGCGGCCGCCGCGGTGGATGCGGCACGTGAGGTCGAGGGCGTGCGGGTCCCCCACCTCGCGCGGCGTCGCGAGCACGGGCCCCATCGCGAAGCAGCCCTGGAAGATCTTGGACTGGGGCAGGAACAGCGGGTTCTCGCGCTCGATGTCCCACGCCGAGAGGTCGTTGCCGGCCGTGTAGCCGACGATGCGGCCCCGCGGCCCGATGACGACGGCCAGCTCGGGCTCGACCGCGGTCAGCGTCGAGTCGCGCCGGACGCCGATCGGGGCGTTCGGGCCCGCGGTGCGCGCCGCCGTCGCCTTGAAGAACAGCTCGGGCCGCTCGGCCTCGTACACGTGGTCGTAGATGCCCTTCGTGCGCCCGCCCTCGCCCGTGTGCGCCTCGTAGTACTCGCGGCTGCGCCGGTAGGTGATGCCGGCGCCCCACACCTCCGCCGGGTCGAGCGGCGCCAGCAGGTGCGCGCGCCGCGGCGAGGGCGGGCGGTCGAGGTCGCGCCACGCGACGCGCGTCCGCGCGCGCTTCGCGATCTGCGCCGCGCGGCGCTCGAGCCGCTCGGCGGTGCCGCAGGCCTCGATCAGCGCGCGTACCGACGGCGCCTCCTTGCCCGTGACGTCGGCGACGCGGTCGCCCTCGACCACGCCGACGCGTGGGCCGCGGCCCGGCAGGTGGAACTGGCAGAGCTTCATCGCGCCCTCCTGGAGGTAGACGCTGATTAGAGGTACACGGCCTTCATCGCGGCCTCGGGGTAGCGCAGGCCGGCGGCGGCGCCCGCCGGGGCTGCGGCGGAGATGCGCGCGACGTCGTCGGCGCCGAGCACGACGCCCGCCGCGCCCACGTTCTCCTCGAGCCGGGCGCGGCGCTTGGTGCCCGGGATCGGCACGATGTCGTGCCCCTGCGCGAGGAGCCAGGCGAGCACGAGCTGGGCCAGGGTGCAGCCCTTCGCCTTCGCGATCGGCTCGAGGCGTCGCACGATCTCGAGGTTCTTCGCGAGGTTCTCGTCCTTGAAGCGCGGGTGGTCGCGGCGCCGGTCGTCGGGCGGGATCTCGCCCGTGCCGTGGACGCCGCCGGTGAGGAGGCTCCGGCCGAGCGGCGAGTAGGCGACGAATGAGATGCCGAGCTCGCGGGTGGTGCGGAGCGTCTCCTCGGCCTCGACGCGGTAGAGCAGCGAGTACTCGCTCTGCACCGCGGCGATCGGGTGGACCGCGTGCGCGCGGCGAATCGTCGCGGGCGCGGCCTCGGAGAGGCCGAGGCAGCGGACCTTGCCCTCCTCCACGAGCCGCGCCATCGCGCCGACGGTGTCCTCGATCGGCACGCCGGGGTCCACGCGGTGCTGGTAGTAGAGGTCGATCACCTCGACGCCCAGGCGCTTGAGGCTCGCGTCGCACGCCTGGGGCACGTACTCGGGCCGGCCGTTGACGCCGGGCGTGCCGTCGGGCTTGCGGAGGTTGCCGAACTTGGTGGCGAGGACGACCTGCGCGCGGCGGCCCTTGAGGGCGCGCGCGAGCAGCTCCTCGTTGTGACCCCAGCCGTACATGTCCGAGCTGTCGATGAAGCTCACGCCGAGGTCGAGCGCCCGGTGGACGACGGCGACCGACTCGGCGTCGTCGCCGCGGCCGTAGACGCCCGACATCGACATGCAGCCGAGGCCGATCGCGGAGACGCTGAGCGGGCTCCTGCCGAGGGTGCGATGGTGCATGGCTCCTCCCGTGGGTGGCATCGCCGGGCATTCTACTGGACCGCCGCGGTACAATACACCCTGCGATGGAGACCAGGTCCGCGGACCTCATGGCGGCCCTGCGCGCCGACCCGCGGGGCTTTCCGTTCAGCGTGGAGCTGAGCCTCGCGCCGCTGGTCGCCTTCTGGACCAGGAGCAATACTTTCGCGCCCATCGTCCGCGAGGAGGTCGCGCGCACCCCCGAGCTGGGCGGGGCGATCACCGACACCGCCGTGATCGCGCGCCATCGCAAGCTCGTGGACGTCCTGATGGCCGCGATCTTCCCGCCCGCGTTCTTCGACGAGACGTTCGGCGCGGCGTTGGTGCCGTTCCAGCTCCAGAGCTTCTACGGCACGCCGGCGTTCGACCGCCTGCTGCGCGCCGCGGACGGCACGCTGCGCGGCCGCGTGAACCTGGACGCGGCGACGCTCGCCACGGTGCGGCTCATCTACGCGTACGCGCTGATCCTGCTCCGGGTCTACGGCGTCGAGGCGGTGATGGACTACCCGCTCGTCCTGACGGTCACCGACCCGGACACGGGACTCGAGCGCCACTTCAAGGTCGACTTCGACTGGCGCTTCATCGAAGTCGAGACGCTCGGCGGCCCGCCGCCGGCGCTCGACGAGGCGCTGCGCCGGCGGCTCGCGAGCGAGCTGCTCGACCCCGGCCATCTGGGGACGATCCTCCCGCCCGAGCGCTTCCTCTTCCGCGGGTTCACGGTGTTCCGCGCGGTCGAGGTCACGGACCAGGAGGTCCTCTCCTCGATCGAGCGCGACCTGATCGAGAAGGAGTCGGTCGTCTCCGCGGCGCGCTTCCAGAGCCTCCAGGCGAAGCTCCGGACGCTCTTCCGGCGGCCCGAGCTGCGCTTCGGCCTCGCCGCGCTCGAGGGCGACCAGGTACTCATCCTGAGCTCCGGCGCGGCGCACGAGCACGGCTGCATCTTCGCCGACTCGCGGCACCACTCGACGGCGGAGTTCGCGGGCTCGATCTACGAGCGCGCGGTGACGAGCGGCCAGCCGCTCGTGGTCGAGGACCTCCTCGCGTGGCCGGGCCGCGGGTGCATCGAGGACGAGATCGTCAAGAGCGGCGTGCGCAACATCGTGGTCGCGCCGCTCTTCTACCAGGACAAGGTGATCGGCACGCTCGAGCTCGGCTCGCCGCGCCCCGGCGACCTCAACACGGCGCACCTGCCGAAGCTCGCCGAGGTCCTGCCCCTGTTCTCGATGGCCGTCCAGCGGAGCATGGAGGAGCTGAACGGGCGCATCCAGGCGTTCATCAAGGAGCGGTGCACCGCGATCCACCCCGTCGTGGAGTGGCGGTTCCGCCGGGCCGTGCTGCGGGGCATCGAGTGCGGCGCCGCGGAGGGCTGCGCGCCGGAGATCGAGCCGATCGTCTTCGAGGGCGTCCACCCGCTCTACGCGCTCGCGGACATCCGGGGCTCCTCGACGCAGCGCGCGCTCGCGATCCAGGCCGACCTCCTGCGCCAGCTCGGGCTCGCGCGCCAGGTGCTGGACGCCGCGCACGGGGCGCGCGCGCTGCCGGCGCTCGACGAGCTGCGCTACCGCGTGGACCGCCACGCCGCGCAGATCGAGAGCGGCCTGCGCTCGGGCGACGAGGTCGGCGTGGTCGCGTTCCTGCGCGGTGACGTCGAGCGCCTGTTCGACCACCTCCAGGAGTTCGGGCCGGCCGTCCGCGCGCGCGTGGACGCGTACCGGGCCGCGCTCGACCCGCGGCGCGCCGCCGTCTACGATCGGCGGCGGCTGTTCGAGGAGAGCGTGACGCGCGTGGCCGACACCATCTCCGCCTACCTCGACCTCGAGGAGCAGGCGGCGCAGGCCATGTGCCCGCACTATTTCGAGAAGCAGAAGACCGACGGCGTGGACTACCAGATCTACGCCGGCGCCTCGCTCCTCGAGGACGGCCGCTTCGACCCGCTGTACCTCCGGAATCTCAGACTCTGGCAGCTCATGGTCACCTGCGGGGTCGCGCTCCGCGCCCACCAGCTCCGCGACCGGCTGCCGGTGCCGCTCGAGACGACGCACCTGGTCCTGGTCCAGCACGCGCCGCTCGCGATCCGCTTCCGCTTCGACGAGAAGCGCTTCGACGTGGACGGCGCCTACGACATCCGCTACGAGATCGTGAAGAAGCGGATCGACAAGGCGCTGATCCGGGGCACGAGCGAGCGGGTGACCCAGCCGGGCCGCATCGCCATCGTCTACGCGCAGGCGGCCGAGGCCCAGGAGTACCGCGGCTACATCGAGTACCTCCAGCACCTCGGGTACGTGACGGGCGCCGTCGAGGACGTGGAGCTGGAGGAGCTGCAGGGCATGCAGGGCCTGCGCGCGCTCCGCGTCACCGTGGACCTCGCCAGCCCGCGCCTCGAGCCCGCCACCCAGGCGCTCGCCCAGCTCGCCGCCGGCCGCTAGGGTTCTCGCGCGCCGGCGCGCGTCAGCGCAGGCGCGCCGGCACCGGCTGCTCGACGTAGGCGAGCGCGCAATCCCGCCCGTGGATCGCCTCGGCGCGGGCGACCGCCTCCTCGACGCTCGCCGCGCTCTCGAAGCCGAGGTGACGCGGCACCGCCGGGTCCTCGGGTCCCGCCACGATGACGCGGCCGACGTGCTCGAGGCGCCGCAGCGGGTGCACGGCGAGGAGCGCGTGCACGGGGTGGAAGCCGAAGCCCGCGCGGTACGCCTGGAGGTACTCGGGCCGGCGCGCGTAGTCCTCGGCGAAGCGGCGCATGATCTCGTAAGGGTCGCGCGTCGCCGGGAGCACGCGCTCCCAGACCTCCGGGTACGCGGGGTGCGCGACGCGGTCCCACCGGTCGGGCACGGGCGTGGCCAGGATCACGGTGCAGCCGGGCGCACCCGCCGCGTCCACGACGCCGCCCAGGTAGCCGAGGCCCGAGGACACGAGCGTGAGGATCGGGTTCATGAACGAGAAGACCGCGTAGGGGCTCGAGTCCGGCACGCCCCAGACGAGGACGTCGAAGCGCTCGCGCGCGAGGTCGCGCCGCGGCGGGTAGAGCCCCGCCACCGTCTCCAGCATCTCGCGCCGCGTCTCCCCGACGCCGCCCGCCACGACCTTCGCGACGTTCCAGGCGTCGGCCAGGAGCGTGTCCAGCTTGAACACGCGGCGGCCCAGGCGCGCCTCGAGGTGGCGGCCCATCTCGTCGAGCACCGCGTGCATGCGGTTGTCGCGGACCGACATGGACATGCCGTCCGGCGTGTGGGTGACGCGGATCGACTCCCAGGTCGAGAGCCCCACGCAGACCGACTTCCAGCCGCCGTTGAAGCCGCGGTTGTAGCGGGCGTTGACGTAGACGGTCAGGTCCGAGTCGGCGACCAGGCGGTGGACCTGCACCGGATAGCCGTGCTCCGGCGTGCGGCCGAGGTCCACGAGCGCGTCGCGGTCCTCGGCGTCGTGGCAGGAGAGGCGTCCCCCGAACTCCGCGACGAGCTCGTCGCCGAGCAGGCGCACGAGCTCGCGCGAGCGGAGCTTCCGGTGGAGCGCGTTGGCGCACACCAGCCTGACCCGCGCCCGCGGCACGCCGGCCTCCGCCAGCTCGTCGAGCACGGCCTCGATCGCGACGCCCCGGATCGGGCCGTAGGAGGCGACGGTGGCGTCGTCGAAGGCGATCGTGACCGCGGCGGCGGGCCGGACGAGGTCGCGCAGGCGCGGGAGGCCGCGGGGCTCCGCGAGCGCCGCGCGCACCGCCGCGGGGAGGTCGGGCACGGGCGCGAGCGTCCGCGCCTCGGTGGTCGAGAGGACGCGGGTGCGGTCGGGCAGGGTGGCGGTCAGGGTGCGCTCCGCGTACGGGATCTCGACCCGCATGGCGGGCATGATACGGAGGGCGCCCGGCGGGCACAATGCCCTCGCGGCGGCCTGCGCGGCGGATGAGGTACCATGGGGGGCCATGAGCGTCGAGCGCGCGAGCGTCTGCCCCCTGGACTGCCCCGACACGTGCAGCCTCACGGTCACGGTCGAGGACGGCACGATCGTCGCCGTGCGCGGCTCGCGCGCGAACCCGTACACGGCCGGCGTGCTCTGCGCGAAGGTGCCGGCGCTCTATCCGAAGCTCGTGCACGGCCCCGGGCGCCTGCGCACGCCCCTCCGGCGGGTCGGCGCGCGCGGCGCGGGACGCTTCGAGCCGATCTCGTGGGACGCCGCGCTCGACCTGGTCCACGAGCGCCTGAGCGCGGTCATCGCCGCGCACGGCCCGCAGGCGATCCTGCCGCTCAACTACGCGGGCCCGCACGGGATGCTCGCGGCCGGCTCGATGGACCTGCGTTTCTTCCACCGGCTCGGCGCGAGCCTGCTCAACAGGAAGCCCCTCTGCGGCGGCATCCGCACCGAGGCGTGGGTGGGCACGTTCGGCCCGGTGCCCGGGATCCGCCCCGAGCAGGTCGAGCACGCGCGGCTCGTGATCGCCTGGGGCAACAACGTCACCTGGTCCAACCTGCACCTGATGCCCGTGCTCAACCGCGCGCGCCGGCGCGGCGCGAAGCTCGTCGTCGTGGACCCGCGGCGGACGAAGGTCGCCGAGCAGGCCGACCTGCACGTCGCGCTCCGGCCGGGGACGGACGTGGTGCTGGCGTGGGCCGTCGCCGCCGAGCTGGAGCGCCGCGGCTGGATCGACCGCGCGTTCGTCGCGCGCCACGTGGCGGGCTTCGAGGAGTTCATGACGCTGGCGCGCCGGTGGACGCCGGAGGAGGCCGCGCGCGTCTGCGGCGTCCCGGTGGGCGTCGTGCGCCGGCTCGCCGAGGAGTACCACGCGCTCTCGCCGGCGGCGATCAGCGTCGGCAACGGGCTCGAGCGCAACCAGAACGGCGGCAGCGGCATCCGCGCGGTCTTCGCGCTGCCCGCCCTCGCCGGCAAGTTCGGCGTGCCGGGCGGCGGCCTCGTCAACGGCGCCTCGTTCGCGTTCCCCAAGACGCCCGCGCGGCTCGCGAGGCCCGACCTCACCCCCGCGGGCACGCGGACCTTCAACATCATCGATGTCGGCGCGCACCTGCTCGACCCGCGCCTCGAGCCGCCGATCAAGGCCGTCTTCATCTACAACCACAACCCGGTCATCGTGCACCCCGACCAGAACCGGCTCCGCCGGGGCCTCGCGCGCGAGGATCTCTTCGTCGTCGGCGCGGACGTCGTGATGACCGACAGCATGGCGTACGCCGACGTGGTGCTGCCGGCGGCGACGCACTTCGAGCACGCGGACGTCTACGCGGCGTACGGCCAGCACTGGCTCCAGCGCGCCGAGCCCCTCATCCCGCCCGTGGGGGAGGCGCTGCCGAACACCGAGATCTTCCGCCGGCTCGCCGCGCGCTTCGGCTTCACCGACCCGGCCTTCCGGGCGAGCGACGCCGAGCTCACGGACGACGCGCTCGACCCGGCCGACCCGCGCCTCCAGGGCGTCCCGCCGAGCAAGCTCGCGACCGACCGCGCGCTCGCGATGACCGTCGGCGGCGAGGACGCGATCCTGTTCAAGAACGTGTTCCCGAAGACGAAGTCCGGGAAGGTCGAGCTGGTGTCGAGCTACCTGGAGGAGCGGTACGGCGCGCGGCTGCCGGGCTTCCGCCCCCTGGAGTCGCGCTACCCCCTCGCGCTGCTCTCGCCCGCGTCGGACCGGCGGATCACGTCCACCTTCGGCGGCGTGGACGGCGACGCGCCGCCGGTGCTCGAGATCCACCGCGAGGATGCGCGCGCCCGGGGCTTCGCCGACGGCCAGCGCGTGCGGGTCTGGAACGACCTCGGCGAGATCCACCTGCCGCTCCGGATCACCGACGCGGTGCCGCGCGGCGTCGTCTCGACGCTCAAGGGCGCCTGGCTCAGGACGAGCGCCAACGGCCAGACCGTGTCAGCGCTCTGCCCGGCGCACCACGCCGACATCTGCGAGGGCGCCTGCTTCAACGACGCCCGCGTGGAGGTCGGCCCGCTCGCGCCCTGACCTGACGAGGAGCCCGTCCGAGAGGAGCCCGCATGCCGCCCGTGGACCCGACCGACGTCCTGATGACCGGCGAGAACTCCTTCATCCGGCTGAGCCACGACGGCGGCGCGACGCCGTCGGACCGGCTGAGCCACTGGCGCGTGCTCTGGTGCCCCGCGGGCGCCGGCCACGCCCTGTTCGTGCAGAGCGAGCTGACCGACGGCCGCGTGCGCGTCTACAGCGACAACCCCGCCGTCGCGCGCTGGCTGCAGCGCACGATCGAGACGCTGCTCTTTCCGGCATTCGCCGACGAGACGCTGCCGATCATCGCGGCCGAGTTCACGCGCGGCGGCGATCCGCGCTCGGCGGCCTGGGAGACGGTCGTCTCGGCGACGGAGCGGATCCGGCTCACCTGGTGGGACTGCCTCGACCCGTTCGTCCTCACGCTGCCGCCCGGCTTCAACGACCGCCCGATCGGCGTGTTCAGCACGTTCTTCCCGGCGCGCGCCGCGCAGGTCGAGTTCGGCGGGCGCGTGGCGACGGGCCGACCGTGGCCCGAGACGCGCGGCGACCGGCAGGCCTCGAGCGCCTGCCTGGCGTGGTCGGAGACCTGGGTGAAGCCGCGCGGGTGACCTCAGAGAACATCACGACCGAACTCCCAGGCGCAGCCGGCCAGGATGGCCAGCATCGCGAGGGTCAGGACCCCGACCGCCCACGAGGCTGCCAGCGCCAGCGCGATCAGCGACGACAGGACCCAGGCGATCAACACCCCGCACACGGCGATCCTGACCCGTCGCCGGAGGTGCCCTGTCAGCACGGGAGATCGCGGTCGGACTCCATAGACCAGGCGATTGGTCACGAACGCTATCCCGATCATCAGGCCAAGGAGGCCCGCCGCGAGGATGACGCTCTTCAGCGTGGGGTCAGGCACGCGTGTCGCCTTCGTCACCTTCGTTGACCCGCCAGAACGACCGACCGGAGTGCTGTCGATCGACGAAGTAATGGTGGTTCTTGTGTGAGATCGCATCGATGGCCGCTCGGGCGTCTTCGACGGTCCGCGCGTCGGAGTGCTCGAGCAACGCTCTGAGATGAGGGAGGGCGTCGGGTCGCTGCGAGTACGCCAGGAGCCCGCACGCGCGGTACCTGACCAGGGTGGCCTTGTCCGACAAGGCTTCCACCCCCAGCCGAAACGCGTCCTCGCTTGCACGCGCGTGCCGGATGGAATGGAAGACCAGCGCCACACGGCCTTGCCACTTGCGGAAGGCGCCGTACGCCTCCGCCAGATAGGGGACCACCGTCACGCCGAGCTCGCGGAGCTGTCCCCAGGCCTCCTCCTCGTCTCGCGCGGACGTCGTGTCCAGACGACCGACGAGCCGACGGATCTCGGCGTCCGTCATGTGCCTCGCGACCTCCATCGGCCGCCTCCCTCGGTAGGGTCGTCCGGTTCGAGACGGGGTCTCGGGCTCGCCGCCGGGTCGCTCTCGGCGCTCGCTCGCGCCGGGGCCCATGCGAGCTGCTGCGACCTGCCAGCGACGATGAGGCTGTAGAGCCCTTGCCACGATCTCTGCCAGCGCCACCCCTTCGCCGCGCCCGGTGCCTGGGCCTCGAGCCACGAGGCCGCCGCCGTCGCGGACAGCGCGCTGTGGCAGGAGGCGCAGCGCGGCGCGGCGTCGCGACGGAAGCGCCCGCCGCACGAGCAGGGGGCGAGCAGCGATTCGGTCGCGGCTGAGACGGGACCATGGGCCTCGAAGTGGGCCTCCCTGGGAATGTCGTCCCGCCACGCGCTCACGAAGCCCGCGGTCCCGCACTGCTCGCAGTAGGCGAACGCCGAATCGTTGAAGCCGTTGTGCACGAGGGCGCACGGGAACCGCGCGCCGCAGGTGTCGCACCTCCCGGTATACGGCTCACTCATGTCCTGGCGTGCAGGAGTGGGAGCCGCCGCGCCACGGCGAGCAAGAGGGCAAGGACCGCCAGCCCCGCGGTCGTCAGAGATCTCACCGCCACTGGCCGGTGCTGATGCGGCTGTTGGGCGACTTCTTCATCAACCGTCGCTTGGTTTCCCCAAGGTCGTGAGCCACTTGGGCCTCAGGTGAGGTGGCGTCTCGTCAACCGGCTTGGCGACGCGTCCTCGGAGAAACCGTTCGAGCGCTTGCGGTAACACGGTCGCAACGAAGGCGGCGAGCTCTCGCGCGTCCTGAAGGGTATGGTAGCTGAAGTGTAACTCCTCGCGTTTCCCCGTCTGGTAGCTGACCCCACCGATAGGCCATCGTTGCACCACCACGACAAGGAGGTGCCGCGATGGACGCAGAG
>MGBU01000033.1 GCA_001790205.1 Candidatus Rokubacteria bacterium GWA2_73_35 | reverse complement strand
TCGCGCCACGAGCCCGAGAGCCGCGGCGGCATGTCCCACCTGATCGAGCACGTCGTGTTCAAGGGCACGGCGACGCGCAGCGCCGAGGACATCGCGCGGACCATGGACTCGGTGGGCGGCCAGATGGACGCGTTCACCACGAAGGAGCACACGTGCTTCTACGTCCAAGTCCTCGATGAGCACCTGCCGCTCGCGGTCGACCTCCTGACCGACATCCTGCTGCACCCGAGCTTCAACGCCGAGGAGCTGGAGCGGGAGAAGTCGGTGGTGCTCCAGGAGATCAAGATGGTCGAGGACACGCCCGACGACGTGATCCACGACCTCTTCGCGGCGCAGGTCTGGGAGGGCCATCCGCTGGGCCGGCCGATCCTCGGCACCCGGGAGGCGGTGGCCGGCTACGCGCGCGAGACGGCGCTCGAGCACTTCCAGACCGAGTACGTGCCGCCGCGGATCATCATCGCGGTCGCCGGCAACGTGACCCACGGGCAGGTCGTGGACCTCTTCGGCGCGGGCTTCAACGGCTTCGGGCGCCCCGCCGCCGGCCGCGCCGACACGCCGGCTGCCCTGAAGGCGGGCGTGAACCTCGTCGGCAAGACGCTCGAGCAGGTGCACCTCATCATGGGCTTCCCGGGCCTCCACCACTCGGCGCGCGAGCGCTACGCCCTGTTCGTGCTCAACGACGTGATCGGCGGGAGCATGTCCTCGCGGCTCTTCCAGGAGGTGCGGGAGCGCCAGGGGCTGGTCTACTCGATCCACTCGGGCGTGCAGGCCTACACGGACACGGGCACGCTCTACGTATACGCGGCCACGGACGCCCCGAACTTCTCCAAGATGCTCAAGTCCACGCTCAAGGAGCTCCGCGAGCTGAAGAAGACGGGCGTCACCGAGGAGGAGCTCGGGCGCGCCAAGGACCACCTCAAGGGCAGCCTGATGCTCTCGCTCGAGTCCACCTCGAGCCGCATGAACCGGCTCGCCAAGCAGGAGATGCACCACGGCTCGTTCCTCACGATCGACCAGATGCTCGAGGCGATCGACCGGGTCCGCCACGAGGAGGTCCAGGCGCTGATCGGCGAGCTGCTCGACGAGGAGCGCCTGGCGCTCACCACGCTCGGGCCGCTCGACCGGCGCAACCTCCCACGCGAGCTGCTGCGGCATTAGGCTTCCCCCGCCCGTGGTTTTGCTCTAAGGTGGGAGCGTGATCGAGCGCTACACCCGCCCCGCCATGGGCCGCATCTGGAGCGAAGAGAGCAAGTACCAGGCGTGGCTCGGGGTGGAGCTGGCCGTGTGCGAGGCCTACGCCCGGCGGGGGCGCATCCCCCGGGACGCGCTGGCGCGCATCCGGGCGAAGGCCCGGGTCGACATCGCGCGGATCCTGGCGGTCCAGGAGCGGGTCAAGCACGAGATGATCGCGCTCCTCACGAGCCTCGAGGAGCAGCTCGGCCCGGACTCGCGCTTCGTCCACATCGGGCTCACCACCAGCGACGTCTGGGACACCGCGACGGCGCTGCAGCTCCGCGACGCGGCCGACCTCCTGATCGCGGGCCAGGAGCGGCTCCGGGCGGCGCTCGGGGCGCTCGCGCTGCGCCACAAGGACACCCTGATCGTCGGCCGGACCCACGGCGTGCACGCCGAGCCGACCACCTTCGGCCTCAAGGTCCTCGTCTGGTACGCGGAGGCCGGGCGCAACCTCGAGCGCCTGCGGCGGGCCCGGGCGGCGATCGCCGTCGGCAAGCTGTCGGGCGCCGTGGGCCAGTTCGCCCACGTCGAGCCGGCGCTCGAGGAGGAGGTCTGCCGCGAGCTCGGCCTCGAGCCCGCGCCGGTTTCCACCCAGATCGTCCAGCGCGACCGCCACGCGGAGTTCTGTGCCCTCCTCGCGGTGGCCGCGGCCTCGCTCGAGAAGATCGCGCTCGAGGTGCGGGGGCTCCAGCGGACGGAGGTCCTCGAGGCCCAGGAGCCGTTCGGGGAGGGCCAGAAGGGCTCGAGCGCGATGCCCCACAAGCGCAACCCCGAGCTCAGCGAGCGGATCTGCGGCCTGGCGCGCCTGATCCGGGCCAACGCGCAGGCGGCGCTCGAGAACGTCGCGCTCTGGCACGAGCGGGACATCAGCCACTCGTCCGTGGAGCGGGTGATCCTGCCCGACTCGACGATCGCGCTCGACTACATCCTGCACCTCACGACGACCGTCGTGGAGGGGCTCGACGTGGACCCGGCGCGGATGGCGGAGAACCTCGAGCTGAGCCACGGCCTCGTCTACTCACAGCGGGTGATGCTCCGGCTCGCGGACCGGGGCCTCGCCCGCCAGGTCGCGTACGAGATCGTCCAGAGAAACGCCATGCGCGCGTGGAAGGAGCGGCGCTCCTTCTTCGATCTGCTGGCGGAGGACCCCGCGGTGACCGAGCGCCTGGCGCCCGAGGAGCTGAAGGCGTGCTTCGACCCCGCGTGGTACCTGCGCAACGTGGATGCGGTGTTCCGACGTGTCGGGCTTCAGTGACCCGGGGAGGGCAGCGGCCGTGAACGTGGAGAGGCGCGAGAAGCTCTACGAGGGCAAGGCCAAGATCGTGTACGCGACGAGCCGGCCGGACATGGTCGTCCAGTACTTCAAGGACGACGCGACGGCGTTCAACGCGCTCAAGCGGGGCACGATCGTGGGCAAGGGCGTGGTGAACAACCGGATGTCCGCCGCACTGTTCACGCGGCTCGGGCGCGCGGGGGTGCCGACGCACTACCTCGGCACGCTCTCCGACCGCGAGATGCTCTGCCGGCGGCTCGAGATCATCAAGATCGAGGCGATCGTCCGGAACGTCGTCGCCGGCAGCCTCGCCAAGCGCACGGGGCTCGAGGAGGGGACGCCGATCAAGCAGCCGGTCGTCGAGCTGTACTTGAAGTCCGACCCGCTCGGCGACCCGATGCTGAACGACGACCACGTCCGCATGCTCGGGCTCGCGACGCCGGCGGAGCTCCTGTGGCTCAGGCGGACGGCGCTCCGGATCAACACGGTGCTCCGGCCCTTCTTGAAGACGCGGGGGCTGCTCCTCGTGGACTTCAAGCTCGAGTTCGGCCGGAGCGGCCGCAAGCTCTACCTGGGCGACGAGATCTCTCCCGACACCTGCCGGCTCTGGGACGTGAAGACCCGCGAGAAGCTCGACAAGGACCGGTTCCGCCGGGACCTCGGCGGCGTCGAGGAGGCGTACCAGGAGGTCTTCCGGCGGGTCGTCGGGACGCCCGCGTGAAGCTCCGCGTCCTGGTGCGGCTCAAGCCCGGGATCCTCGACGTCCAGGGCGCCGCGGTCAAGCGCGCGCTCGTCGGGCTCGGCTTCGGCGAGCTCGGCGACCTCCGGGTCGGCAAGGTGATCGAGGTCGAGCTCGACGCCGCGAGCCCCGAGGCGGCCCGCGCGCGGGTCGCCGAGATGTGTCGGCAGCTCCTCGCGAACCCGATCCTCGAGGATTACACGATCGAGACGGCCGACGACCTTGCCCCGCGGGGAGCCGTCCGGTAAGATGAGCGCGTCATGAGATTCGGCGTGGTCGTCTTCCCGGGCACGTGGAGCGACTGCGACTTCCACTACGTCATCTCCGAGGTCCTCCACGAGCCGGTGAAGTACGTCTGGCACCGGGAGCGGAGCCTCGAGGGCCTCGATTGCGTGATCCTGCCCGGCGGCTTCTCCTACGGCGACTACCTGCGCGCCGGCGCCGTCGCCGGCCGCTCGCCGGTGGTCGAGGCGCTCCGCGGCTTCGTCGCGGGAGGCGGCCTCGTCCTCGGCTCGTGCAACGGCTTCCAGATCCTCTGCGAGGCCGGGCTCCTGCCCGGCGCGCTCATGCGGAACGAGTGCCTCCAGTACCGGTGCCAGTCGACGCACCTCGTCGTCGAGAACGTCGACACGCCGTTCACGCGCGGGCTCCGGCCGGGCCAGGTGCTCACGATGCCCATCTCGCACGGCGAGGGCAAGTACCACGCGAGCCCCGAGACGCTGGCCGAGCTGAAGGGACGCAACCAGGTGGTGTTCCGCTACGCGGAGGCCGACGGGCGGGTGACGAAGGCGGCGAACCCGAACGGCTCGCTCGAGAACATCGCGGGGATCGTCAACCCCGAGGGGACGGTGCTCGGGCTCATGCCGCATCCCGAGCGCGCGTCCGAGGCGGCGATGGGCGGCGCCGACGGCGTCCTCCTGTTCCACGCGCTCCTCGGTAGCCTTGTCGAGGACGGCACCTTCCTCAAGCGGTAGCCGGTGAAGGGGGCCGAGCCGAAGGTCACGGTCGACCTGGCCCGGGACCTCGGGCTCACCGCCGAAGAGTACGATCGCATCGTCACGCGGCTCGGCCGCGAGCCCACCTGGACCGAGCTCGGCCTCTTCTCGGCGCTCTGGTCCGAGCACTGCGCCTACAAGCACTCGCGGGTCTACCTCGGCCGGCTGCCCACGCGCGGCCCGCGCGTCCTGCAGGGGCCCGGGGAGAACGCCGGCGCGATCGACATCGGGGACGGCTGGGCGGTCGTCTTCAAGATGGAGAGCCACAACCACCCCTCGTTCATCGAGCCCTTCCAGGGCGCGGCGACCGGGGTGGGCGGCATCTTGCGCGACATCTTCACGATGGGCGCCCGCCCGATCGCGATCCTCGACTCGCTCCGCTTCGGCGATCCCGGGGAGGCGAAGACGCGGCACCTCGTGAACGGCGTGGTCTCCGGCATCAGCTGGTACGGCAACTGCTTCGGGTGCCCGACCGTGGGCGGCGAGATCGCGTTCGCGCCCGAGTACGCCGGCAACCCGCTCGTGAACGTGATGTGCGTCGGCCTCGTGCGCGCCGACCGGCTCTTCCGCGCGCGCGCCGAGGGCGTCGGCAACCCGGTCTTCTACGTCGGCAACAAGACGGGCCGCGACGGCATCCACGGCGCGACGATGGCCTCGGCGACCTTCGACGAGCACGCCGAGGCGCGGCGGCCGACCGTGCAGGTGGGCGACCCGTTCACCGAGAAGCTCCTGCTCGAGGCGTGCCTCGAGGCCATGCGTACGGGGGCGGTGGTCGGCATCCAGGACATGGGCGCGGCGGGCCTTGCCTGCTGCACCTCGGAGATGCCGGCGCGCGCGGGCACCGGGATGGAGGTGGAGCTCGGGCGCGTGCCCCAGCGCGAGACGGCGATGACGCCCTACGAGATCCTCCTGTCCGAGTCCCAGGAGCGCATGCTGCTGGTCGCCGCGCGGGGGCGCGAGGAGGAGGTCCGGCGCGTCTTCGCCCGGTGGGAGCTCGACGCGGTCGAGATCGGCCGCGTCACGGCCGGGGGCGAGCTGGTGGCGCGGCTCGAGGGCGAGGTGGTCGCGCGCGTGCCGGTGGCCCTGCTGGCGGAGGCGCCGGAGTACCGGAAGCCCGTCGCGCGGCCGGCGTGGCTCGACGAGCGGCTCGCCTTCGACCCGCTGGGCCTGCCCGCGCCGGCGGACTGGGGGGAGGCGCTGCTCGAGCTGCTGGGCTCGCCGACGCTCGCCTCCAAGGAGTGGGCGTACCGCCAGTACGACCAGCAGGTGGGGATCAACACGCTCGTGCTGCCGGGCTCGGACGCGGCCGTCCTGCGCGTCAAGGGCACGCGCCGGGCGCTCGCGGTCGCCACGGATGGCAACGGCCGGCTGGTGCTCCTCGACCCCCGGCGGGGCGCCGCGATGGCGGTCGCCGAGGCGGCGCGCAACGTGTCCTGCGCCGGGGGCTTGCCCCTCGGGCTCACCGACTGCATGAACTTCGGCTCGCCGGAGCGCCCGGAGATCCTCTGGCAGTTCGCCGAGGCGGTCGAGGGGCTCGCCGAGGCGTGCCGCGTCCTCGATATCCCCGTAGTGGGCGGCAACGTTTCCTTCTACAATGAGACCAGCGGCCAGGCGATCCTCCCGACGCCCGTCGTGGGCGTCGTGGGGCTCCTCGAGGACGCGACGCGGTACGCGACGCAGTGGTTCAAGGCGGCGGGCCATGCCGTGGCGCTGCTGGGCCCGGACGCCGTGAGCCTCGGCGGCAGCGAGTACCTCTGGACGCGCCACCGCCGGCTGGCGGGCCGGCTCGCGCCGCTCGACCTCGAGGCCGAGCGGCGGGTGCAGGCCGCGGTGCGCGCGGCGGTGACGGCGGGGCTGGTGAGCGCGGCGCACGATTGCGCCGAGGGCGGCCTGGCGGTCACGCTCGCCGAGGCGTGCGTGACGGGGCGGGAGCCGCTCGGGTGCGCGGTCAGGCTCGCGGGCGGCGCACGGCCCGACCTCACGCTGTTCGGCGAGGGTCCCTCGCGCGTGGTGGTCGAGGTCGAGCCGGCCCGGGCGGCGGAGTTCGAGGCGCTGATGCGCGAGTCGGCGATCTCGTGGCGCTGGGTGGGGGAGACGGGCGGCGCGCGGCTCCGCGTCGACGTCGGCGGGACGACGCTGGTCGACGTGCCGCTGGAGCGGATCGAGCAGGCATGGAGGAACGGGTTTGAGCGTCACATGGCGTGACGACAGGTTCCACGACGAGTGCGGGCTGTTCGGGGTCTGGAACCACCCCGAGGCCGGCAACGTCGCCTACCTCGGCCTCTACGCGCTCCAGCACCGCGGGCAGGAGTCGGCCGGCATCGCCGCCTCCGACGGCACGACGATCCACACCGAGAAGGCGATGGGCTGGGTGG
>MGBU01000032.1 GCA_001790205.1 Candidatus Rokubacteria bacterium GWA2_73_35 | reverse complement strand
GGCCAAGTACGCCAACAAGACGCCGGACGGCTTCGCGGTCCAGGGCTACGACACCGCCGAGGTGATCATCCGCGCCCTCAAGGCCACGAACGGCAACACCCGAGACAAGGACAAGCTCGTCGGCGCCATCGCGAAGGTGGAGTTCGACAGCCCGCGCGGCCGCTTCCGCTTCGATCCCAAGACGCAGAACGTGATCCAGCCGTTCATCTACGTGCGCGAGGTCCGCGAGGTGCCGGAGTTCGGCCTCACCAACGTCCCGATCGACAAGGTCGCGGACGTGCGCGATCCCGGAACCGGCTGCACCTTGCCGGCCTGACGGACTGGTCGGAGGGGGCGGGGCCCGGCGCCCCGCCCCCGAGGTTTCACGCGCGTGCCCTTCCTCCCGGACTTCTTCGGTCAGGCGCTGAACGGCCTCGCCTACGGCGTGCTGCTGTTCCTGCTCTCCGTCGGCCTCACGCTGATCTTCGGCATGCTCGACGTCGTCAACCTCGCGCACGGCTCCTTCTACATGCTCGGCGCGTACGCCGGCCTCACGCTGATCGCGGCGACCGGTGACTTCTGGGTGGCGCTGCTCGTGGCGCCCCTGGCCGTCGGGCTGGTCGGCGCCCTCGTCGAGCGCGGGCTCCTGCGGCCGCTCTACCGCCGGCCGACGCTCGACCAGGTGCTGCTCACGTTCGGGTTGATCTACCTCTTCGAGGACCTCGTCAAGTGGCTCTGGGGCGGGCGGATCCGCTCGATCCCGCCGCCGGCGCTCTTCTCGGGCTCGGTCACGCTCGGCGACGCGACGGTGCCCTCGTACCGGCTCTTCGTGATCGCCTTCGGGCTCGCGGTGGCCCTGGCACTCTGGCTCCTGATCGAGAAGACGCGGCTCGGGTCGATCATCCGCGCGGGCGTGTTCGACGCCGAGATGGCCGCGGGGCTCGGGATCAACACCGACCGCGTGTTCACCGGCGTGTTCGCCTTCGGCGCCGCGCTCGGCGGGCTCTCGGGCGTCATCGCCGGGCCGATCCAGTCCGCCTACCCCTCCGTCGGCGTGACGATCCTGATCCCGGCGCTGATCGTCGTGGTCGTCGGCGGCCTCGGCAGCCTGAAGGGCTCGCTCGTCGGCAGCCTCATCATCGGCCAGGCGGAGACGTTCGGGAAGGCGTGGCTGCCCGACGTCTCGATGCTGATCATCTACGTCGTGATGGCGCTGATCGTGCTGCTCCGCCCGCAGGGGCTCTTCGGGCGGCCGCTCAAGTGACGCCGCTGCGCCTGCTCGGGTTCGTGCTGGTGGTCGCCGCCGTCGCGGCGTTCCCGGCGGCCGCCGGCGTCTATCCGGTCAAGCTCCTCCAGGAGATCCTCATCTGGGGCGTGTTCGCGATGAGCCTGGATTTCCTCATGGGCTACGGGGGCATGGTCTCCTTCGGCCACTCGGCGTTCTTCGGGATCGGCGCCTACGTCGCCGCGCTCGCGCTCCAGGCCTCCCCGGGGGTGCTCGCCGGCCTCGCCGCGCCCGCGCTCGCCGCCGCGGCGGCCGCGCTCGTGATCGGCTTCTTCTCGATCCGGGTGAGCGGCGTCTACTTCATCATGCTGACGCTGGCGTTCTCGCAGATGTTCTACGCGTACACGTTCCAGGCGGCGTGGCTCGGCGCCGAGGACGGCATCGTCGGCGTGCGGCGCGTGGTCGTGCTGGGCCTCGACACCGCCCGGCCGCCCGTGTTCCACCTGTACGTGGTCGCGCTGGTGGCGCTCGCGGCGCTGGCCCTGTGGCGGACGGTGCGGTCCCCCTTCGGCCACGTCCTCGTGGGCATCCACGAGAACGAGGCGCGGATGGAGGCGGTCGGGTACCCGGTGAGCCGCTACAAGCTGCTCGCGTTCGTCATCGCGGGGACGGTGGCCGGCGTCGCGGGCGCGCTCTACACGCAGTTCATCGGCTCGATCTCCCCCGACGCGTTCTTCTGGACGACGTCGGGCGAGGCGCTGCTGATGGTCATCATCGGCGGCACCGGCACGCTCGGCGGCGCGCTGCTCGGCTCCGCCGCGTTCATCCTGCTCCAGTCGCTGGTCAGCTCGTACACCGAGCGGTGGATGCTGATCCTCGGCGTCACGTTCATCCTGTTCGTGCTCTTCGCCCCGGGCGGGCTCGTCGGCGCGCTCCGGGGCCGCGTGGGACTCCGCGCGTGAGCCCGCTGCTCGCGATCGAGGGCCTCACGAAGAGCTTCGCCGCCCTCAACGCGCTGAACGGCGTGTCGCTCGCGGTCGAGCCGCGCGAGCGCCGCGCGCTCATCGGGCCGAACGGGGCCGGGAAGACGACGCTCTTCAACCTGATCACCGGGCACCTGGCGCCGAGCCGGGGGCGGGTGCTCTTCGAGGGCGCGCCGCTCACGGGGCTCGCGCCGCACGCCGTGGCCCGGCGCGGGATCTCGCGCTCGTTCCAGCGCACGAGCCTCTTCCCGCGGCTCGGCGTCGAGGAGAACCTGCGCCTGGCCGCCGCCGCGGACGGGCGGGGGAGCTGGAACGTCTTCGGCTCGGTCGCCCGGCTCGCGACGCCGCTCCGCCGCGCGCGCGACGTCGCCGAGCAGGTCGGCCTCGCCGAGCGGCTCGCCGAGCCGGCGGGCCGCCTCTCGTACGGCGAGCAGCGCCAGCTCGAGCTGGGCGTCGCGCTCGCCACGGCGCCCCGGCTCCTGCTCCTCGACGAGCCGACGGCCGGCATGTCGCCCGAGGAGACCCAGCGCATGACCCGGATGCTGGCGGGCCTGCCGCGTGACGTCACGCTGCTGATCATCGAGCACGACATGGACGTCGTCTTCTCGCTCGCCGACCGCATCACCGTGCTCCACTACGGCGAGGTCCTGAGCGAGGGCGCGCCCGACGCGGTGCGGGCGGACCCGCGCGTCTACGAGGTCTACCTCGGCACCGGGGACGAGGCCTGATGCTCGACGTCGACGCGGTCCACACCTACTACGGCGAAAGCCACGTGCTGCACGGCGTGTCGCTCGCGGTGCGCGCGGGCGAGGCCGTCGCGCTCCTGGGGCGGAACGGCGTGGGCAAGACCACGCTGATCCGGTCCATCATCGGCTTCACGCCGCCGCGGGAGGGCGCGGTGCGCCTCGACGGGGCGCCGATCCACCGGCTCGCCGCGTACCGCATCGCCAAGCGCGGCATCGGGCTCGTGCCGCAGGGCCGCCGGATCTTCGCCCCGCTCTCGGTCGTCGAGAACCTGCTGCTCGGCGCGCGGCCGGGCGCGGGCGGCTGGACCGCGGAGCGCGTGTGGGAGCTGTTCCCGCGCCTGCACGAGCGGCGGCTCCAGAGCGGCGGGACGCTGTCGGGCGGCGAGCAGCAGATGCTCGCCGTCGCGCGCGCGCTGATGACGAACCCGCGGCTCCTGCTGCTCGACGAGCCGTCGGAGGGGCTCGCGCCGCTGATCGTGCGCGACATCGGACGCGTCCTCGTGCGGCTCAAGCGCGCGGGGCTCCCGATCCTGCTCGTCGAGCAGAACGTGCCGCTGGCCCTCCGGGTGGCGGACCGCGTCTACGTCATGAGCAAGGGCCAGATCGTGTACGAGGGCACGCCCGCGGAGCTCGACGCCGCCGAGGACGTCAAGCGCCGTTTCCTGGGCGTCGCGTAGGGAGGCAGGCCATGCGCGTGCGCGCCGCGGTGCTCCTGGAGGTCGGGCGGCGGCTCGAGGTCCGCGACGTCGAGCTCGCGCCGCCGCGCGCGGGCGAGGTGCTGATCCGCATGGCCGCGTGCGGCGTCTGCCACACGGACCTGCACGTGATGACGGGGCACGTGCCCGCGCCGCTCCCCGCCGTCCTCGGCCACGAGGGCGCGGGCGTCGTCGCCGAGGTCGGCGCCGGCGTCGCCTCCGTGCGGCCCGGCGACCACGTGCTCACGCTCTGGCGCCTGTCGTGCGGCGTGTGCGAGTACTGCGCCGCCCGGCGCCCGGCGCTCTGCGCCGAGGGCATGCGGGTGCGCCAGACGGGCTGTCTCCTCGACGGCACGACGCGCCTCACGCTCGAGGGGCGCCCGCTCAAGCACTTCTGCGGCGTCGCCGCCTTCGCCGACCACGCTGTCGTGCCCGAGCGGGGGGTGCTCGCCATCCCGGCCGACCTGCCGCTCGACCGCGCTGCGCTGCTCGGCTGCGCGATGGTCTCCGGCGTCGGCGCGGTGGTCAACGCCGCGCGAGTCAGGCCCGGGAGCAGTGTCGCGGTGTTCGGCACGGGCGGCGTGGGGCTCTGCGTGGTGCAGGGCGCCGCGCTCGCGGGCGCGGCGCGGATCTTCGCGGTCGACCGCCACGCGCCGAAGCTCGAGCTGGCGCGGCGGTTCGGCGCGACGGACACGGTGGACGCCTCCGCGGCGGACCCGGTGGCCGCGGTGCGGGCCGCGACGGGCGGCCGCGGCGTGGACTACGCGTTCGAGGTGATCGGCGAGCCGCGGACGATGCGCCAGGCGTGGGACACCCTGGCCAAGCGCGGCGTCGCCGTCGTGCTCGGCGTCGCCCCGACCACCGCCGAGGTCTCGGTGCCCGTGCTCTCGCTCGTGTTCGAGGAGCGGGTGCTCACCGGCTCGATCTACGGCGCGGGCGCGCCGCGCGTGGACATCCCGCGGCTGATCGAGCTGTACCGGGCGGGTAAACTGAAGTTGGACGAGCTGCTGACGCGCACGTACCCTCTCGAGCGGATCAACGAGGCGTACGACGCGCTCGAGCGGGGCGAGGTGGCCCGCAGCGTCGTGACGTTCGGCCCCGGAGGGGCCTGAGGAGCGCCCGATGGCCGACCGAGAGGACGCGCCGCTGGGCCCGCCGCGCCTGTCCGCCGAGCGCGTCGCGGAGATGCGGCGGATCTACGAGGAGCTGCTCGGCATCGTGCCTCCGCGCATCGAGGCGCGCATCGGCGCGGGCAGCCGCCTGGACCCCGAGGGGCTCGAGCTCCAGGAGGCCGTGCGGCGCCACTTCATGTACCCGCGCTGCTTCGACGTGAAGACCTCGCAGCTCATGCTCTTCGGCATCCTGCTGGCCCTGATGGGTGACGCCGCGCGGCTGCACGCGCTCGCCGCCCGCCGCGCGGGCGCCACGTGGGAGGAGCTGTGGGCGGTCGCGGGGCTCGCCTACCTGTTCCGCGGCCTGCCCGCCGCGAACCTGGGCGCCGAGATCATCCAGAAGCTCGCCGAGGCGGAGCCGCGCGCGTGAGCTGGATCGATCCCGACTTCCCGACGACCGCGACGCCGAGCGACCTGGTCGGGCGCGTGCTCGGCCTGAACCCCGGGCTCATGACCGGGCCGGGCACCAACACCTATCTGGTCGGCCGGCGCGACCCGATCCTCGTCGACACGGGCGCGGGCGTCGCCGGCTACGTGCCCCTCCTCGAGCGCTACCTCGCCGGCCGGGGCTGGCGCCAGCCCTCGCGCATCGTCCTCACGCACCGTCACCGCGACCACCTGGGCGGCGTGTCGCAGCTCCGGGCGCGCTTCAGGGGCATCCCGGTCGCCAAGATGCTCCACCGGGACAGCGGCCTGCCCGCGGCGATCGACGACCTGCGCGACGGGCAGGCCGTGCACGGCGACGGTGCCACGCTCGTCGCCGTCCACACGCCCGGCCACGCCTCCGACCACCTCTGCTTCTACCTCGTCGAGGAGAAGGCGCTCTTCACGGGCGACGTGGTCCTGGGCGGGTCGACGACTGTCATCCCCCCCGACGACGGGGACCTCGGCGACTACCTGACCTCGCTCGGGCGTCTCCTCGACCTCGACGTCCATCGGATCTACCCCGCTCACGGCCCCGTCATCGAGGACGGGCCGGGGCGGGTCCAGGAATTCATCGCGCACCGGCTCATGCGCGAGCGCCAGATCCTCGAGGCGCTCGGCGACGGTCTCGTCACGATCCCCGCGATGGTCACGCGCATCTACGCCGACGTGTCCACCGCACTCCACCAGGCGGCGGCGCAGTCGGTCGCCTCGCACCTCGTGAAGCTTGCGCGGGAGGGGCGGGTCCGGGAGCGCCCCGTCCGCGACGCCCCGTCGCGCTGGGAGCTCCTCCGCTGATCAGCGGCGCGCCGCGGCGGTGACGAGCGCGGCGAAGAGGCGCCGCGCCGCCGGGTCGTGCTCGACGAGGTCCTCGGGGTGCCACTGCACGCCCAGGACGAACGGGGCGCCGTCGGCCAGCTCCACGCCCTCGACGATGCCGTCGGGCGCCCACGCGACGGCGGCGAGCCCCCGGCCGAGCCGCTTGATCGCCTGGTGGTGGAAGCTGTTCACGTCGACCTCGAGGGCACCGAGGACCGCGGCGAGCCGCGAGCCCGCCTGGACCTTCACCTGGTGCGTGGGCTGGTGCCGGCGCTCCGCCTGGCTGTGCGAGAGGGGCGAGCCCGGGTCGCTCGGGACGTCCTGGTACAGGCTCCCGCCGAGCGCGACGTTCAGCACCTGGATGCCACGGCAGATCGCGAGCAGCGGGAGCCCCTGCGCGAGGGCGCGGCCGGCCAGCTCGAGCTCGAGAGCGTCGCGCGCCTCGGAGACCTCCACGAGCGTCGGGTGGCGGGGCTCGCCGAAGTGCTGCGGTTCCACGTCGCCGCCGCCCGTCAGGAGCAGCCCGTCGAGCCGCGCCCACAGCGCGTCGCGCGCGGCGGCGCCGAGCGGCGGCGGCAGCAGGACGGGGGCGCCGCCCGCCTGCTCGATCGCGCGCAGGTAGGCCGAGTTCAGGTAGGCGCGCTCCGGGTACTTGTCCACCGTGATCGACGTGGTCACGCCGACGAACGGGAGCGGTGTCACGGCTCGAGCGTACCACGGCGCGCCTTTCCCGGCGGCGCCGCCCGGGGCGCGCGGTATCATGGAATGCCGCCATGAGCCTCGACTCCGCATCCCACCAGGCGACCGCGCCCCTGCACACGGCGACCGCGACCGTGCAGGCGATCGGCACGCGCTGGGCGGTGGCCGCCGGCCACGCGCTCGCCTCCGAGGCCGCCGCGCGCGTGCTCGACGCCGGTGGCAACGCGATCGACGCCGGGGTCGCCGCGGGGCTCACGCTCGGCGTCGTGCATCCCGACATGGTCAGCGTCGCCGGCGTCGCGCCGATCCTGGTGCACGTCGCGAAGACGGGTACCACGTTCCAGATCTCCGGCGTCGGGCCGTACCCGCGCGCATCGACCCTCGCGGTCTTCCGCGCGCGGCACGGCGGCCAGATCCCGCCCGGCCTCGCGCGCACGGTCGTGCCCGCCGCGCCCGCCGCGTGGCTCGCCGCGCTCGCGCGCTGGGGCACGATGTCGTTCGCCGACGTCGCGGCGCCGGCGACCGAGCACGCGAGCCGTGGCTTCCCGGTGTCGCGCTTCTCGGCGTACCAGATGGCGGCGAACGCCGAGAAGTACCGCCGCTGGCCGACGTCCGCCGCGCTCTTCCTGCGCGAGGGACGGGCGTACCGGACGGGCGAGGTCCTCGTGCAGTCTGAGCTCGGCGAGACGCTCGCGCGGATGGCCGAGGCCGAGCGCCGCGCCGGCGGCGGCCGCGAGGCCGGGATCCGCGCTGCGCGCGACGAGGTCTACCGGGGCGAGACCGCGCGCCGCATCGTCGAGTTCCACCGCGCCGAGGGCGGGCCGCTCGTGGCGGACGACCTGGCCGCCTTCGAGGTCGAGGTCGGCCCCGCGCTCCGCACGCGCTTCGGCGCCTACGAGGTCGCCGCCTGCGGCTTCTGGTGCCAGGGGCCCGTGCTGCTGCAGATGCTGAACCTGCTCGACGGCGTCGACCTCGGGGCGCTCGGCCACAACTCGCCCGCGTACCTGCACCGGCTGGTCGAGACCGTGAAGCTCGCGTTCGCCGACCGCGAGGCCTGGTACGGCGACCCCGCCGTCGTCGACGTTCCCGCCGAGGGGCTCCTGTCCAAGGCCTACGCCGACGCGCGCCGCGCGCTCTTCCGCCCCGACCGGGCCGCCCCCGACATGCCGCCGGCGGGCGATCCGCGCCGGCTCGGCGCGGTCCTCGGGCGCGAGGCCGCGCTGCCGCTCGCGGGCGGCGCCGGCCCCGCCACCGACGCGCTCGACACGAGCTACGTGGCGGTGGTCGACGCCGAGGGCAACGGCTTCTCGGCGACGCCGAGCGACCCGAACGTGGACGCGCCGGTCGTGGCGGGCGTGGGCTCGGTCGTGTCGCCGCGCGGCTCGCAGGGCTGGCTCGACCCGGCGCACCCGAGCGTCGTGGCGCCCGGCAAGCGCCCGCGGCTGACGCCGGCGCCGGCGATGGCGCTCCGCGACGGCCGGCTCTTCATGCCGTTCGGCACGCCCGGCGGCGACGTCCAGCAGCAGGCGATGCTCCAGGTCTTCCTGAACGTCGCCGTGTTCGGCATGGAGCCGCAGCAGGCCGTCGAGGCACCGCGGGTGGCCTCCCGCAGCTTCCCCGACTCCTTCTGGCCGCACGCCCACGCGCCGGGCAAGCTCGAGGTGGAACGACGCCTGGCCCCCGAGACGCGAGCCGCGCTCGCCGCCCTCGGCCACTCGGTCGTCGAGTGGCCCGAGTGGGAGTGGCGCGCCGGCGCCGTCTGCGCCGTCCAGGTGGGGCCCGAGGGCACCCGCTGGACCGCGGCCGACCCGCGCCGCGGCGCCCACGCCATCGCCCGCTAGCCTCGCCCGCGCACGACCCCCTGGGGCCGCCGCCCCCGCTTCGGGTATGGTCACGGCATGAGGCTCCCGCGCGTCCTGAGGCGCCTTCCGCCCTGGTGGCGGGCGCACCGGCGCCGCCTGCTCGAGCTGTGGACCGTCGGCGTCGCCGCGAGCGTCCTCGTCTCCGCCGCGTCCGCGGCCGGTTACCTCGAGGGCACGCAGGCGCGGGCGCTCGACCTCGTGATGCGGCTCTCGGGCGACCGGCTCGTCTCGGACGTCGTGATCGTCGCGATCGACGAGGCCGCGTTCACGGCGCTCGGGCAGCGCCAGCCCCTGTCGCGCGCCTACCTCGCGAGGCTCGTCCGCGGGCTCGAGCGCGCGGGCGCCGGCGTGGTGGGGCTCGACGTCAGCTTCGCCGCGGCGACCGCGCCGGCCGAGGACGCGGCGCTCGCGGCGGCCATCCGCGGCTTCGCCGGCGCCGACGGCGTGAGCCAGGTCGTGCTCACGACGGGCGCGGTGCCTGAGCGCGGACCCCTCGCGGATCCCGCCCTGCTGCGGGCGGCGGTGCGCGGCTCGCCGGACGTCCCGCAGGACGCCGACGGGCTGATCCGGCGCGTCGGCCTCCTCGTCCCGAGCGGGGGCCGGCTCGAGCCGGCCTTCGGCCTCGCGGTCGTGGCGCGCCTCGGGGGCCTGACTCCGGCCGCCCTCGAGCGGGCGCTCGGCGAGGCCGGCGGCACGGTCGCGCTCCCCCGGGCGCGGCCGGGACGGCTCGACCCGGTCGGCCCCCCGCTCAGCCTCAGGCCCGACGAGTTCACCCGCATCAACTTCGTGGGTCGGCCGAAGAGCTTCCTGACGATCCCGAGCGAGGCCGTCGCGGCGCTCGACGCGCCGGGCGCCGACCTGCCGCCCGACAACCCGTTCCGCGGCCGCATCGTGCTCGTCGGCGCCACGTTCCAGGAGAGCCGCGACGTGTTCCTCACGCCCTACGGCGCGCTGCCGGGCGTCGAGATCCACGCCAACGTCGCCTACATGCTTCTGACACGCAGCTTCGTCCGCCCGTCGGGCTGGGCCGTGAGCTTCGGGCTCGAGGTGCTCGCGGTGCTCGCGACGGGCGTGGCCCTGGTCGCGGCGCGGCCGCTCCGCGCCACGCTCCTCGCCGTCGGCGGGACGCTGCTCGTCGGGATGCCGGCGAGCTTCGTCGTCTTCCAGCGCGGCGGCTACTGGGTCGACTTCCTGCTCCCGACGCTCGCGACGTGCGCCCTCGGCACGGGCTCCGGCGCGCTCGAGCGGCGACGGTTCCGCGCGGCCTTCAGCCGCTACGTCAGCAAGGAGGTCGCCGCGCAGGTGCTCGCCCAGGCGCCGGGGCTCTCCGGCGAGCGGCGCGAGGTCTCGGTCCTCTTCTCCGACCTCCGCGGGTTCACGACGCTCTCGGAGACGACGCCGCCCGAGCGGATGGCGGCGCTCCTCAACGAGTACTTCGACGCCATGACGTCGGCGATCTTCCGCCATCGCGGGATGATCAACGACTTCGTCGGCGACGCGGTGATGGCCGTGTTCGGCGCGCCGCTCGCGGACCGGGAGCACGCGCTGCACGCCGCCGAGGCCGCGCTCGCGATGGACGCGGCCCTCCAGGCGCTGAACGCCCGGTGGGAGGCGCAGGGGCTGCCGCGGCTCCGCATGGGGATCGGCGTCCACTCCGGCGAGGTCTTCGCGGGCAACGTCGGCGGGCGCGCGCGGGTCAAGTACACGCTCATCGGTGATACCGTGAACGTCGGGTCGCGCGTGGAGGGGCTCAACAAGGAGCTCGGCACCACGATCCTCCTGACGGAGGCGACGCTCGGCCGCCTCGGCGGCCGCGCCGAGGTGCGCGACCGCGGCCCGTTGGAGGTGAAGGGACGCGTCCAGCGGGTCCACGTCTTCGAGCTCCTGGGGCTCCCGGCCGGGAGCGGCGACCCGACACACTGAAGGGGGCGGACACGATGACGGCACGAATCGCGTGGCTCGCGGTGATGCTGACGCTCGCCGCGTCCGGCGCGGCCCGGGCGGCCGAGCCGGTCGCCTACGTCACGGAGATTGAGCGCGCGGGAGCCGGCGAGGTGGACGTCAAGCCGGCCGGCGAGAGCGACTGGCGGCCGGCGCGGCCCCTGCTCGCCCTCCGGCCCGGCGACCAGGTCCGCGCGCAGGGCCGCGCGCGCGCCGTCGTGCTCTTCCACGGGGGCGGCACGAAGGTCGTGGCGCCCGGCGACCCCCCGCTCACGATCGCCGCGCCCGCGGCGGGCGGCGTCAGCGCGCAGCTGCGCGCGCTCAGCGAGGGCGTCGGCCGCTTCCTCCTCGGCAGGCAGGAGCCCCCGACGTACCGGCGCCTGGCCACGCGGAGCGTGACGCTGCCGCCGGCGATCCTCGCGCCGCGCAACACGCGCCTGCTCGAGGGCAACCCCGTGTTCGAGTGGGAGGGGTCGAGCCGTGCCCGCTACACGCTCCGGGTCGTCGGGCCCGCGGGCGTGCTCTGGGAGCGCGCCGATCTGCCACGCGCCCCGCTCGCGTACCCGGCGACGGCGCCGCGGCTCGCCCCCGGCGTCCGCTACGCCTGGGAGCTCGAGGTGCGCGGGCACCCGGTCCAGCGCGCCGAGTTCGAGTTGGTGCCGGACGCCGAGGCGCAGGGCGTCCGCGCCGTGCTCGCGGCGCTCGACGGCGCCCCGGGCTATCCGCCGGGGACGCTCGAGCTGATGCGGGCCGTCATACTCTTCGAGGGGGGGCTCTACGACGCCGCGCGGCGCCGGCTCGAGGAGGCCCAGGCGGCCGCGCCGGGGGATCCGACACCGACGCTCATGCTGGGCTACGTCTGGGAGCGCGTCGGGCTCGGGGCGCGGGCGGCGGAGGCCTTCGAGCGCGCGCGGACTCTCGCGCGCTGAGCGCCCGGAGGGCGTGACCCAATCGCGTTGTCGAGGGGCGCCACGGCGCAGCATGGGCGCCCCGAGCGTTTGGGGGGCTTGGGGGGTGCTCGGAGCCCCCCATGAAGTCAGGCCCGTGAACGAATCGCGCTGTCGAGGGGCGCCACGGCTCTGCCGGGGCGTCCCGAGCGATGGGGGGTTTGGGGGGCGCCCGGAGCCCCCCATGAAGTCAGGCCGGCGCCGCGACCGGCGTCCGCCGCGGGGCGACGGGCTCCTCGCGGATCGCCAGCGCGAGCCCGGCGGCGACGAGCCCGAGCGCCGCGGCCGAGACGAACGCGATCGTGTAGGTGCCGGTCCACTCGTAGATCCAGCCGGCGAGCGCGGCGCCGAGCGCCGCACCGACCTGGTGCGAGAAGAAGATCCAGCCGGACAGCTCGCCGACCGAGTAGCGCCCGAAGATGTTCGCGACGAGCGTCGTCGTGGGCGGCACCGTCGAGATGTAGTTGAGGCCGAACAGGGCGGCCCACACCTGGAGGGAGGGCACGTCCCAGACGTAGAGCAGGAACAGGAGCGACGCGCCGCGCAGGCCGTAGTAGGCGGCGAGGGGACCGCGGCGGCCGAACCGGTCGCAGACCCAGCCGGAGCCGACCGTGCCCAGCACGTTCATCGCGCCCATCACGCCCAGCGCCGCGGAGGCCTGGAGCTCGGTGAAATTGTGCTCGAGCGCGTGGGGCATGAAGTGCGTCAGCACCATGCCGTTCGATGTGTAGCCGCAGACGAAGAACGTCGCCATGAGGAGCCAGAAGGACGGCACGCGCATCGCGTCGAGCACGCCGACGCGCTCGGCCTTCTGGAGGGCCGCCGTCTGCGCGGCGCTCCGGGCGGGCCCGGTGGCGCCGTAGGGGCGGACGCCGGCGTCGCCGGGATCGTCGCGCACGAGCCAGAGCGCGATCGGCAGGACCAGCGCGAGCAGCCCGAGTCCGAGCCAGAGGAAGCTCGCCCGCCAGCCGTACCAGAGCGTGAGCGCCGTGGCGAGCGGGATGACGACGAGCTGGCCGGCCGACATGCCGCCGGCCGCGATGCCGATCGCGACGCCGCGACGCGCCTCGAACCAGCGGGCCGCGACCGACGAGCCGGTCGTCATCGCGAGCCCGCCCGCGCCGAGGGCCATGAGCAGGCCCGTCGTCGCGTAGACGTGCCAGAGGGTCTGGATGCGCGAGGCGCCGATCCCGCCTGCGCCGAGCAGCAGGATCCCGACGACGATGATCCGCCGCGGCCCCCAGCGGTCGGCCAGCCGCCCGACGAGGGGCCCGACGGCGCCGAGCAGGAGCAGCGAGAGCGCCGCCGCGCCGGAGAGCGCGCCGCGGCCCCAGCCGAACTCCGCCTCCATGGGCTTGATGTAGACGCCGAAGACGGAGCGGATCCCGGAGCCGGCGAGCATGGCGAGGGTCACGGCGCCCAGCACGATCCACGCCGGGTGCAGCCGCCGGGTCGGGGTCATGGTGTCGTTAGGATGCCACGACGCGGACCCGCGGATTCACCCCGCCGGCACGCGCGCCGCGGCTTGTCAGCGCGCGTGCCCTGTCAGTCCGGTGGGAGAGGCGGCGGCGGAGGCTCGGCCGGCCTCAGCTCGCCTTGAGGAACGCCCGCGTGAGCGCCTCCCACTGCGCCTGGCTCAGGAGCGGCGGAGCAGGGGACACGAACTCCCCGCCGTCGGCCGCCGCGACACCGAGCTCCGTCTCGAGAAAGCGCGACAACCGCGTGCTCTCCGCCTTGAGCCAGCTCCGCGCCAGCTCCCCCCGGAGCAGCGCGGGCGAGCGGTCGCTCGCCGGCGCCACCGAGAAGAGCCAGCCGCGGGCATAGGGATCCCGGTGGATGAGCGAGGTGTTGCTGGCCACGGCCCGGTTCACCGCCGTCACGGTTCCCTCGACGGGCGACGCGATCCTCACCTGCTTGTCGCCGCACGCGATGACGGTCGCGACGTCCCCTTCCTGGAGCACCGTCCCGACGGAAGGCAGCTCCACGCGCCGGGCGCCCGGGAGGAGGCGGCGCGCGAGATCATCGAGCCCCACCTTCAAGCCCAGGCCGCGATCCCGCTTCACCCACGTGTGGCCCGGCGAGTAGTACAGGTCGCGCCTCCAGTCGAGCCCGTCCACGCGGCTCACGCCGAGGGCGCTTCGCCGGGCGAGGCCGTAGCCGCCGATCGCCATCAGGACCAGGGCGGGCGGGATGGCGAGGATCGCGACGACCACGAGCAGCAGGGCGAACCGCGCCAGCAGGCCGACGACGAACACCGCGAACCACTCGAGCCCTGTGAGGAGGACCTCCATGATCCGTCACCCCTTTCCGATCACCGGCGCGAAGCCTCTTCCTGCCGGTGGCACATCGTGCAGTTGTCGAGGCCGAACGCGGCCTTGCCGTCGTGGCAGGCGCCGCACTGCGCGCCGCGCTCCATCTGCGGGTGGCGGAGCGGCCCGCCCGCCGTCGGCCTCGGCTTTTCCAGGATGCTGAACATCGCAGGGTGGCAGCCCGTGCAGTCGGGCCTCTTCTGATCCACGTGGCTCGGGTGGCTGAACGTCACGGTGCCCGGGCTCCCGTCACCCTGCGGGAACGCGAAGTCCCTGGGGAGCCTGGGCAGGGTGCCGGCCGCTCCGAGGGTCGCGAACCCGAGGCCCAGCACGCCGATCACGGCCACGAGGATTTCGCTCCGCCGCCGTCGCATGTCGCTCACCGCCTTCACGTGAGAAAGAACGCCCGGACCATCCGGTCCCAGTCGCCCGGGCGAAGCGCGCGGGCCATCCCGTCGACCGGCAGCCCGCCGTCCTGGTAGACGCGGCCCAGGTCGGGAGTCGTCAGCGCCTGGAGTCGATCGCACGCGTCCTCGATGAAGCGTCGGGCGAGGGCTCCCGAGAGGAGCTGCTTCATGTTGGGCGCGAGCCTGGGCGCCCGCACCCGCATGAGCCAGCCCTCGCCGTAGGGGTCCCCGCCGAGCCGCTCGGGGGACCTGGCGACCTCCTCGTTGACGGCCACCACGGTGCCGTCCACCGGCGAGAGCATGTCCACCGACTTCCCGTCGGACACGAGGGTCCACGCCTTCTCCCCCTGCGCGACCCGGGCGCCGACCTCGCGCAGCGCGATCGAGGACACGGGCCCGACGAGCTTGCGGGCGAAGTCGTCCATGCCGACGGTCACGAGGTCGCCGTCCCCGACGGTGGCCCACGCGTGGCCCGGGTGGAAGTACACGTGGGCCGGCACGCGGAACCAGTCCGCGAGCTGGCCGACCCATCGCGGTGCCTCCCACGCCACCGCGGGCTCCGCCGCCCCGGCGCCGTTGACGAACCGCCAGAACGGGATGAACACGAGCAGGAAGACGACGGCGATGAGGTACTCGAGGCCCTTCGTCGAGTACATGCTGAAGATGTCGTGGTGGCTCACGGGCGCGTCCCTCCCGTCAGTGCGCTCCCCGGTACTCCGCGTGCTCGCGGAGCACCGGCATCCGGTTCACGATCCAGCGGAACGTGAGGAGCCCGAGGGTGACGATGGTGATCGTGATCGCCACCTCCATGAAGCCCGGCACGTATCGGTCCGGGACGTTCCAGTTGAACGCGATCAGAGACACGTTCACCCGGTTCAGGACGATGCCGATCACCGTGAGCGCCGCGGTGGCCCGGACCAGCGTCACGCGCCGCTCCCTGACGCCGTGGGCGAAGAGGAAGCACGGGAGCAGGACGAAGACGCCCAGCTCGACCAGGAACCAGTGGCCCAGCGGCGTGCGGAGCAGCCCCCAGTGCCCGCCGTCGGCGACGCCGATCAGCTTCAGGAAGAAGTACGTGAAGAGGACCACGGAGGCCGCCTTGCCCAGCCCCAGGGTGATCCGGTCGAGATCGGCGTGGCGGCCGGGCTCGATCTGCTCCGTGAAGATCCGGTGGGAGAGCGCGCTCTCCACGATCACCATGGCGAGCCCCGCGATCACGCTCGACACGAAGAAGTAGATGGGGATGAACGGCGAGTACCAGAGCGGGTGGAGCTTCGTGGGCGCCAGCAGGAACAGGGCCCCGAGGGCGGACTGGTGGAGTGTGGAGAGGATGACGCCGAACACGGTGGCGCCGATGGTGAGCCGCGTGGCCCACTGGCGCACGGTCTTCCAGCCGAGCCACTCGAGGATGGCGGGGCAGAACTCGAGGAACTGCACGCTGAGGTAGAGGAACACGTGCCAGGCCACCAGGAACATGACCGAGGTGACGCCGTAGGCGTAGATGACCGGGTACGGGATCCGCCACGGCTGGCCCAGGTCCACCAGGAGGCCAACGACCACGAAGAAGTAGCCGAGGAAGCCGGTGAGGACCGCGGCCCTGAGCACGGGGTAGTACTGCTTGAGCCCGAAGAGGTAGACCGCGCTGGCCAGCGTGTAGCCTCCCGCCGCCAGGGCGACCCCGCTCAGCACGTCCACGCCGATCCAGAGCCCCCAGGGGTTCGTCTGCGAGAGGTTCGTCGCCGCGCCGAGCCCGAAGGCGAAGCGGTAGACGATCGCGGGGAGCCCGACGAGGAGAATGAGGCCGGCCACCACGTTGAACGGGGTCGCGAGCCTCCGCGCGTACTCGCCGGGCGAGAGCCCCAGCAGGAGCTTCTCCCGGACCCAGGAGCGGCGGAGCACCCGGCCGGCCACGGTCTCATTCATGGCGCGTCTCCTGCTCCGGTTCACCGGCGGCGCGCTCCCGGCTCCGCGTGAACGCGTAGAGCCCCATCAGGAACGGTGGCCAGAGCGTCAGCACGAACGGAACCGCCGACAGGAACGTCCAGGTCAGCTCGGGATACGCCGTGGTCCCGAGGTCCATCCTGAAGCCGAGCTGCTCGAACGGGACGTCGGTCAGGTAGAGCCAGCTGGTGCCGCCCACCTCGTGCTCGCCGTAGACGTGGTGGACGTAGCGGTTCGGGTTCTGGTAGATGCGGGTCTTCGCGACCTCCAGGAGCTCTCGCCGCTTGCCGAACTGAAGGGCTCCGCTGGGGCACACCTCGGCGCACGCCGGGAGCTTGCCCTCCCTCAGGCGGTGGGTGCAGAAGGTGCACTTCCGGATGAGCGGGAGCGGCCGGTCGTACTCGAACTTCGGGATCTCGAAGGGGCACGCGACCATGCAGTAGCGGCACCCGATGCAGCGGTCCGCGCGGTACACGACCGGCCCCTCGGGGAGCTTGTCGAGCGCGTTGACGAGGCACGCGGACACGCACGCCGGGTCCACGCAGTGCATGCACTGGGTCTTCGCGAAGGTCGCGGCGCGGCCGTTGCTCGGCTGCCGCCGGCGGTTTACCACCGTGTAGCTGCGCGCGTCGGTGGTCCGCGTCGTCTCGAAGACGGATTCCTCTCCGAGCTTCGCCGGGGAGGGGAGCCGGTTCGCCTCGCTGCACGCCGCCTCGCACGCGCGGCAGCCGACGCAGCGGGTGGTGTCCACCAGCATCGCCAGCATCCCGTCCGCGACGGGACGCGCCCGGGCCGCCCTCGGCAGGCTGACGAGCCCTGTCGCGGCGGCGCCCGCCACGCCGGCCGACGTGAGGAATGCGCGCCGGCTGAGCTTCATCGAGGCTCCTCCTTGCCCGGCGCCGGTCCCGCGAGGGCGCCCGCATCCTCCCGGTCCGCCAGGGCTCGGAGCCGGGCTGTGATCTCCCGGAACAGCGGGCAGCTCTGATAGTTCCCGCCGCACGGGCTCTCGCTCACGACGCGGCTTCTCGGCACCATCTTCTTGATCGGGTAAGCTCGGCAGAAGACCATCACCGCCTCGTCCAGGTACGGGCACGACATCGCGCCCTCCTTGCCGTTCGATCCCTCTCGCCGGGCCTGGAGCGCAAGCGTCGTGCCATCGAGAGAAAGCCAAGAGGCCGCTCCCGGATGATCCAGAAGCGGCCTCTTTTCGAGCACCTGCGACGTCGCGGCCTTACCCGGGCGTCACCTCGCTGAAGGCCTGTGAGGCGCGAGTGTTGACGGATTCAACACGCCCATCCCGCCCCGAGGGCCCAGACGGCCGTCGCGACACGCAGTTCCTGGCGATGCTGCGTTTCTCAACGCCTGCTGACTTTTTCAACGCCGAGAGCGGCTGTGCGCGTTTCAGGTCCCACTCTCGGGCTCCTTCCTCAACTCGTACCGCTTGATCTTGCTGTAGAGCGTCACCCGGTCGATGCCGAGGATCCGCGCCGCGTGGCTCACGTTGCCTCCGGTCCGGCGGAGGACCTCGGCGATGTGGCGTCGCTCCACCTCCTCCAGGGAGGCCAGGCCCTCGGAGCCCTGACGCTCCTCGGTGTGAACCTCGAGGAGCCCGAGGTCGGCCACGTCCAGGATCGGGCCGGAGGCCACCACGGCCGCCCGCTCGAGGACGTTCCTGAGCTCCCGGACGTTGCCGGGCCAGTCGTGGGCCGTGAGCAGCCGCATGCCTTCGGCCGAGACCGCCTCGAGCTTCCTGCCGAGCTCCACGCCGAGGTGCTCGAGGAAGTGCTCCACCAGGAGCGGGAGGTCCTCCCGGCGCTGCCGGAGCGGCGGGAGCGTGATGGGGATCACGTTCAGGCGGTAGTAGAGGTCCTCCCGGAACCGCCCGTCCTCCAGCGCCTTCTTGAGGTCGCGGTTCGTGGCGGCGATGATCCGGACGTCCACCTGGATGGACTCCGTGCCGCCGACCCGGGAGAAGCGCCGCTCCTCCAGGACCCGGAGCAGGTCGAGCTGGAGCTTCGGGCTCACGTCGCCGATCTCGTCGAGGAACAGGGTCCCCCCGTGGGCTGCCTCGAACTTGCCCTTCCGGCGGCTGACGGCGCCCGTGAAGGCGCCCTTCTCGTGGCCGAAGAGCTCCGACTCGAGCAGCGTCTCGGTCAGCGCGGCGCACGACACGGCCACGAACGGCCCCGTGCTCCGCGGGCTCTCGACGTGGATGGCCCGCGCGAGGAGCTCCTTGCCCGTGCCGCTCTCGCCCTGGACGAGGATGGTCGAGTGGCTCCGCGCGGCCACGCGGGCGAGATCGAAGACCGCGTGCATCTTCGGACTGTTGCTCAGGAGATCGCGGAAGCGGTACTCGCGCTTGAGCACCTTCCGGAGGAGGATGTTCTCCCGCGCCAGGGCCTGCTGCGCGACGATCTTCTGCGTGAGGAGGCTCAGCTCCTCCGGGTCGAAGGGCTTGACCAGATAGTCGAACGCGCCCATCTTCATCGCGGTCACGGCCGTGTCCACCGTGGCGTAGGCGGTCATGATGACCACCACCGCGTCGGGCCGGAGCTTCCGCGCCTCCTCCAGGACCCCGAGGCCGTCCATCCCCGGCATCTTGAGGTCCACGAGGAGGATCGACCACGGCTCGGCCCGGAGGCGCTCCACCGCCGTGGGCCCGTCCGGAGCCGTCGCGACGGTGTACCCGTCCTTCTCGAGCCAGCCCGCCATCGACTCCCGGACGATCTCTTCGTCGTCCACCACCAGGATCCTCGTCTTCCTGTTATCCATGGGGTCCCCCGACCTCTCGCCGAGACTCCTCGAGGCGGATCCGGCAGTCGCGACACAGGGCGCCGCCCTTGGCATCCACCTGCGGGACGCTCACCGAGCGCGCCATCACGCAGCGGGGGTCGTCGCAGTGGATGAGCCCGAAGGTGTGGCCCAGCTCGTGGATGCACTCCTTCGCGACGCGGGCCGTCACCACGCGTGGATCGGCGGACGGCGCGCCGGGGTTCGACCGCAGGCGCGCCGTCGAGACCACGGCGGCGCTTCCGCGGAGCTGCGCCTCGCCGAAGACGAACGTGAGGACGGGAATGAAGAGGTCCACGTCGGTGACGGCCACCACCCGGTCGGCCTCCGGGGGGCGCGCGGCGAGGAGCCACCGGAGGATCCGCGTGGACAGGTGCTGGCCGCGCGCCGGATCCAGCGTGTCCACCGGCCGCTCCGGGCTCGTCCAGACGCGCGCCGGGTACCGGAGCACCCGCTCCACCTGAGCCCGCACCTCCTCCATCAACCGCTCCTCGACCTCGCCCCCCCCGATCCACCAGAGATAGATGGCGCCCACGGCGCGTCCCGCACGCGTCCTAGGGCTCCGCCCTCGCCGCGGCCGCTCCCGCCGGCAGGCGGATCACGACCGTGGTGCCCGCGCCGGCCTGGCTCCGGATGTCCAGCGTCCCGCCGTGCCGGTCCACGATCCCGTACACCACCGACAGCCCGAGCCCCGTGCCCTTCTCCTTCGTGGTGAAGAACGGCTCGAGGATCTTCGTGAGGTGCTCCGCGGGGATGCCGACTCCGGTGTCCTGCATCTCGACCTCCACCGTGGTTCCTCCCCGCACCCGGGAGGAGAGCGTGAGGGTCCCACCCGTCGACATCGCCTCGCAGGCGTTCAGCGCGACGTTCACGAAGGCCTGGCGGAGCTGGCCGAAGTCGGCGAGCACCGGCGGCAGGGCGCCGAGCCGCCGCTCCACCGCGATCCCCTGGATCCCGATCTGGTTGCGCAGGAGGGAGAGCGCCTCCTCCAGGCAGGCGTTGACGTCGATCTCCTTGAGCGTCGGCTCGCGCTGCCGGGCGAAGTCGAGGAGGTTCCGCACGATCGCGGTGCAGCGCTGGGTCTCGCGCTCCACCAGCCCGAGGTTCCGGACGCAGGCCATCCGCGCCGCGTCGTCCGGCGGCCCTTCCTGGAGGATCCGTGAGAGGAGCTTGGCGTAGGTGAGGATCCCCGACAGGGGGTTGTTGATCTCGTGGGCGATGGAGGCGGCGAGCTTCCCCAGCGAGGCCATCTTCTCGGACTGGATGAGCTGCTTCTGGGTCTCGCCGAGCGCCGCGGTCCGCTCCTCAACCTGGCGCTCCAGCGTGCCCATCAGGTTCCCGAGCTCCGTCTGCGCCTCGCGGAGGGACCGGGTCATCCCGTTGAAGGACAGGGCCAGCGCTCCGATCTCGTCCGCGGTCCTGAGGGGGATCTGGTGCTCGAGGTCGCCCTGGGCCACCCGCTGGGTCCCCTCGACGAGCTGGGTCACCGGCCTCACCACGAGGCGGCGCGCGAAGAGGCCCACGATCGCGGCCAGCGCCAGCACCGCCACGGCGGAGAAGACGAGCGTCCGGCGCTCGAGGTGCGCGACCCCCCGGTCGATCTCGGCCAGGGAGAGACCGATGTCCACGACGCCGAGCACCCGCTGGCTCGCCGAGTGCGCGTGGCAGGCCGCGGTGGAACAGCTCTGCTCGTTGTAGATCGGGGTCACCATCCCGAGGGTCCGGTGACCGTCGGGGGCGGGATAGGTCCGGCTCCGGGAGGCCAGCGCCAGGCGCGCGATGGGCTGGTCGGCCTCGTGGCAGGCGTAGCAGGCCTCCGCCCGCTTGTCCACCAGGCTCCCGATCTCCTCGCGGTGGGTCGAGAAGGTGATCTTCCCGTCCTTGTTGAAGATCCGGACCCGTTCGACGCCCTCCTGTCGCCCGATGGTCGCCATGATCCGGTAGACTTCCTCGCGCCGGTCCTCGAGCATGAAGTGGTAGGTGCTGCTCTTGATCGTGTCGCTGAAGAGCGCAGCGCTCCGGACCACCTCGCCGGTGAGGTGGTCGCGCTGGACCCGGACGGCCACGAGCACGAAGCTTCCGATGGCGGCCAGGGTCAGCGCGGCGATGACCACGGGAAGCCTGACGCTCAGGCGGTTCCACCACCTGATGGCCGGGTACATCATGCCGTGCGACTCCTCGGGCCGGCTTCCCGCTCGAGCAGTCCTGCGAGGCGGACGCACCGTGCGCGGACGACGATCATGACGGTCACGCGAGGGAGTTACTTCGACCTTACACGGGGCCTCCCCACCCGGCAAGGTCACGGGTCGATGACGGGTCAATTTGAGCCGATTGACCCACGACGCCCCCGTTACGACGCGGTGGTCACGCCGCGTCGGAAGGCGAGCGCGTCACCCTCGACGTCCACCGTCAGCGTGTCGCCCTCCGCGAACTCGTGCTCGAGCAGCCGGAGCGCGAGCGGATCCTGAACCAGGCGCTGGATCGTGCGCTTGAGCGGCCGGGCGCCGAACGTGGGGTCGTAGCCCTCCCGGCCGAGCAGCGCCTTCGCGGCGTCGCTCACCT
>MGBU01000031.1:12247-15020 GCA_001790205.1 Candidatus Rokubacteria bacterium GWA2_73_35 | reverse complement strand
TGAGCAGCTTGAGCTGCTTGTACTCCCGGAACGCCTGCGAGATCCCGCGCACCTTCGACTCGAGCCGCTCGGTGATGTGGGTGCCGATCACGATCACGCCGGCGACGCGCCGCTCGGCATCCCGGCCGGTCCAGACGGGCGCGACGGCCTCGATGAGGTCGCCCGACTCGAGCTCGCGCACGGTCGTGACCTCCTGGCCGCCCGCGCCACGCCGGAGCTGGCTCTCGTTGACGTCGCGCGTCGGCAGGTCGCCCAGCACCGGGTCCCTCACGTGCACGAGCTCCTGCCCCTCGCGCGTGAAGACCGTGATCGCGCTGAGCCCGAGCTGCTCCTGCTGCTCCACCAGGTACGCCGTGAGCGCCTCGCGGCGGGCGTCGGCCAGCAGCCCCTCGCGGTCGATCGCGCGCCCGAGGTTCTGCGCGTGGCGAAGCGCGGTCCGCTCGAGGTTCGCGTAGTAGGTCTGGGCGACGGCCAGCGCCTGGTCGAGCGGGCGCTCGACCTGCGGCTTGAACCACCCCTCGATGGACTTGTTGATGAAGTTCGAGGCGATCAGGAAGATCAGGCTGGCGGGCGTGAGCGAGAGGAGCAGGAAGGCGAGGACGAGCTTCGCCTTGAACCGCGAGCCGATGACCTGCGCGCGGCGCTCGAACCAGAGCTTGACGAGGTTGCGGAGCAGGAGGAGGACGAGCAGGAGGAGGACGATCAGGTTCAGGTTGAAGAGCGCGAAGACCGTGATGTTGGAGGCGAGCGGGACGTCGGGCGCGTAGACGCCGATGTCGAGCACGCTCGCGGTGCCGACGAGCAGCAGGAAAGCGCCGATGATCACGAGGTTCCGCTTGCGCCGGTTCTCGTCGCTGAGCAGCGGCATCACTGCACCCGCTGGATCGTGCGGTAGTCGGACTGGCGCGAGGTCTCTGCGGCGGTGCCGTTCATGCGCGCGACGAATGTGTTCTCGCCGTTCAGCGCGGCCTCGGCGTGGACGCGCACGTAGATCACCGCGGCGGGGTCGAGCGCCGTCGCCGGCGTCATCTTGACGCCACGGAGATCCGAGAGCACGCGCTGCGCGTCGCGCAGCGTCTTCGTGGCGTAGACGGCCCGGGCCTCACCCTTCAGCGACGTCACCCGGTACTCCTTGGTGACGACGTTGTAGACGAGCGTCCGCTCGACGACCTTCGAGGTGAGCAGGCTGTCGGGCAGGAGCCGGCGGTACTGCCAGAGCTCGAGCGTGAGCCTGACGTGCGCCGGGATCCCGCTCCTGACGCCCTCCTGCAGGCCGTCGGGGATCGCGTCGAGCAGCACCGTGTGCACGGTCACGACGTGGTCGTTGAGGAAGACGTCGAGGTCGCTGATGCGCAGTTCGGCCCGCGCCGGCGCCGCAGCGAGGAGCACCAGCGCCGCCGCAACGAGGGACCTGACCGGGTGGAGAGCATGCATACGGCGGACAGGACATTATAACGTGCGGGTCCGGGACGGGCGCGCCGCTTAGATCGCGGCGAAGCCGGGAGCCGGCGCGAACGCCTCGTGCCGGGCCGGCCCCCCGGAGGCCGCGGCGACGCGGACGGCGACCCCCGCGGGCCGGCGCTCGAGGCCGAGCGCCCGCTGGATGGCCAGGACCAGCTCCAGGTTGAGCGCGTGGCCGCCGTTGCGCGCGACGACGTGCGCGACGATCGGCCGGCCCAGCAGGGCGAGGTCGCCGAGCAGGTCGAGGATCTTGTGGCGGACGAACTCGTCGCGGTAGCGCAGGCCGTTGAGCGGTCCGCGGTTGCCGATGACGACGGCGTTGTCGAGCGAGCCGCCGCGCGCCAGCCCGTTCTTCCGCATGAGCCCGAGATCCCGCAGGAACCCGTAGGTCCGCGCCGGGGCGAGGTCCTCGACGAACGAGCGCTCCGCGGGCGTCCAGGACAGCGCCTGCGTGCCGACCGCGGGGTGATCGTTGTCGAGCGTGTAGCTGATCCGGAGCGCGCTCGACGGGAAGACGTGGATCCAGCGCCCGCCGCTCCCGACGCGGACGGGGTAGGGAAGCGAGAGGGGGCGCCGGCGCGCCGGCTGCTCGTGCCGCCCGGCGGCGGTCAGGAGCGCGGCGAACGGCTTCGCGCTGCCGTCGAGCGCGGGGATCTCCACGCCGTCCACCCGGACGTCGAGGTTGTCGACGCCGAGGCCGGCCGCGGCCGCCATCAGGTGCTCGACCGTCTGGATCCGCGTGCCGTTCCTGCCGATCGTGGTCGCGTAGTGGGAGTTGACGACACTCTCGGGCGCGGCGGGGATGCGGTCGTCCTGAGCGCCCGCGCGGAACACGATGCCCGAGTCCTCCGGGGCCGGGGAGAGCGTGATCCGGACAGGCTTGCCCGAGTGCAGGCCGATACCCTCGATGCTGACCGGCTTCCGGATGGTGTGCTGCTTCATAGCCAGGGCGCAGAGGCAGCAACGTTGATGCCAGTGCCGGAACGGTCACTCAAGGGATTGTTTCCGAAGGAGTTCTCGTCTCAGGCCCAGATGGCGCCGAGCCCGGTCGGTTGCGCCGACGACACGGTGCGGTCCCAGGTGGTGTCTCGGAAGCGAGACACGCCACAGAGGGTTGTGAAGGCCACCCCGACGGCGACTTCAAGCGAGGTCGCCGAACCTCGCCTGGAGGATCGCGATGACGGCGGGCCCCGCGGTCTCCGTGCGGAGGACGCGCGGCCCGAGGCCAACGACCGTGAAGCCGCCCGCCCGGGCCGCCTCGACCTCGTCGCGGCTCAGGCCCCCCTCGGGTCCCACCAGCACGGTCGCGCGC
>MGBU01000031.1:3095-12113 GCA_001790205.1 Candidatus Rokubacteria bacterium GWA2_73_35 | reverse complement strand
CCGGAGGAAGTCGGCGAGCGGGCGCGGCGCCTCCACGGGCGGGACGACGGCGCGCCCGCACTGCTTGGCCGCCTCGCGCGCGACGCGCTGCCAGCGGCGCGCGCGCTCGCGCCAGCGCGCGGGCTCGAGCCGCACGACGGTGCGCTCGGCGAGCACGGGCACCACGCGCGCCACGCCGAGCTCGGTGGCGGCGCGCACGATCTGCTCCATCTTGTCGCCCTTCGCCACGGACTGGGCGAGCGTGACCCGGAGCGGGGACTCGCCGGCGCTCGCGGCGGCGCCGACCAGGGTGCCGGTCGCGAGCTCGCCCACGGTCTCGACGCGCACCGTCCAGGCGCGCCCCGCGCCGTCCGTGGCGATCACGGTGTCCCCGGGGCCGAGGCGCAGCACCCGCACCAGGTGGCGCGACTCGGCGCGGTCGAAGGTGACGCGCCCGCCCGCGAGCCGCTCAGGCGCGATCGTGAAGCGCCGCACGCGACGCCCGCCCGCGCGGGCCCGGCTCCCGCCGGAACTGCAGGGTCGTCCAGCCCTCGACCGACACCCGGGCGCGGGGGGTGAACCCGTGGGCCCCGAGCGCCTCGCCCACGCCCGACGCCTCCGCGTCGAGGATGCCGCCGAGGATCAGCGCCCCGCCCTCCGTCACCCACCGGCCGTAGCGCACGGCCAGGCGCAGATGCGCGGCGGTCAGGAGGTTCGCGACGACGAGCGGCGCGTCGGGCGCGTCCAGGCCGCCCGCTCCGCCGAGCACGCACCGCACGCGGTCGCAGACGCCGTTGCGCGCGGCGTTGGCGATCGCCGAGGCGACCGCGTCGGGGTCCTCGTCCACCGCGAGCACGGAGCCGACGCCGAGCCGCGCCGCGGCGATCGCGAGGATGCCCGAGCCCGTGCCGAGGTCGATCGCGCGCGTCGGCGTCGCCCCGCGCGCGAGCAGCGCCTCCAGCCTGAGGAGGCAGCCCATCGTGCTGCCGTGCTGGCCCGTGCCGAACGCGCGGCCCGGCTCGATCGTGATCACCAGGCGCCCCGTGCGCGGCGGCCGGTCCCAGGGCGGGGCCACCAGCAGCGAGCGTCCGACGGGGACCGGCCGGAAGTGGGCGCGCCACGCGTCGGCCCAGTCCTCGTCCGCCAGGGCGACGACGCTCGGCTCGCCCGGCGCGTCGAAGCCGAGCGCGCGCAGGCCGTCGAGGTAGACACGCACGCGCTCCTCGAGCGCGGCGGCGAACTCGGTCTTCGGGAAGAACGCGCGCAGCCGGGGCGGCTTGCCCGCCGCCTCCTCCTCGACGACGCCGAGGGCGCCGAGCTCCCACGCGAAGTTCGTGAGCCCCTCGGACACCTCGGGGCCCACGGGGACGCTGAGCTCCCAGTAACGGGAGGACGACATCGGCCTCAGCCGAGCAGCTTCTTCATGCGCTCGAGGAACGCCGCCGTCAGGGGGCCGCGCACGCTGCGGCTCGCGGCCTCGAACGCCTCGAGCGCCGCGCGCTGCCGGTCGTCGAGCTTGTGCGGCACCTCGAGGACGAGCCGGTAGCAGGCGTCGCCCCGGCCGCGCTGGCGCAGGTGCGGCATGCCCTTGCCCCTGAGGCGGAGGATCTCGTGCGGCTGGCTGCCCGCCGGGATTTTGAGCTTCGTGGTGCCGTCGAGCACCGGCACCTCGACCTCGGCGCCGAGCGCGAGCTGCGCGAAGGACACCGGCACGTCGCAGTGAAGGTCGGCGCCGTCTCGCGCGAAGAGGTCGTGCTCGCGGATGCGGAGCAGCACGTAGAGATCGCCCGGCGGGCCCCCGTAGAGCCCGCCCGAGCCCTCGCCCGCGAGGCGGAGCTGCATCCCGTCCTCGACGCCGGCGGGGATCTTGACCGCGAGCAGGTGCTCGGCGCGCCGCCGCCCCTCGCCGCGACACCGCTTGCACGGGTTGCGGTTGAGCTGGCCCGCGCCCTGGCACTTCGGGCACGGCTGCGCCACCGTGAGGAACCCGTGGCTCCGGCGGACCTCGCCGCGGCCGTGGCACAGCTCGCACGGTTCGAGGCGGCTGCCCGGCTCGACGCCGGCGCCGCCGCAGGCCTCGCACGACTCCAGGCGCGGGATCTGGACCTTCGTGTCGACGCCCGCCGCGGCCTCCTCGAGCGCGATCTTCAGCTCGTACTGCAAGTCTTCGCCGCGCGCCGCGCGCGAGCGCCGCCCGCGCGGGGCGCCCGAGAAGAAGTTCTCGAAGATGTCCTCGAAGAGCGAGCCGAAGCCCGGGTCGCCGAAGCCGGGCCCCGCGCCCGGGCCCGCCGTGCCGAAGCGGTCGAAGTGGGCGCGCCGATCCGGATCGGAGAGCACGGCGTACGCCTCGTTGGCTTCCTTGAAGCGCCCCTCGGCGTCCTTGCTGCCCGGGTTGCGGTCGGGGTGGTGCTGCATCGCGAGCTGGCGGTACGCCTTCTTGATCTCGGCGTCGCTCGCCTCACGCGGGACGCCGAGGACCTCGTAGTAGTCGCGCGCCACCTAGGCGCCGCCCTCGTCCGGCGCGGCCGCGACGGCGACGAGCGCCGCGCGCAGCACGCGGCCGTGCAGCAGGTAGCCGGGCAGCTGCTCGGCGACGACCGTGTCGGGTGCGGCATCCGGGCTCGGGACGCGGGCGATCGCCTCGTGGCGGGTCGGGTCGAAGGGCTGGCCGACCGCCGAGTAGCGGGTGACGCCGGCGCGCTCGAGCACCTTGAGCAGCTCGCGCTGGATCAGCTCGACGCCCTCCAGCAGGGAGGCGACGTCGCTTGCCTCGCCCGTCGAGCCGCCCGCGGCTCGCACCGCCGCCAGCGCGCGGTCGAGATTGTCGAGCACGGGGATCAGGTCGCGGAGCAGCGCCTCGTTCGCGTACCGGACGTACTCCTCGCGGTCGCGCTGCGCGCGCCGCCGGACGTTGTCGGCCTCGGCGAGCGCCCGGAGGAGGCGGTCCTGCTTGTCGTCGAGCTGGCGGCGGAGCTCCTCGACCTCGGAGCGCGGCTCCTCGGCGGGCGCGTCCCCGGAGAGCGGGGCGTCGGTCATCGGTGCGTCATCCATGCCTGTGGATTATAACAACGCCGCCGCGACCCCGCCCTCGTCGCGGTCGGGGCGGTGCTGCGAGGCTGTGCGGGGTGCCGGGGCCTTGCGAGCCCCGTGTTGTCAGGGTGACCAGAGCCGCCGACTCTCGGGATCGGGCGCGAGCAATGGAGCTGCCGTGGGCGAGCAGGGTCCCGGCACCCCGCACGGCCTCGTCGCGCCACCACGAACGAGGGCCGTTACGAGGGCAGGTAGAGGTCCTGGCGAGCCCGCGAGAGCGCCTCGGTGACGTGCCGTGCCGTCTCGTTGACGACCGCGATCACCTCGGGGTAGGGGAGGCGTCGCGGGCCGACGACGCCGAGGATGCCGACGACCTGGTCGCGGTACAGGTACGTCGAGGTGATCAGCGAGCACTCCCGCATCTCGGCGTACGGGTTCTCCTCGCCGATCGTCACACGCAGGCCCTCGTCGGCCGCGAGCGAGGTCATGAGGTCGGCGAGCCGCTCCTTGTGCTCGAGCGTCCGCAGCAGCTCGCGCGTGGTCTCGATGTCCCAGAACTCCGGATGGTCGAGCATGTTGATCGCGCCGCTGACGTAGAGCGTGCGCCCCCGGAGGAGCGAGACGATCTGCTCGGTGACCGCGCGCGCCCGGGTGTGGAGCGTGTCGAGTGGGTCGCTCGGCGCCGCCTCCATCTCCACGACCTCCTGGACGGTGCGCCCGGCGAAGCGCCGGGTCAGCGCGCGGCCGACCGCGCGGACCTCGTCCGCGGCGAGCGGAGGGTCGAGCGTGACCGCGCGCGCCGTCACCCACCCCGCGTCGGTTACGATGACCGCGAGCGCCCGGTCCTCCTCGAGCGGCATCAGGTCCACGCGCGCCAGCGTCGTCTGCTGCAGGGGCGGCGCGAGGAGCAGGCCCGTGAGCTTCGTCACGGTCGACAGGTGCGAGGAGGTCCGCTCCATGAAGCCGTCCACGCCCGAGCGGCGTGTCGGCAGCGTGTCCCGCGCCACCGCGGTCTTCGCCGGACGCGCGGGCGGGAACGAGCTCACGTAGAAGCGGTACGCCGCGTCGGTCGGCACGCGGCCGGCGCTCGTGTGCGGCTGGGCGAGGTAGCCCAGGTCCTCGAGGTCGGCCATCGCGTTGCGGATCGTCGCCGGCGACAGGCTCGGGAAGTGCCGCTTGCAGAGCACGCGGGAGCCGACCGGCTCGGCGGAGTCGATGTACTCGCGGATGACCGCGATCAGGACGTCGCGATGACGGGCATCCATCTGCCCGGGATTATAGCAATTCGACGAAGAGCGCGTCGGAGAGCAGGAACCCTTCCTCGCTGAGCCGCACGCGGTCGCCCGCGTCGCCGAGGAGGCCGCGCGCGCGCCACGCCTCGACGCGGCGTCCGAGTGGCGGGTCGCCGGCGAGGCGCGCCTCGAGCCACGCGCGCGGCACGCCGTCGGCGGTGCGAAGCCCGAGGATCAGGCGCTCGGCGCGGCGCTGGCGGGGCGTGAGGATCTCCGACGCGTCGACCGGGAGCGCGCCCCGCTCGAGTGTCTCGACCCAGCGGGGCGTCGCCCGGATGTTCGTGTAACGGAGGCGGTCGACGAACCCGCAGGCGCCGGGTCCGACGGCGAGGTATTCCGCCGCGCGCCAGTAGGTCAGGTTGTGGCGCGCGCGGAAGCCCGGCCGCGCGTAGTTGGAGATCTCGTAGTGCTCGAAGCCGCGCGCCGCCGCGGCGCGCGCGAGCCGCCAGTACTGCTCGACCACCAGGTCCTCGGGCGGGAGGCCCGGGACGCCCGCGGCGGCCCAGCGGCTGCCCGCGTCGAGGGTGAGCGCGTACGCGGAGAGGTGCTCGGGCTCCCAGCCGAGCACGGCCTCCAGCGTGCCGGCGAAGCCGTCCGCGTCGAGCCCGGGGAGGCCGTACATGAGGTCCACGCTCACGTTGGCGAATCCCGCCTCGCGCGCGGCCGCGAACGCGGCGCGCGCGCCGCGGGCGTCGTGGAGCCGGCCGAGCCGCAGCAGGAGCGCGTCGTCGAGGGACTGCACGCCGAGGCTCAGGCGGGTGACGCCGGCGGCGCGGTAGCCCTCGAGCTTCGCGCGCGTGACGCTCTCCGGGTTGCACTCGACCGTCACCTCCGCGTCGGGCGCCAGCTCGAAGCGGGCGCGCAGCCGCTCGAGGACGGCGGCGAGCTCGGCGGCGGCGAGCAGCGAGGGCGTACCGCCTCCGAAGAAGACCGTCGCGATCCGCACGCGCGGCGCCCAGGCGAGCCCGCCGAGGAGGTCGAGCTCGCGCTCGAGCGCCGCCAGGTAGGGCGCGATCGCGCCGTCCTCGAGGGGGGCGGTGTTGAAGCTGCAGTAGCCGCAGCGCTGCGCGCAGAACGGGACGTGGACGTAGAACCCCAGGGACTCCGACGCCGGCGGGTTGTCCGCCAGGAGGGCGCCGGCGCGCGCTACGGGATGTAGTTCGCCAATCGCCACCAGCGGAGCCAGTGCCGGTCGCTGTCCCACGACCAGTAGATGAGGAAGGCCTTGCCCTTGATCTTCTCCCGCCGGACGAAGCCCCAGTAGCGGCTGTCCTGCGAGTTGTCCCGGTTGTCGCCCATCACGAAGTACGAGTCCGGCGGCACGACCGTGGGTTCGCAGGCGTACGCGTAGCCGCAGTAGGTGTCGGATCCGAGGCGCGTCGTCCCCACCTCCGCGTGCTTCGTGTAGGGCTCGGTGAGCGGCTGGCCGTTCACGAACACCTGCCGCCCGCGGACCAGGATCCGGTCGCCGGGGGTCCCGACGATGCGCTTGATGAAGTCACGGCGCTCGTCCTGCGGGTACTTGAAGACGATGATGTCGCCCCGCTGCGGCGCGCGGAGACCCGGCAGGTGGGTGTCCGTGAACGGGATCTCGGGACCGTAGAGGAACTTGTTCACGAGGATGTAGTCGCCGACGAGGAGGGTGTCCATCATCGAGCCCGACGGGATCGTGAAGGCCTGGACGACGAGGGTGCGGATGACCAGCGCCAGCAGGATGGCGATGACGATCGCCTCGACGTACTCGCGCGTGACCGACTTCTTGCGGCGCTGGGCCCGGACCGGCTCCGCCGGCAGGCTCCGGGCTTCCGGGGAGCCCGGGACGCGCGCCTCGATCTCGTGCTCGTCCATGCTCAGCTCTTCAGCACCGACAGGAACGCCTCCTGCGGGACCTCGACGCGGCCGACCTGCTTCATCCGTTTCTTTCCCTCCTTCTGGCGCTCCAGGAGCTTGCGCTTGCGGGTGATGTCACCGCCGTAGCACTTCGCGGTGACGTTCTTGCCCATCGCCTTCACGGTCTCGCGCGCGATGACCCGGCTGCCGATCGCCGCCTGGATCGCGACCTCGAAGAGCTGGCGCGGGATCACCGCGCGCAGCTTCTCGACGAGGACCTTGCCCCGTTCGTACGCCTTGTCGCGGTGGACGATGATCGAGAGCGCGTCCACGGGGTCGCCGTTGAGGAGGATGTCGAGCTTGACCAGGTCCGAGGGCCGGAAGTCGGCGAACTCGTAATCGAACGAGGCGTAGCCTTTCGAGATGGACTTGAGCTTGTCGTAGAAGTCCACGACGATCTCGGCCAGCGGGAAGTCGAACCGGATGTGCACGCGCTTGCCGTGGTACTCGAGCGACCGGTGCTCGCCGCGCTTGTCCTGCGCGAGCTTGTAGACGGCGGTCATGAACTCGGTGGGGACGAAGACCGAGGACCGGACGTACGGCTCCTCCATCTGCTCGATCCTGTCGGGCGTGGGGAGCTTGGACGGGTTGTCGATGTCGAGCACCTCGCCCTTCGTCGTCAGGATCCGGTACTGCACGCTCGGCGCGGTGACGATCAGGGAGAGGCCGAACTCGCGCTCGAGGCGCTCCTGGACGATCTCCATGTGGAGCATGCCGAGGAACCCGCACCGGAAGCCGTAGCCGAGCGCGAGCGACGTCTCGGGCTCGAACGTGAAGGCGGGATCGTTGAGGCGGAGCTTCTCGAGGGCGTCGCGCAGCGCCTCGTAGTCCGTGTCCTCGATCGGGTAGAGGCCGGCGAAGACCATGGGCTTGGCGTCCCGGTAGCCCGGGAACGCCGTCACGGTCGGCCGGGCGGCCTCCGTGATGGTCTCGCCGACCTTCGCGTCGGCGACGCGCTTGATCGCGGCGGTGAGGTACCCCACCTGGCCGGCCGAGAGCTCCTCGACGGGGCGCATCTCCGGGCCGAAGACGCCGACCTGCTGGACGTCGTAGGCGCGGCCGTTCGACATCAGGAGGACGCGCGTGCCGGGCCGGACGCGGCCGTCCCTGAGGCGCACGTGGACGACGACCCCCTGGTAGGAGTCGTAGAACGAGTCGAAGACCAGCGCCTTGAGCGGCGCGTCCGGGTCGCCCTCGGGCGGCGGCATGCGGTGGACGATCGCCTCGAGCACCTCCGGCACGCCGGTGCCGTGCTTCGCCGAGATCGCGAGCGCCTCGTCGCCGTCGAGGTCGAGCGTCTCGGTGATCTGCGCGCGCGTGCCCTGGACGTCGGACGCGGGCAGGTCGATCTTGTTGATGACCGGGACGATCGTGAGGTTCGCGTCGCTCGCCAGGTAGAAGTTCGCGAGCGTCTGCGCCTCGATCCCCTGCGCCGCGTCGACGATGAGGATCGCGCCCTCGCACGCCGCCAGCGCCCGCGAGACCTCGTAGGAGAAGTCCACGTGGCCGGGCGTGTCGATGAGGTTCAGCGTGTACTCCCGACCGTCGCGGGCGCGGTAGAGCAGGCGGACCGTGTGCGCCTTGATCGTGATGCCGCGCTCGCGCTCGAGGTCCATCGAGTCGAGGACTTGGTCGACGGCCTTCTTGGCGTCCATCGTCCCGGTCAGCCCCAGCAGCCGGTCCGCCAGCGTCGACTTGCCGTGATCGATGTGGGCGACGATCGAAAAGTTGCGAATGTGGGACAACACCATCGGTCCAGTCTAGCACGTCGTATCAGGCGCCCTCGGCCGGCCGTGAGCTAGCGGCCGAGCGTGGTGCGCTCGGGGATGACCGCCCCGGACTCCAGCACGACGTCGGGCCCCACGCGGGCGCGGGCGCCGACCTTGACGTCGGCGCCGAGGACGCACCCCTGGAGCAGGGCGGCCTCGCCGACCTCGACCCGCTCCCAGAGCACCGACCCCTCGACCACCGCGTCCGGCCCGATCCGCGACTCCTGGCCGACCACCACGCCGGGTCCCACCCGGGCGCGCGACGCGACGCGCACGCGCTCGCCGAGCGCCGCCGGCGCGACGACGTGCGCGTCCGCGGCCACGCTGGCGCCGTCGCCGAACCAGGAGCCGCCGCGCGGGACGCCCGGCGGGGGCAGCAGCATGCGCGCGCGGCCCTCGAGGAGGTCGAGCTGTGCCTCGCGGTACGCCGCGGGGCTCCCGATGTCGCGCCAGTACGCGGGCGCGTGCCAGCCGTAGCAGGGGATGCGGTCGGCGATGAGCGCGGGGAAGAACTCGCGCTCGATGGACACGACGCGGCCGGCGGGGATCCGCCTGAGGAGGGTCGCGTCCAGGAGGTAGGCGCCCGCGTTCACGGTGTCCGTCGTGACCGGCTCGTCCGCCGGCGGCTTCTCACGGAAGCGGAGCACCCGCCCGTCGGCGTCCACCTCGACGAGCCCGTACTGGTGCGGGTCGGCGACGCGCGTGAGGAAGATCGTCGCGCGCGAGCCGCGCGCCTCGTGGAAGCGGACCATCGCGGACAGGTCCACGTCGGTCAGGACGTCGCCGTTGAGCACGAGGACCGTTCCGGCAGCCAGGTCCGCCGCGTTGCGCACGCCGCCACCGGTCCCGAGCGGCTCCTTCTCGACGACGTAGCGCAGCGAGACGCCGAGGTGCTCGGCGTCACCGAGCGCGCGGCGCACGTCGTCCACGCGGTACGAGCACGCGAGGATCACGTCGACGATGCCGTGCGCCCGGAGCAGCGCGAGCTGGTGCGCCAGGAACGGGCGGTTCAGGAGCGGGACGACCGGCTTCGCGCGGCCGTGCGTGAGCGGCCGGAG
>MGBU01000031.1:0-3085 GCA_001790205.1 Candidatus Rokubacteria bacterium GWA2_73_35 | reverse complement strand
TGGCCGCCCGCCAGGATCACCGCCTGCACGGGACGGTCGGCGCCCACGCTAGCCGCCCGGCGTCCAGGCCTCGGCTTCGTTGACGAGCATCACCGGGATGCCCTCCCGGATCGGGTAGGCCTTCCGGCACGCCCGGCAGATGATGCGCGTCTCCTCGAACACGAGGTCGCCCTTGCAGGCCGGGCAGACCAGGATGGCCCTGAGTTCGTCGTCGATCATTGCCCCACCTCCTTCCTGAACCACGCGAGCGTCTTCGCGAGCCCCGCGTCGAGCGGCGTCGCGGGCGTCCAGCCGAGCCGCGCCTTGGCGCGCGAGGGGTCGAGCACGCTCCGCCGCTGCTCGCCGGGCCGCGGCGGCCTGTGCTCGGGCGGCCGCGCGGCGCCGGCGAGCCCGGCGAGCCGCCGGTAGAGGTCGTTCACGGAGGTCGCGACGCCCGTCGCGACGTTGACCGCGCCGGCCACGTCAGGGTACCCGAGCGCGCGCGCGAGCGCATCCGCCACGTCCTCGACGTACACGTAGTCGCGCGTCTGCTCGCCGTCGCCGTTCACGACGCACGGCTCCCCGGCGAGCAGCCGCCACGCGAAGATCGCGACGACCCCCGCCTCGCCCGCGGGGTCCTGCCGGGGGCCATAGACGTTCGCGAGGCGGAGCGCGAGCGCGCGGCCGCCGCCGAGCCCCGCCCAGCACTCGAGCCAGCGCTCGGCGGAGACCTTCGAGACGCCGTACGGCGACGCGGGCCGGAGAGGATGGTCCTCGGGCGTCGGCAGCACGTCGGTATCGCCGTACGCCGCGCCCCCGGTGGAGGTGTAGACGACGCGCCGGACGCCGGCCCGCCGGCACGCCTCGAGCAGCGCGATCGTCCCGAGGACGTTCACCCCCGCGTCGTGGACCGGGTCGGCGACCGACCGCGCGACCGACGCCTGGGCGGCGACGTGCAGGACGGCGTCGGGCCGCGCCGCCGCGAGCGCCTCCGCGAGCCGCGGGCTCCGGAGGTCGCAGACGTGCAGGCGTGCGGCGGCGTGGACGCGGCCGCGGCGGCCGGTGCTCAGGTTGTCGAGCACGTGCACCTCGTGGCCGTCGGCGACCAGGCGGTCCACCGCGTGCGAGCCGATGAAGCCCGCCCCGCCCGTGACGAGCAGCCTCACGCGCCGAGCCTCTGGCGGAACCAGTCGAGCGTCATGCGGAGCCCCTCGTCGATGTCGACGCGGGGCTCCCAGCCGAGCAGCGTTCGCGCGCGACCGATGTCGGGCTGGCGCACCTTCGGATCGTCCTCGGGCAGGGGGTGGAAGACGATCTCGCTGCGCGAGCCCGCGAGCCGGATGATCCGCTTGGCCAGCTCGAGCACCGTCATCTCCTGCGGGTTGCCGATGTTGATCGGCTCGCTGACGCTCGAGAGCATGAGCCGCCAGATACCGTCGATCAGGTCGGAGATGTACTGGAGCGAGCGCGTCTGCGAGCCGTCGCCGAAGACGGTCAGGGGCTCGCCCCGGATCGCCTGCGTCATGAACGCGGGGATCGCGCGCCCGTCGTCGAGCCGCATCCGCGGGCCGAAGCTGTTGAAGATGCGGACGATGCGGGTGTCGACGCGGTGGGTGCGGTGGTACGCCATCGTCATCGCCTCGGCGAAGCGCTTGGCCTCGTCGTAGACGCCGCGCGGCCCGACCGGGTTCACGTTCCCCCAGTAGTCCTCGCGCTGCGGGTGCACGAGCGGGTCCCCGTACACTTCGGAGGTGGACGCCAGCAGGAAGCGCGCCCGCTTGGCCTTCGCCAGGCCGAGCGCGTTGTGCGTGCCGAGCGCCCCGACCTTCAGCGTCTGGATCGGGAGCTCGAGGTAGTCGCGCGGCGACGCGGGGCTCGCGAGGTGGAGGACCCAGTCGAGGGGGCCCTTCACGTCGATGTACTCGGTCACGTCGTGGCGCGCCAGGCGGAAGCCGGGATGCTCCGCGACCGTGGAGAGGTTGTCCACGGAGCCCGTGATGAGGTTGTCCATGCAGATGACGTCCGCGCCGCGGCCGAGGAGGGACTCGCAGAGGTGGGAGCCGATGAACCCCGCGCCGCCGGTCACGAGGACCCGCATCGCGGGCGGCTCAGGCGGGCAGGACGGGCTTGCGGCCGATCGAGTGGTACTCGAAGCCGAGGCGGCGCATCCGCTCGAGCTCCCAGAGGTTCCGCCCGTCGAAGACGATGGGACGCCGCATCGCGGCGCGCAGCCGCTCGAGGTTGAGGAACTTGAACTCGTTCCACTCGGTGACGAGGGCGACGGCGTCGGCCTCCGCGGCCGCGTCGTACGGCGAGTCGCAGTAGACGACCGCCGCCGGCAGCACCGTCCGCGCGTTCACGCTCGCGACCGGGTCGTAGGCGCGCACGCTCGCGCCGAGCTCGAGCAGCCGCCGGACGACCTCGATCGACTTCGCGTCGCGCATGTCGTCGGTGTTGGGCTTGAAGGCGAGCCCGAGGACGGCGATGCGCTTGTCGTCGAGTGGCGCCAGCGCCTTCTCGATCGCGCGGACGAAGTGCGGCGCGCGCTCGGCGTTGGTCTCGACGACCGCCCGGAGGAGGGCGAAGTCGTAGCCGAGCGCGCCGGCGGTGTGGACGAGCGACTCGGTGTCCTTCGGGAAGCAGCTCCCGCCGTAGCCCAGGCCGGCCTGCAGGAACGCGGGGCCGATCCGCGCGTCGAGGCCCATGCCCTTCATCACCTGGGTCACGTCGGCGCCGGCGAGCTCGCAGATGTTCGCGATCGAGTTGGTGAACGAGATCTTCGTCGCCAGGAAGGCGTTGGACGCGTACTTGATCATCTCTGCCGACGGCACGTCGGTGATGATCATCGGCCGCTCGAGCGGGGCGTACAGCTCGAGGAGCGTCATCGCGACCTGCTGGGTCGGCGCGCCGATGACGATACGGTCGGGGCGCAGCGTGTCCTCGATCGCCGAGCCCTCGCGGAGGAACTCGGGGTTGGCGACGACGTCGAAGGGCACGCGGGTCACCCGGTGCTTCTCGATGACCTCGCGGACGAACTCCCCCGTGCCCACGGGCACGGTGGACTTGGTGACGACGACCGTGTAGCGCTCCATCGCGCGGCCGATCT
>MGBU01000030.1 GCA_001790205.1 Candidatus Rokubacteria bacterium GWA2_73_35 | reverse complement strand
CGCGCCCCTGGTCGACGGCCTTGAGGAACTCGGAGAAGTTCGGCTGCTCCTGGCCCCCCTGCTGCGCCCCCTGGAACACGGTGAACAGCAGGATGACGATCAGGCCGATCACCATCCAGAGCGCGAGGTTCTTGTACACCTGGTTCATGCGTCCACAGTATAGCATCACGGCCCAATGACGCGGCGCGCCGCGGAGCCGCCCTCCAGCGCGACGACGTCGGGCAGGTTGCGGTAGAGCCCCGCGTCGTCGAGGCCGTAGCCGACGACGAAGACGTTCGGGATCGTGAAGCCGACCCAGTCCAGGCGGACGTCCACCTGCCGACGCTCGACCTTGTCGCAGAGCGCGCACACCCGGAGGCTCCGCGGACGCCGCGCCTCGAGCGTCCGCCGGAGGGCGGCGAGTGTGCGCCCCGTGTCCACGATGTCCTCGACCACGAGGACGTCGCGCCCCTCGATCGGCGTCGCGAGGTCCGCGGCGAGGCGCACGCGGCCCGACGACGTCCTCCCGCCGCCGTAGCTCTCGATCCGCACGAAGTCGGTGGCGAGGTCGATCGGCATCGCCCGGACGAGGTCCGCCATGAACACGAACGCACCCTGCAGGACGCCCACGAGCACCGGCGGCTCGCCCGCGTAGCCGCGGGCGATCTCGGCGCCGAGCGTCGCGATGCGCGCGCGGATCTCGGGCTCGGCGATGACGACGCGTCCCGGTCGGGGCGCCGGCATCTCAGCACATGGGGGGCTCCGGGCGCCCCCCAAGCCCCCCCGCGCTCGGGGCGCCCCGGCGCAGCCGCGGCGCCCCTCGACAGCGCGATGTGTTCACGGGCATTCAGCACATGGGGGGCTCCGGGCGCCCCCCAAGCCCCCCCGCGCTCGGGGCGCCTCGGCGCAACCGTGCCGCCCCTCGACAGCGCGATGTGTTCACGGGCATTCAGCGCGTCGTGACGAACGCCGTAAGCGACTCCTCGCGGGCGACCCGCGCGGCGGCCTCCTGCGCCGCCTCGCGCGTCGCGAACGTACCGACGCGCACGCGGTAGCGCACCCCGCCCGGCCCCTCGCCCTCGACGACGTAGACGGCGTGGCCGGCCGCGGCCAGCCGCTCGCGGAGGGCGTCCGCCTGCGCGCGCGCCCGGTACGCTGCGACCTGGATCGTGTACCGCGTGTCGGCCGCGGCGGAGGCCTCGACCGGCGCGGGCCGGTCGCCGCGCTCGGGCCGCGCGGCCGGCTCGCCGCGCGCGGCGGCCTTGCCCGGTCGCGGGGGCGGCGGCGGCGACGCGAGGGGTGCGGTCAGCTCCTGGTAGAAGGTCAGCGTCGGGCGGGGCTCGGGCGCCCGCTCGCGCTTCTCCGCCTTCGCGGCCTTCGCCTCCGGCAGCGCCGGGAACGGCAAGGCCGGCCAGCGACGCCCGGCCGCGACGCCGAGCAGGAACGTGCCGCCGAGGACGACGACGCAGCCGACGAGCACCAGGAGCGACGCGAGCCGGCCGTCCCCGCCGCGCCGCCGGGCCATCAACTCCGACCTCGTGGGACCATGTCAGCGCTCACCTCGCGGCGCGCGCGTCCTCCGGGCCATTTCACCGCTCGCCTCGGCGGAGACCCCGCCTCGGCTCGCACACCCGCAACCATCTCACCGCTCGCCTCGGCGGAGACCCCGCCTCGGCTCGCACTACATCGCCTCCGGCGCGCTCACGCCGAGGAGCTCGAGGCCGTTCTTGACCACGCTGCCGACGGCCTCGCAGAGCGCGAGCCGCGCGAGCGTGAGCCGCCGGTCGTCCTGGATCACCCGGTGGGTCTTGTAGTACGGGTGGAACATCCCGGCGACCTCCTGGAGCCAGTACGCGACCCGGTGCGGCTCGAGCGCGCGGGCGGCGGCACGGACGAGCTCCGGGTACTGCAGCAGGCGCTTGACGAGCGCCAGTTCCTCGGGCGTGGCGAGCGGCGTGAGGTCGACCTCGCCGGGGGGCGGCAGCGTGATCCCCTGCTCGGCCGCCTGCCTCCGGATCGAGCAGATCCGCGCGTGGGCGTACTGCACGTAGTACACGGGGTTCTCGGCCGTCTGCCGGGTGGCCACCGCGAGGTCGAACTCGAGGGGGCTGTCGTGGCGCCGCGTGAGGAACGTGAAGCGCGCCGCGTCGCGCCCGACCTCCTCCAGCAGCTCCTCCATCAGGACGAACTCGCCCCGGCGCTTGGACATGCGCACCGGCTGGCCCTCGCGCAGGAGCGTGACGAGCTGCACGATCAGCACCTCGAAGCTTCCGGGCGGATGGCCGAGCGCCTGCATCGCCGCGCGCATGCGCGGCACGTAGCCGTGGTGGTCGGGCCCGAAGAGGTTGATCACGCGGTCCGCGGCCTGGAACTTCACGTAGTGGTGGTAGGCGACGTCGACGGCGAAGTAGGTCACCTCGCCGCTCGAGCGGCGCAGCACGCGGTCCCGGTCGTCTCCCGAGGCCTCGCCGAGCTGGGTCGAGCGGAACCAGAGCGCGCCGTCCTGCTCGTAGGTCAGGCCGCGCGCGGCGAGCTCGGCGAGCACCCGTTCGGGCAGCCCGGCGGCGCGCACGTCGCGCTGCTCGGACGACCAGACGTCGAACTCGACGCCGTAGTCGCGCAGGATGCGCCGCTGGCCCTCGACCACGCGCGCCACCGCCCAGCGCCCGAGGCGCTCGAGCCGCTCGGGCGCCGGGGCGTCGAGCAGGAGATCGCTGCCCTCACCGCGATATTCCTTCGCGAGGTCGATCAGGTACTCGCCCGGGTAGCCGTTCTCGGGCAGCGTCGCCGGCTCGCCCAGCTCCTGGGCGAGGCGCGCGTCGAACGAGCGCGCGAAGGCCTCGAACTGGTTGCCCGCGTCGTTGACGTAGTACTCGGTCGTGACCCGGGCGCCCTGGGCCCTCTGCAGGCGCGCCAGCGCGTCGCCGACGGCCGCGGCGCGCGCGCTGACGATCACGAGCGGCCCCGTCGGGTTGGCCGAGACGAACTCGAGCCGGACGCGCCGCCCCGCCTCGCCGGTGCCGCGCCCGTACGCCGCGCCCGCCGCGAGGATCTCCCGGAGCGAGCCCACGCACCACGCGGGCGAGAGGAACACGTTGAGGAAGCCCGGGCCCGCGACCTCGAGGCGCTCGACCTCGGCGAGCGGCGGGAAGTTGGCGACGATCTGGTCGGCGATCTGCCGCGGCGGGCGCCGGGCGGCGCGCGCGAGCGTCATCGCGACGTTGGTGGCGTAGTCGCCGTGCTCGGCCTGACGGGGGACCTCCCACGCACACGTCTCCGGCTCGGGTAGCCCCGCCTTGGCGAGCGCCGTGCGGACGCCCTCGGTCAGCCGCTCCGTCAGGTCCATGTCGGCGCCAGAACACGAATCGCCGCGCGTCGGCGGCGATTTCATTCAATGATACCGAGCGCCGCGGCGGCCGACGCCAGAAAATGCGCGAGCGCGACGCGCGAGAGAGCGCCCACCGGCGTGCCGTCGAGACCCGGGCGCCCTTCACGGCGGGGGTGAGGAAGCGTCCGCTAACCTACCGAAACATCGTCGCTAAGCCACGGAGGAGCAGCGCCGCCGCCCCGCTCGAGAGCGCCCCCAGCCCAAAGACCCTGAGCGCGCGCTCGATCTCGGCCGGGCCGGGCAGCGGTCCCCGCCCCAGGCGATACGCCCCGGGCTTCTCGAGCGTGACGCCGAGCGCCCCCGCCATCGCCGCCATCGTCCATCCCGCGTTCGGGCTCGCCGTGGCGCGCCGCTCGCGGCGCAGTGCGGCGAGCGCCCGCGGGGCGTCCTCGCCCGCGAGCGCCGCGCCCGCGACGAGCCCGAGTCCGGCGAGCCGCGCCGGCACCAGGTTCGCGAGGTCGTCGAGCCGCGCGGCGGCCTTCCCGAACCACTCGAGCGCGCCGGCGCGATAGCCGAGCATCGCGTCGGCGGTGTTGAGCGCGCGGTACGCCGCCGCGCCCGCGAGGCCGAAGGCCAGGTAGAAGCAGACCGGCGCGACGAAGCTGTCGGTCAGGTTCTCGGCGACCGATTCCACCGCGGCCGACGCGACACGGCCGGCGTCGAGCTCGCCGGTGGGACGGCTCACGAGGTGCCGGGCGACCGCGCGGCGCGCGCCCTCCAGGTCGCCGGCGTCGAGGGCCCCGGCGACCTCCCGCGCGGCGCGCGCGAGGTCGCGGAGCGAGAAGAGGCACGCGAGCGCCACCGCCTCGAGCGCGGGGCCCGCGGGTCCGAGCCGCGCGGCGAGCGCCGAGACGCCGGCGCCGACTGCGCCGGCGAGCGCGGCCACGGCGACGGTCAGCGCCGCGCCGCCGGCGAGGAGCGCCCAGGCGGGGCCGCGACAGAGCCGACGCCGCCCGGCATCGAGCGCGGCGCCGAGCCACGCGACGGGGTGCAGGCGGTTGGGCGGGTCGCCGAGCGCCAGGTCGAGCGTGACGGCGAGGAGGAGCGTCAGCGTCTCGGGAATCGGAGCCCCACGAGCTTCGCGACGGCGGGGACGTCCAGGGTGCGCCCCACGGCGTCCGCGAGCCGGTCCCAGCCGTCGTCGCGCGGCGCGCCCCAGCGCGGGTCGGTCGCGATCCCCCTCCGCTCCGCCAGGTGCGCGAGCATCGCGCGGCGGAGCTGGGCGTCGGCGAAGAGACCGTGGAGGTACGTGCCGAGGACTGTGCCCGCGGCGCTCACGGCGCCGTCGAGGTCGGCGACCTCGGCGCCGCCGCGCTCGACGATCGCGAACGGCGCGCCCGCGCCGTGGCCCTCGGTGCGGCCGGCGTGGATCTCGTACGCCCGCACCGTGCGTCCGCCGGCGGCGGCGAAGGGTCCCGCCCGCAGCGCCACGCGGGCGCGCACCCGCACGGTCGTCTTCGTGGGGGCGAACGTGGTCACCACGGGCAGGAGCCCGAGGGCGCGCACCGTAGGCTCGTTGGACTCGACGCCGTCGGGGTCGTGCACCGCCTCGCCCAGCATCTGGTAGCCGCCGCAGACGCCGAGGACGGGCCGGCCGGCGGCGGCCGCCCGGGTGACGGCGTCGGCGAGCCCCGTGGCCCCGAGCCAGCGGAGGTCGTGCACGGTGCTCTTCGTCCCGGGCAGCACCACGAGGTCCGCACGCTCGAGGTCTGCGGCCGAGCGGGCGAAGACGACGCGCACGCCGGGTTCGGCCGCAAGCGGCTCGAAGTCGTCGAAGTTCGCGATGCGCGGGAACCGGACGACGGCGACCTCGAGCGCGCCACCCCGTCCCCAGCGTCCCGGGGCGTCGAGGTCGAGCGAGTCCTCGGCGGGCGGGAGCACGCCGTCGAGCCACGGCACCACGCCGAGCACGGGGACCCCCGTGCGCGCCGCCAGCTCGTGGAGGCCCGGCGCGAGCAGCGCGGCGTCGCCCCGGAACTTGTTGACGACGACGCCGGCGACGCGAGCGCGGTCCTCGGGCTCGAGCAGCTCGAGCGTGCCGAGCAGGGCCGCGAACAGGCCGCCACGGTCGATGTCGCCCACGAGGATGACGGGCGCGTCGGCCAGCCGGGCCACGCGCATGTTGGCGAGGTCGCTCGACGACAGATTGATCTCGGCGGGGCTCCCCGCGCCCTCGATGATCACCAGCTCGTGGGCGCCGCGGAGGCGAGCCAGGGACTCGGCGACGACCGGGAGCAGCGCGGGCCCGAGCGTCGCGTACTCGCGGAAGTCGACGCTCCCGAGCGCGCGCCCGCGGACGACGACTTGCGAGCGCCGGTCCGACTCGGGCTTGAGGAGGATCGGATTCATGTCCACCGTCGGCTCGACGCCGGCGGCCTCGGCCTGCGCCGCCTGCGCGCGGCCGATCTCCCCGCCCCCGACGGTGACCGCCGCGTTGAGGGCCATGTTCTGCGCCTTGAACGGCGCCACGCGCCAGCCCGCCCGCGCGAACAGCCGGCAGAGCGCGGCGCAGAGCAGGCTCTTGCCCGCCGACGAGGCGGTCCCCTGGACCATGAGGCAGCGCGCGCGCATCCTACTCGAGCTCGAACACGACGGGCAGCCTGACCCTGAGCGGCCGTGGCGCCACGCCGGCGGGGAAGGGCACCGGCCCGAGGCCCCGCACGGCCTCGAGGGCCGCGTCGTCGAGCAACCGGTGCGAGGACGAGCCCGCGAGCGCGACGCCGCCGATCTCGCCGTCCGCCCGGATCAGGATCTCGAGCTGCACTGTGCCAGCGAGCCCGCGCCGCCGGGCGGCGAGCGGGTAGCGGAGCGCCTCCTGGATTCGCCTCCTGACCTCGGCGAGGTAACCGCCGTACTCGGTGGCGGGGCTGGCCGGCGCGGGGAGCGCCGCCGCCAGCGTCCCCCGTCCGCTGCCGCCGGCGCCGGCGCGTCCGGCGCCAAGGCCGCTACCGGAGCCGGCCATCGCGGATGGCCCGAGGCCGAGCCCGACGCCGGGCGGGGCGTCGAAGGCCGCACCCCCGCGGCCGCCGGCGCCGACGTTCCCTGCCCTCGCGGGCGCCCCCTCGCCGGCCGGGCGCGGCGGAGCCACGGCCAAGCTGGCTCCCGGCGCGGCCGCGATCGCCGCGATGGGGGCCGCCGCGCTCGCGGCGGCGGGCGCCGTCGCCGCAGCGCTCGCCGCCGCCGGCGAGGGCTCCGCCGGCGCCACCAGGGCCGGAGCCGCGGGCGCGGGCGGGGCGGCGCGCGGCGTCGCGCGCGGCGCCGGCGGAGTCGTGGGCGGCCCGGGGCCACGGCGGCCGGCGGGAGCGCGCGGGCCGACGGCGCCGGGTTGCGCCGAGGCCGGGGCGCCCCCGCTGGGCGCCGACGCCGCGGCGCCCCCGGGCCCGGGCTCACGCGTGAGATCCACGAAGAGGAGGGCGGGCAGCGACTCGCCCTGGACGAGGAGGAAGACGAGCGCGAGCCCGGCGCCGTGCGCGGCGAGCGACGCGCCGAGCGAGGCGAGGCCGCGCCGGCTCACGGGTGCGCCTCGAGCCAGCGCCGGACGCCCGCCGCGAGCGCCTCGCGCGTCGCGCGCGCGACGACCCAGCCGAGCGCGCTCACGGGCCCGCCGAAGCGCGCGCCGGCGCCGCGCCCCGTGGCGGCCACGACGACGGCGTCCGTCGAGGTGCCGCTCGCCGGCCCGCCGTCCGCGCAGCGCACGCCCGCGGCGTGAAGGACGAGCCCCTTGACCTCGGTCGCGGTGATGACCGCGTTGACGAGCGCGGCGGGCTCGGCCGCGGCGTCCACGACGACGATCGTGTTGATGGTGGACGGCGCCCACGCGGCGGCGGGCGTGGCGCCCGCCGCGACGCGGTTCCCGAGGCCGACGGTGACGACCGCGAACGCCTCGAGCCCCTCGCCGGACGCGCGGGCCAGCTCGGCCTTCTCGGTCCACGCCGAGGTGAGCAGGCCCACCCAGGGCCCGGGCAGGCCGCGCCGCGCGACGAACCCGGGCAGCAGCGCCGCCGCCTCGGCGGGGGCGACGTCCTTCCGCACGTGGAGGTTCACGATCGCGCGGGCGCGCCCGAGCCCGCCGCCGACGAGCGCCGAGGAGACGACCGTGAGCGGCGCGCGCGCCGTGACGACGACCGCCTCGCGGTCCACCGTCACCTCGACCCCGTCGATGCCGCGCGCGCGCCCGCTCACGCCGCCCTCAGAAGGCCGCCCGGAGGCCGACGAGTCCGTTGATCCCGAGGGCCGGGAAGCCGCGCACCTCGGCGTAGCCCTCGTCGAGGAGGTTCTGCACGCGCGCGGTGAGGTCGAGCGACTGCACGCCGCGCCAGCGCTCGAGGAGCCGCCAGGAGCCGCCGATGTCCACGCGCGTGTGGCCGCGGTTGTAGCCGGCGGCGCGGCTCTCGAACTGGCGGGTGACCGCGTGCACCTGGGCGAAGAGCCGGAGCGTGCGCACGGGCTCCCACGTGAGGGCCACGTTCCAGCGGTGGCGCGGCTCGCGCGGGAACGGCCGGTCGGTCGCGAGCGTCTCGGTGTCCGTGTAGGTGTAGTTGACCGAGGCGGTGAGCGTGTCGAGCAGATCCGCCTCGACGCTCCACTCGATGCCCGCCGCGCGCGAGCGCCCGGCGTTCACGCCCCGGACGAACGGGAACGTCGCCGTGGTGACGAGCGCGATCAGGTTCTCGTAGCTGGTCTGGAAGTACGTGAGGCCGAGGCGGAGGCGGTTCTCCCAGAGCTTCTGGTCCACGCCGGCCTCCCAGGAGAAGCTCTCCTCGGGCTTGAGCGTCGGGTCGGAGAAGCCGGGGAAGAACTGCTCGTTGAAGGTCGGCGCGCGGAAGCCCGAGCCCGCGCCGCCCCGGAGCCGGGTCCCCCACGCCTTGACGACGTACGCGAGCGAGCCGCGCTCCGTGGTGGACGTGCCGAAGATGCTGTTGTCCTCGACGCGGACCCCCGCCGACATGAACAGGCGGTCGAGGACCCGGAACTGCTGCTGGAAGAACGCCGACCGCGTCCAGCCCCGGGCGGCGAAGGGCGTGCTGCTCCGGTTGTCGCCCTCCTCGTGCCGGTACTCCAGCCCGACCGAGGACGTGGACCACGTCCCCACGTGGAGATGGTTCAGCCACTCCGCCTCCCGGCGCTCGACGCGGATCCGGGACGGGAACTCGCAGGGCGCGCCGAAGGGGCAGCTGTCGGCCGGGTCGGGGAGGTCGATGAACCACAGGAGGTTCTCGTACCGCCCGAGCCGGACCTCGCTCTCCCACCACGGGACCGGCCGCGTGCGCCCCGAGAGGCCGAGCACCGACGTCTCGCTCGACTGGCGGTTGTTGACGTCGATGACCGGGACGATCGGCAGCGGTCCGAAGTTCGTCGAGAGGAACTTCACGGGCAGGCCCGTCTCGCTCCGGTTCCAGCGCAGCGTGAAGTCGAGCCGGCTGTCCAGCGGGAGCGCGAGGCCGAGCCGGCCGTTCAGCGCCTCCTGCGTGGAGTCGTCGTTCCTGAACTGCCCGTTGCTCTCCAGGCGCGAGCCGGCGAGCGAGTAGTCGAGGAGCCGCCAGCTCCCGCCGAGCGTCGCGCGCGAGGCGTACGTGTCGTAGCTGCCCGCCTGCTGCTCCACGCTCGCCGCGAAGGGCCCCCGCCCCTTCTTCGTGATGATGTTGATCACGCCCCCGATCGCGTCGGCGCCGTAGAGCGTGGACTGCGGCCCGCGGATCACCTCGATGCGCTCGATGAGGTCGGGCGAGATGTCGGCCAGCTCCGCCTGGCCCGTCGTCGTCGACTTGACGCGGACGCCGTCCACCAGGACCTGGACCTGGTTGGCGTTCGCGCCGCGGATCGTGATCGACGACGTCTTGCCGAGGCTCCCGGAGCGGCGGACCTCCACGCCCGGCACGCGGCGGAGCGCCTCCTCCACCGTCGCGTACTGGTAGGCGCGCAGCTCGTCCTCGGTCACCACGCTCACGCTCGCGCCGAGCTCCCCGGCGGGCGTCTCGGTCTTGGTCGCGGTCACGACCACGGGCTCGAGCCTCTTCGTCTCCTGGGCGGCGGCGAGTCCCGCTCCGCCCGGCATCGCGAGCAGCAGCAGCAGCAGCAGCAGCACCCGTGCGATCCGAATCATCGCCCGACTCCTTTTTCCGCGAAAGGATGAGAGCCACAGCCCGGGCCAGATCTCCTGACTCGTGGATCGTCGCGGGCTCCCGGCCTTCCCATCCGCGCTCGGGCGCACAGTGGCCGTCGCGTGGGAGCCCCCTCCCCACTCACAGTGGCGGGACCGTGCCGGCCTCGGCCGCCACGCGGGGCGGCCTCACCGGCTTCCCTGGGTCCCGGGCACGTCCTCGACGTCGAGACGGTCCCCTCTCACCTCCTCCGCGCGTCGGGCCACACGACCTGCACGACCGGCCGGCGGCTCGCCGCGCTCTTGTCGACGTGCACCTCGCAGCCGTACACGGCCTCGAGCAGCGCAGCGTCCAGCACGTCCTCGGGCGGGCCGATCCGCACGGGCCGGCCCGCAGCGAGGAGCAGGAGCCGGTCGCACACCTCGCCGGCGAGGTTCAGGTCGTGCGACACGAGCAGGATCGAGACGCCCCGCTCGCGGTTCAGGCGCCGCAGCAGCGCCGCCGCCTCGGCCTGGTGGCGCAGGTCGAGGTGCGCGGTCGGCTCGTCGAGCACGAGGAGCCGCGGCTCCTGGGCGAGCGCCCGCGCCAGGACCGCGCGCTGCCGCTCACCGCCGCCGAGGCCGTCGAGCGGCAGCGCCGCCAGCTCGGCGACGCCGGTCGCCTCCATCGCGCCGCGCGCGATCCGCCGGTCGGCGGCGTCCTCGAAGTAGCGCGCGGGCGCGTGCGGGAAGCGGCCCATCAGGACCAGCTCCTCGACGCTGAACGGGAACTGGGGCGGCAGGCCCTGGGGCACGACGGCCACCCGCCGCGCCACCTCCGCGCGGTCCAGGCGCCCGAGCGGCCGGCCCTCGAGCAGGATCTCGCCGGCGGCCGGCTCGAGCACGCGCGTGAGCAGCCGGATCAGGGTCGTCTTGCCCGCGCTGTTGGGGCCGATCACCCCGAGGATCTCGCCCGGCGCCACGCCGAACGTGAGGTCGGCGAGCCGGAACGGGCTCGCGCGCCGCGGCCGCGACGGTGGATACGCGAAGCCGACCCCGCGCGCCTCGACGATCACAGGAGCGCCCGGTAGCGCGTGCGCAGGAGCCACACGAAGAACGGCGCGCCGCAGAACGCGGTGATCACGCCGACCGACAGCTCGGCGGGCGCCACGATGCTGCGCGCCACGGTGTCGGCGGCGAGCAGGAAGATCGCGCCGCCGACGAACGCGGCGGGCACGAGCCGGCGGTTGTCGGGGCCGAGCAGCATGCGGAGCGCGTGCGGCACGATGAGCCCGACGAAGCCGATCGGGCCGGCGAAGGCGACGACGCTCGCGGTGAGCAGCGCCGCGCCGGCGAAGATCCGGAGCTTGAGCCGCTCGGCGTCGACGCCGAGCTGCTGCGCCGCCTCCTCGCCGAGGGCCAGGAGGTTCAGCTCCCGCGCGCGCGCCAGGACCAGCCACAGCCCCGCCGCCGCGCAGAGCGCGAAGAGCCCGAGCGAGGCCGGCGGGAGCGTCCCGAGGTTGCCCAGGAGCCAGTAGATGACGCCGCCAAGCCGGTTCACGTCCACGACGGAGATCACCAGGGTGATCGCCGAGGCGAAGAAGAGCCCGACGATGACGCCCGCCAGCAGCAGCGTCTGCACCGACAGGCGCCCGGCGCCGGCGATCAGATAGACGGCGGCGGCCGCGACCACGGCCCCCGCGAAGGCGAGCGCGGTCAGCCCCGCCGCGCCGAGGAGGCCCAGGCCGAGCCCCAGGCTCTGGCCGATTACCACCCCGAACGCGGCGCCGCCGGAGACGCCGAGCACCGACGGCTCCGCGAGCGGGTTGCGGGTGAGCGCCTGGAAGGCCACGCCGGCCACGGCCAGCGCGCCGCCGGCGAGCGCGGCGGCGGCGATCCGCGGCAGCCGGATCGAGAGCGTCACGACACCCTCGATCGATTGCGCCCCGGCGCGCCCCGCGAGCGCGGCGAGGACGGCACGGGGCGAGATCGCGGCGCTGCCGAGGAAGAGCGCGAGCGCGGCGACCGCCAGCAGGACGAGCGCCAGGGCGCCGAGGACCGCGGCGAGGTGCCGGCGGGGGCTCAGGGGAAGGCCTCCGGGTGGATCGCGCGCGCGATCGCCTCGAGGCCGTCCACGACGCGCGGGCCATAGCGGTGCAGCAGGTCGCCGTCGACCCCGTGGAGCCGGCCGGCGCGGATCGCGGGCAGGCTCTCGAGGCCGCGCCAGCGCGCGCGGTCGATCGGACCCGCGCTCGCGCTGTGGTTCGCGAGCAGGATCACCTCGGGCGCCCGCGCCACCGCCGCCTCGAGGGCGAAGCGCGGATAGGCGTCGCCCGCCTCCGCCGTGATCGAGCGCCCACCGGCCCGCGCGATCAGCTCCGTGACGAGCGCCTCGCGCCCCGGCACGATCAAGGGCTCGGGCCAGAGGACGTAGAGGACGCGCGGCCGCGGGGCGCCCGCGACCGCCTGCTCCACGGCGCGCACGCGCGCGCGGAGGCCGGCCACGAGCGGTCCGGCGGCCGCCTCGCGCCCGGTGAGGACGCCGAGCCGCGCGATCACGTCCCACACGTCAGCCAGGCCCGGCGCCGCGACGAGGTAGACGGGGATGCCGAGGCGCCGGAGCTGGGCGACGGTCTCCTCGCGGTTGCCCTCGGTCGTCGCGACGACCAGGTCCGGCCTGAGCGACGCGATCACCTCGAGGCTCGGCGCGAGCATGCCGCCCACCCGGGGCTTGCGCCGCGCCCCCGGCGGGTAGTCGTCGAAGTCGGTCACGCCGACCAGCCGGTCCTCGGCGCCGAGCGCGAAGACGATCTCGGTCACGCTCGGGACCAGCGAGACGATGCGCGCCGGCGGCCCGGCGAGCGTGACCTCGCGCCCGCGCATGTCGACGAGCGTCAGCGCCTGCGCGGGCGCGGCGAGGACGAGGAGCGCCGCGAGCGCGAGAGCCGTCGTCACGTCAGGTCCGCCCGCTCACGCCCGCGGACTTGAACGTGGCCATCTCGCGGAAGATCCGCGCGGCCGCGCGCGCCAGGTGCACGAACAGCGCGGCGCCCGTGCCCTCGCCGAGGCGCATGCCGAGCTCGAGGTAGGGCACGAGCCCCAGGTGCTCGAGGGCCAGCGCATGCCCGGGCTCGGCCGAGCGGTGCGCGGCGAAGAGCGCGTGCCGCGCGTCGGGCGCCAGCGCCACGGCGACGAGCGCGGCCGCGCCGGCGATGAACCCGTCGAGCGCCACCGGCACCCGGCGCGCCGAAGCGGCGAGGATCACGCCGACGAGGCCGGCGATCTCGAAGCCGCCGACCTTCGCGAGCACGTCGAGCCCGTCGCGCGGATCGGGCGCGTTGACCGCGAGGGCCCGGCGCACGACCGCGAGCTTGCGCGCGAGCGTGGCGTCGTCCACGCCCGTGCCGCGCCCGGTGACGCGCTCGGGCGCGGCGCCGGTCAGCGCAGTGGTGATCGCGCTCGCGGCCGTCGTGTTCCCGATGCCCATCTCGCCTGTGCCGAGCAGGTCGGCCCCGGCGCTGAGCGCCTCCGTCGCGAGCCTCGCGCCCGCGAGCAGGGCCTCCTCCGCCTGCGCGCGCGTCATCGCGGGCCCCCGCGCCATGTTGCGGGTGCCGGGACCGACCGGGCAGGAGACCAGCCCGGGTGCCTCCCCGAGCGGGCTCGCGACGCCGAAGTCGGCGACGACGACGCGGGCGCCGGCCTGCCTGGCGAGGACGTTGACCGCGGCGCCGCCGCGCAGGAAGTTCTCGACCATCTGCGCGGTCACGACCTGCGGATAGGCGCTCACCCCCTCGGCCACGACGCCGTGGTCGGCGGCGAACGTGAAGATCACGGGCCGCTCGACCGAGGGCGCGCCGCCGGCGAGCCCGGCCAGGCGCAGGGCCAGCTCCTCGAGCCGCCCGAGGCTGCCCGGCGGCTTCGTCAGGCCGTCCAGGTGGCGCTGGGCCGCCTCGACGCCCTCCGCGGGCGGCGGCGCGACCGCGCTAAGGAGCCTGGACAGCGCCGTCATCGGCGACTCCACGGCGCCAGCCGGGCGCCTTGAGCACCAGCGGGAGCCCCGCGACCATGAGCACGACACGCTCGCAGGCGTCCGCGACGCGCTGGTTGACGCAGCCGAGCAGGTCGCGGAAGCGCAGGCCCAGCGCGGTCTCCGGATGCACGCCGGCGCCGACCTCGTTCGAGACGAGCGTCAGGCGGCACCCGGCGCGCCGCACGAGCGCCGCGAGACGGTCGGCCTCCGCGAGCACCTGGGCGTCGTCGTCACCCCGCAGCAGACGGTTGCCGACCCAGAGCGTGAGGCAGTCCACGACGACCGCGTCGTGCGTGCGCTCCACCTCGCCGAGGCGCGCGACCAGCTCGAGCGGCGCCTCGACGGTGGCCCACTCGCGCGGGCGCTCCGCGCGGTGGCGCGCGATCCGGCGCGCCATCTCCGCGTCGCGCGGCTCGGCGGTCGCGACGAACGCGACCCGCCCCGCGAGCGCGGGATCGGCGACGGCGAAGCGGCTCTTGCCGCTGCGCGCCCCGCCCAGGATGAGGAGCGATGAGGCCATCGACCCGGATCCTCCCTCGAAGACCGGTCTCTGTGGTGCGCGCCCGGGCAGGTCTCCTGGCTCTCGGATCGTCCTACTCCCCGCGCCTTCCCGGCCTCGCGGCCAGTGGCATCGGCGGGTTTCGTCCCCGATTACAGTGACGGGGTCGCGGCGGCTTCTGACCGCCTTCCCTGGGCCCTCGCGGGCATCCCGGGCGCGAGCAACGGCGGAACGGTAGCAGAAACCCCCGCCCCGCGCAACCGGCGCCCCTTTCTTGACTTTCGGGTGCGCCGCGCACTATAAAGGGCGTGGCGAGAAGTGAAAAAACCGGACAATTCCGAAAATTCGGCCGAGGCCTTCCTTACGACGGGCGCGGCGGCCCGCCACTGCCAGGTCTCCTCGGCGGCGCTCAAGCGGTGGATCCGCGCCGGGCGGCTCGCCGGTTTCAAGACCGTGGGGGGACACGCCCGCATCCCGGTCGACGAGTTCAAGCGGTTCCTGCGTGAGCACGGCATGCCGCCCTATCCCGCCGCGGCGCCCGCCTCGATCCCGGTGCTGGTCGTGGACGACGAGCCCGACGTCGTCGGGTTCCTGACGGCGCTGCTCGTCGAGCACCCGCTCGGCTTCAAGGTCGAGACCGCCACGGACGGCTACGAGGCGCTCATCAAGGTGGGCGCGTTCAAGCCCGCCCTGCTCATCCTCGACGTGCTGATGCCGCTGCTCGACGGCGTCGAGGTCTGCCGGCGCCTCAAGCGCAACCCCGCGACGCGCGAGCTCAAGATCCTCGGGATCAGCGGCTTCCCCGACGCGGTCGCGGCGCTCCTGGCCGCCGGTGCCGACGCCTGCCTGACGAAGCCCCTCTCGCTCCAGGCCATCGAGCGGGAGCTCGAGCGCCTGCTCGCGCCGGTGGCCCGTCGATGGTGAGGACCCCCGATCGCGCCACGCTCTGGGCTCTCGGCGCCGTCCTCGTGGCGCTGCTCCTCGTGCTCGCGAGTTGGACGGCCCTCGTCCACCGCTTCGTGGCGTTCGTCGTCGGGGGCGTGGCGCTGAGCCTCGTCACAGCCCTCGGCGCGCTCGCGCTCATCGCCCTCGGGAACCGCCGCCGCACGCTCGCCGGCCTCAGGGCGCTCGAGGCCAAGACCGCCGAGCTCGAGCGCGCCCACGAGGCGCTGGCCCGCACGGAGCGCCTCGCCGTCCTCGGCCAGATCGCGGGGGGCGTGGCGCACGAGCTGCGCAACCCGCTCGGCGTGATCAGGAACTCGGTCTACTACCTCCGGATGGTCGTGCCGAGCGACGACGACCGGGTCCGCAAGCACCTCGCGATGGTCGACCGGGAGGTCACCGCCGCGAACCGCATCGTGTCCGACCTCCTCGACTTCGCCCGGGTCCGGTCGCCGGAGGTCACGCCCACCGATCTCGCGGCGGTCGCGCGCGAGGTGCTCGAGCGGACGCCGCCGCCCGCGGGCGTCGAGGTCGTCGTCCGCGAGGCGCCGGACGCCCCGTGCGCGGCCGTCGACCCGGCGCAGATCCACCAGGTCCTCGGCAACCTCGTCACGAACGCCGTCCAGGCGATGCCCGACGGCGGGACGCTCACGATCGCGGTCGCGCGCGACGGCGGACGCGCCGCGATCAGCGTCACCGACACCGGGGCCGGGGTCGCGCCCGAGCACCTGCCGAGGCTCTTCCAGCCGCTCTTCACGACGAAGGCTCGGGGCATCGGCCTCGGGCTCGCCGTGGCCAGGCGGCTCGCGGAGGCCAACGGCGGCACGATCGAGGCGTGGAGCGAGCCGGGACGCGGCAGCCGCTTCACCGTCCGCCTGCCGGCGGCGGGCACCGAGGGCTGAGCGTGGCGGCGCCCGGGGCGGACGCGGCATGAGCGATCGCGGGATCGTCCTGGTCGTCGACGACGAGGCCGGCAGCCGCGAGTCCATCCGGGACGTGCTCCAGGCCACGGGCTACGCCGTGGAGGCCGCGGCGACCGGCGCGGAGGGCCTGGAGCGCCTCCGCGAGCGGGAGTTCGAGGCGGCGGTGGTCGACGTCAAGCTCCCCGACGTCTCCGGGCTCGACCTGCTCCGCGCGTTCCGCGCCCAGGCCCCCGAGCTCGAGGTCGTGCTCGTCACCGGCTACGCCTCGCTCCCGACCGCGATCGAGGCGATCGACGGCGCGGCCTACGCCTACCTCGTCAAGCCGTTCCGGATGGACCACCTGCTCGCCATCCTCGCCAAGGCGATCGAGCGGCGGCGGCTCACGCGCACGCTTCGCGAGTCGGAGGCGCGGCACCGGCTCATCACCGAGAGCATCATGGACGGCGTGTTCCTGGTCGACACGGAGGGACGCGTGGTGTTCGCCAACCGCCGCGCGGAGGAGCTCTCCGGTTACTCGGAGGCGGAGCTCGCCGGCCGCAGCGTCCTCTCGCTGCTCACGCCCGAGAGCCTCGCGCGGGCCGAGGCCCGCCTCGCCGCGACCCGGGCGGGCGAGGCGGTGACACCGTTCTTCGAGGCCGAGCTGGTCCGCAAGGACGGCACGCAGGTCTGGGTCGAGGCGCACGACACGCCGATCGTGCGCGACGGCCGCGAGGTCGGCCGCCTCGGCGTGGTTCGCGACGTGAGCGAGCGCCGGCGGGCGGCGGCCGAGCTCGCGCGGCAGCGCGAGACCATCTACCAGAGCGAGAAGCTCGCGGCGATGGGTCAGCTCCTGGCGGGGGTCGCCCACGAGCTGAACAATCCCCTCTCGGTCGTCATCGGCCACGCGGCGATCCTCCGCAGCACCGCCGACCCGTCCGTCGCGGAGCGGGCGGGCAAGATCGCCCAGGCCGCGGAGCGGTGCGCCCGGATCGTGAAGAACTTCCTCGCGCTGGCCCGCCACCGGCCACTCGAGCGGCAGCGGGTGTCGCTGAACCAGATCGTCCGCGAGGCCGTCGAGCTCGTCGCCTACCAGCTCCGCGTGGGCGACGTCGCGGTGGTCCTCGACCTGGCGGACGACCTGCCGACGCTCTGGGCGGATCCGCACCAGCTCCACCAGGTCGTGGTCAACCTGATCTCGAACGCCCACCACGCGATGCGGGAGGCGGCCGGTCCGCGCCGCCTCACGCTCCGGACGCGGGCCGCGGCGCCGAGGCGGGTCGCGCTCGAAGTCGCCGACACCGGCCTCGGCGTCGCCGACGAGCACCGGACGCGGCTCTTCGAGCCCTTCTTCACGACCAAGCCGCCCGGCGAGGGCACCGGGCTCGGGCTCGCGCTCTGCAAGGGCGTGGTGGAGGAGCACCACGGCCACATCACGCTCGAGAGTGCAAGCGGCCAGGGGGCGGTGTTCAGGATCGAGCTCCCCGTCGAGGCGGCGGACCTCCCCGCGCCCGAGCCGGCCCCCGCGGAGACGGCGGCCCCGATCCGTGGCCGCAGGGTCCTCGTCGTGGACGACGAGCCCGAGATCGCGCGCATGCTCGCGGACATGCTCGCCGGGGACGGCCACCAGGTGGAGACGGCGGCCGATGGGTTCGAGGCCCTCGGCCGGCTCGACCGCGCCGTGTACGACGTCGTCCTCTGCGACCTCCGGATGCCGAAGCTGGACGGTGCCGGCTTCTACCGCGAGATCGCGCGCCGTCGCCCCGAGCTGCTCCCGCGGATCGTCTTCGTGACGGGCGACACGCTCACGCCGGAGAGCACCCGCTTCCTCACGCGGGCCGGCGCGCCGACGGTGACCAAGCCGCTCACGCCCGAGGACATCCACCGCGTGACGCAGCACGTCTTACGGACCGCCTGATTCGACGTCGGGGGGAGCGACCGCCGCTCCCCCCGACACCCCCCAACGGGATCCCGGGTGCCCGGTGCCTTCACGCCCCCCCGAGGCACGCGTCGGGTCAGGCGTTCAGCGCCTTCTCGAGCTCGCGCACGCGCCGCGAGAGCGTCATGAGCATCCGCTGCGTGAGCTCCGGGACCTCCCGCAGGAGCTCCCAGAAGTGGCGGCGGTTGATCACGAGCAGGCGCAGGTCGGTCTCCGCCTTCACCGTGGCCGAGCGCGGCTCGCCGTCGA
>MGBU01000029.1 GCA_001790205.1 Candidatus Rokubacteria bacterium GWA2_73_35 | reverse complement strand
GAGCCCCTTGTTCATCAGCGTGGCCGAGTCGATCGTGATCTTCGCGCCCATCTTCCACGTCGGGTGCTGCAGGGCGTCCTCGACGCTCACGCCGCCGAGCCGCGCCTTCGGTGTCTCGCGGAACGGCCCGCCCGACGCCGTCAGGAGGATCCGATGCACGTCACCGCGGTTGTGGCCTTGCAGGCACTGGAAGACGGCGCTGTGCTCCGAGTCGACCGGGAGCAGCCTGACCCCCCGCGCGCGGGCCGCGGCCGTCATGAGGCGGCCGGCCATCACCAGGGTCTCCTTGTTGGCGAGGGCCACGCTGCGCCCGGCGCGGATCGCGGCCATCGTGGGCAGGAGCCCGGCGCCCCCCACGAGCGCGGAGACGACGACGTCGGCGTCGGCGTCGCCCGCGAGGGCCACGAGGCCGTCGGGACCGGCGAGCAGCTCGGGCCGCGGGGCGGGCAGCGCGGCGGCGAGCCGGTCGACGGCCGCCGGGTCGAGCAGCGCGACGGCGCGCGGCGAGTACTTCCGGCACAGGTCGACGAGCAGCTCCACGTTGGAGCCCCGGGCGGCCAGGCCCGCGACGGCGAACTCCTCGGGGAAGCTCGACACGAGCTCCAGGGTGCGCAGCCCGATCGAGCCGGTGGCGCCGAGCAGCGTGACGCGCTTCACCGGGCGAGCCCCGTCCAGGTCGCGAAGTAGAAGAGCGCCGGCGCGTTGAAGAGCAGGCTGTCCAGCCGGTCGAGCGCGCCGCCGTGGCCCGGGATCAAGCTCCCCGTGTCCTTGGCGCCGACGCTGCGCTTGATCGCCGACTCCGCGAGGTCGCCGACCTGCCCGACCAGGCCGAGGAGGGCCCCGGCGCCGAGCGCCGCGGCGGGCGGCCACTCGGGGAGGAGCCATGGCGCGAGGGCGAGCGAGGCGACGACCGAGGTCAGGAGCTGCGCCACCGCCCCCTCGACCGTCTTGCGCGGGCTGATCACCGGCGCGAGCCGGTGCCGGCCGAGCGCCGAGCCGACGAGGTAGGCCGCCGACTCGCCGATCCACGTCACGCCGACGAGGAACAGGACCAGCGCCGGGCCGTCCGGGAGCTGGCGCAGCAAGAGCCCGTGCCCGAGGAGCCAGCTCACGTACGTGAGGCCCAGGAGCCCGATCGTCGCCGGCTCCGCCGACGGCGTCGCCCCCTTCCAGATCGGCACGCTCAGCACGACGAGGATCGCGACCGCCAGCGCGGGGACCGGCCCGCCCGGGGCGCGGAACGCGGCGGTTACGGCAACGGCGGTGACGACGCCGAGCCAGCGGTGCGTCGGCCGTCCGGCGCGCTCGAAGATCCGCCCGAGCTCCCAGGACGCCGCGCCGGCGAGCCCGAGGATCAGCGCGTCGAAGACCCACCACGGCGCGCGCGTGACGACCCAGACGAACGCCGGGACCGAGACGGCCGCGGTGAGCGCGCGGGTCCAGACCCCGGAGGCCGGCACGGTGTCGTCCCGCAGCGCCGCCACGCTCAGGCCGCCCACGTCACGCCCCCACCGGCGCTCACACGCCACCGAAGCGGCGCGTGCGCCCCTGGAACTCGGCGACGGCGCGGTAGAGGTCGGCGGCGCTGAAGTCCGGCCACAGCTTCGGGGTCACGAGGAACTCCGTGTACGCGATCTGCCACAGCAGGAAGTTCGACACGCGCATCTCGCCGCTCGTCCGGATCAGCAGGTCGGGATCCGGCACGTCGGCCGCGTAGAGGGCCTGGCTGACGTGCGCCTCGGTGATCGCCTCGGGCGCGACCTCGCCGGCGCGCACGCGCGCGGCGAGCGTCCGGAACGCGTCCACCAGCTCGTCACGCCCGCCGTAGTTGAAGGCCATCAGGAGCGTGAGGCCGGTGTTGTGCCGCGTCTCGTGCGCGACGCGCTCGATACCCCGGCGCACGCCCGCCGGCACCCCGTTGGTGCGGCCGAGCAGCCGGAGCCGCACGTTGCGGGCCATGAGCTCCGGGAGCTCCGAGCGCACGGCGCGCTCGAGGAGGCGCATCAGCATGGAGACCTCGTTCTCCGGCCGGCTCCAGTTCTCGGTCGAGAACGCGTAGAGCGTCACGTAGCCGAGGCCCAGCGCGTCGGCGGCGCGCACGATGGCGCGCGCGGCCTTGACCCCCGCCCGGTGCCCGGCGACGCGCGGGAGCCCACGCTGGGTCGCCCAGCGGCCGTTGCCGTCCATGATGACGGCGACGTGGCGGGGCAGCGGCTGAGCGCGCACGAGCGCGAGCAGCTCCGCCTCGCGCATCTCGGCGAGCGGCTCGCCCACCGGCGCGCGCGTCCCCCTCACGGCCATGCGACGCTCATCTCACGGATCGTCAAAACGACAAGATCTCCTGCTCCTTCTTCTTCAGGAGCTCGTCGACCCTGGCGACGTGCCTGTCCGTGACCTTCTGGATCTGGTCGTGCCCGCGCCGCTCCTCGTCCTCGGAGACCTTCTTGTCCTTCGCCATGGCGCGGAGCCGGTCGTTCGCCTCGCGGCGGACGTTGCGCACCGCCACCCGCGACTCCTCGGCCATCTTGTGGATCGTCTTGACGAGCTGCTTGCGTCGCTCCTCGGTCGGGCTCGGCATCGTGAGGCGGAGGATCTTCCCGTCGTTCATGGGCGTCACGCCCAGGTCCGAGGCGATGATCGCCTTCTCCACCGCCTTGAGCTGCGAGGCCTCCCAGGGCTGGATCACCAGCGTGCGCGCGTCCGGCGTCGAGATCGACGCCATCTGGTTGATCGGCGTGGGGGTACCGTAGTAGTCGACGCGGAGGACGTCCAGCAGCGCGGCCGAGGCACGGCCCGTCCGCACGCTCGCGAACTCGCGCGCGAGCGCCTCGATCGCCGCCGACATCCGAGACTCGAGATCCTTCAGCAGCGCCTGCATGCCGTTACCCTCCCGGCGACACGATCGAGCCCACCGGCTCGCCGAGCACGATCCGCTTGATGTTCCCGGACCGCGTCAGATCGAAGACGATGATCGGCAGCTTGTTGTCCATGCACAGGGAGATCGCGGCCGAGTCCATCACTGCGAGTCCGCGGTTCAGGACGTCGATGTAGGTCACGCGCGCGAGCCGCTCGGCGTGCGGGTCCCGCTTGGGGTCGGCCGAGTAGATGCCGTCCACCTTCGTGGCCTTCATGATCGCATCGGCTCCGATCTCGACGGCGCGCAGCGCCCCGGCCGTGTCGGTCGTGAAGAACGGGTTGCCGGTGCCGGCGGCGAAGATCACCACCCGCCCCTTCTCGAGGTGCCGCATCGCCCGCCGCCGGATGTACGGCTCGGCCACCGCGCGCATCTCGATCGCCGAGAGCACGCGCGTCTGCAGCCCCGCCTTCTCGAGCGCGTCCTGCAGCGCGAGCGCGTTGATGACGGTCGCGAGCATGCCCATGTAGTCGGCCGTCGCCCGGTCCATCCCGCCCGTGCTTGCCGCCACGCCCCGGAAGATGTTGCCGCCCCCCATGACGATCGCGAGCTGCACGCCGAGCGCGATGACGTCACGGACCTCGACCGCGACCCGATCGAGCACGGCCGGATCGATGCCGTAGCCCTGGTCCCCGGCGAGCGCCTCACCGGAGAGCTTCAGGACGACGCGGCGGTACGCCGGGCGGGCCCCCGCGGCATCCGCCGCCATGCTCACCCGCCCTCGCCGACCTGGAAGCGGACGAAGCGCCTGACGAGGATTCGCTCGCCGGTCTTCGCGTTCACGCCATCGACCAGGTCCTTCACCCGGGTCTTGCCGGAAGCGTCCTTGATGAACGGCTGCTCGAGCAGGCACTGCTCGCCGTAGAACTTCTCGAGCTTGCCCTCGATGATCCGGTCGATCACCTGGGGCGGCTTCTTCTGGTCGGCGAGCTGGCCTCGGTAGATCTCCCGCTCCTTCTCGACCAGCTCCGGCGGGATCTCCTCGCGCGCGACGTACGCAGGGTTGGCCGCCGCGATCTGCATGCCGAGGTCCCGGACCAGCTCCTGGAAGGCGTCGGTCTTCGCCACGAAGTCGGTCTCGCAGTTGACCTCCACCAGGACGCCGAGCCTGGCGCCCGCGTGGACGTACGCGCCCACGGCGCCCTCGCGCGCCTCGCGGTGGGCCCGCCGGGCGGCCTGCGCCATCCCCTTCTTGCGGAGGTACTCGACAGCGCCGTCCAGATCGCCCTTCGCGTCCGCGAGCGCCTCCTTGCAATCCATCACTCCCGCGCCCGTGCGCTCGCGGAGCTCCTTCACCAGCTGTGCGCTCGACGCCATCGTCAGCCCTCCACCTCGGCGGCCGCCGCCTCGACCGGCTCCGCCTGGGCCTCCGGCGCCGTCTCGGCCTCCTCCTTGGCGAGCGTGCCCCGGCCCTCGCTGATCGCGTCGGCCATGCGCCCCGTGATCAGCCGGACGGCGCGGATCGCGTCGTCGTTCCCCGGGATCGGATAGTCGATCCCGGTGGGGTCGCAGTTGGTGTCCACGATCGCCACGATCGGGATGCCCAGGCGCTGCGCCTCGGCCACGGCGATCTTCTCCTTGCGGGGGTCGATGATGAAGACCGACGCGGGGAGCTGCTCCATCGCCTTGATGCCGATGAGGGCCTTCTCGAGCTTCTCCCGCTCGCGGTCCAGCTCGAGCGCCTCCTTCTTCGGCACCCGCTCGAACTCGCCGTTCTCCTTCATCTCCTCGAGCTTCTTCAGCCGCGCGATCGACTTCCGGATCGTTGCGAAGTTCGTCAGCGTGCCGCCGAGCCAGCGCTGGTTGACGTAGAACATCCCGCAGCGCGTGGCCTCCTCGAACACGGTCTCCTGCGCCTGCTTCTTCGTGCCGACGAACAGCATCGTGCCGCCGCCGGCCGCGAGGTCGCGGACGAACGCGTACGCCTCGCGGAACTTCTTGAGCGTCTTCTGCAGGTCGATGATGTAGATGCCGTTCCGCTCGCCGAAGATGTACTTCTGCATCTTCGGGTTCCAGCGCTTCGTCTGGTGCCCGAAGTGCACCCCGGCCTCGAGCAACTCTTTCATCGTCAACGCGGCCATGTCTCCTCCTCCGGTTTGCCCCCGCCGCGCTACGGCATCGGACACGCCGCGGACGGCGGGGACCCGGCCCCGCCACGGCCCGCGGCGCGCGCGACCTCCGACCGGGAGGCGCGCGGCGTGCGTGATGTGGTTACGTCGTGTACTTGCCGTTGATCCGGACGTACTCCTCGCTCAGGTCACAGGTCAAGACGCGCTCCTCGCTGCGGCCGAGGCCCAGGTCGACCGTGATCGCGTACTCCGGCCGCGCCATGATCTCGCGCAGGCGGTCGAGCCGCGCGCCCTCGCGGAGCATCCCGCGCTCGACGAGCCGCTCGTCGTCGAACGCGATGGAGACCTTGTCCTGCTCCACCCGCGCCGCCGACTTGCCCAGCGCCATCATGATACGGCCCCAGTTGGGGTCCTGCCCGTTGATCGCCGTCTTCACGAGGGGTGAGTTCGCGACGCTCCGCGCCGCCGCGAGCGCGTCCTTGCGGCTCGCGGCGCCGCGCACGGTGATCGCCACCAGCTTCGTCGCGCCCTCGCCGTCGCTCACCAGCATCCGCGCGAGGCGGCCCATGACCGCCTCGAGTCCTGCGGCGAACTGCCGCAGGCCGGATCCGCCCGCCGCGAGCGGCCGGTTCTCCGCGAGGCCGTTGGCCAGCACCGCGACCGTGTCGCTCGTCGACTGGTCGGCGTCGACCGTGATCCGGTTGAGCGTCCGCTCGACCGCCCGGCGCGTGACGGCCGCGAGCGGCGCCCGCGCGACAACCGCGTCGGTCGCGACGAAACAGAACATCGTCGCCAGGTGCGGCTCGAGCATCCCGACGCCCTTGGCGATCCCGCCGATCGTCACCGGCCGGCCGCCGAGCTCGACCCGCAGCGCCGCCTCCTTCGTCCGCGTGTCGGTCGTCAGGATCGCCTCGGCGGCGGCCCGCCCGCCCTGGGGCGAGAGCGCCTTCACCAGCTTCGGCAGCGCCGCGCGGATCCGGTCCATCGGCAGCGGCACGCCGATCACGCCGGTCGACGCGACCAGGACCTGCGCGGCCGGGACGCGCAGGAGCTCCCCCGCGAGCCTGGCCATCTCCCGGGCGTCCCGGAGGCCGCGCTCACCGGTGCAGACGTTCGAGCATCCGCTCGACGCGAGGATCGCCTGGGCGGTGCCGCTCCGGGCATGCTCCATCGAGACGACCACCGCCGCGCCCTTGACCTGGTTCGACGTGAACACGGCCGCCACGCGCGCCGGCGTCGAGGAGTAGACCAGGGCGAGGTCCTTCTTGCCGCCCGGCTTGATCCCGGCGGCCACGCCGCCGGCGAGGATCCCCGGGACCGCCGTGATGCCGCCGTCAAGCCACTCGAGCTCGGCCATTTACGGGTACACCGGCGGGGCGTCGAGGCCCGTCCGCTCCGGCCACCCGCAGAGGATGTTGAGGTTCTGGACGCCGTTCGCCGAGCCGCCCTTGCCGAGGTTGTCGATCGCCGACACGCAGATCGCCCGGCCCGTCCGCGGGTCCGCGACCACGGTCACGTCGCAGTAGTTCGAGCCGACCACGGCCCGCGTCGTCGGCCGCTCGCCCTCGTCGAGCACGCGCACGAACGGCTCGCCCGCGTAGAACTCCCGGTAGACCTCGAGCAGCCGCGCGGTCGCGACCGGCGCCGCGAGCGGCACCGACGCGGTCGTGTACAGGCCGCGGTTGAGCGGGAGCAGGTGCGGCGTGAACGCGACCCGCACCGCCGCGCCCGCGAGCGCGCCGAGCTCCTGCTCCATCTCCGGCGTGTGGCGATGCGAGGCCAGGCCGTACGCCTGCACGTTCTCGTTGGCCTCGGTGTAGAGGTACATCGGGTCCACCTTGCGCCCCTGGGCGCCGGCGCCCGTCACGCCCGACTTGCCGTCGATGACGATGCCGTCGAGCCGCGCGAGGCCGGCCCTGACGAGCGGCGCGGTGGCGAGGATCGCGCCGGCCGGGTAGCAGCCGGGGTTCGCGACGAGCGCCGCGCCGGCGATCGCCTTCCGGTGCAGCTCGGGCAGCCCGTACACCGCCTCGGCGAGGCCCGCGGCGTCGACGTGCGGCGCCTTGTACCAGGTCACGTAATCTTGTGGGTCGCGGAGGCGGTAGTCGGCCGAGAGGTCGATCGCCTTCACGCCGCGGCGCCGGAGCGCGGGCACCGCCTTCTGCGACTCCATGTGCGGCAGCGCCAGGAAGACGACATCGGCGACGTCGGCGAGCCACCCGGCGTCGAGGTCGTGGAAGCGCAGGTCGCAGAGGCCGCGCAGGTGCGGGTACGCGCGCGCGAGCGGCTCGCCGGCCAGCCGGTCGGAGGTCACCCCGCTCACGCTCACCCGGGGATGGACGAGCAGCAGCCGGAGGAGCTCGGCTCCCATGTAGCCGCTTGCTCCGGCGACGGCGACGCGCACCACGGCAGACGGCTCCGGCACTACCGCTTCGAGTACTGGAACTTTTGCCGCGCGCCCGGCTGGCCGTACTTCTTGCGCTCACGCATCCGCGGGTCGCGGGTGAGCAAGCCGGCCTTCTTGAGGGGGAGCCGGAACTTGTCGTCGAGGCGCGCGAGCGCCCGCGCGATGCCGTGCCGGACCGCGCCCGCCTGGCCCGTCGGGCCGCCGCCGCCGACGGTGATCGTGATGTCGAGCTGGCCGGCGGTGCCGGTCACCTGCAGCGGCTGCGCGATGATCATGCGCAGGGTCTCGCGCGGGAAGTAGTCCTCGAACGCGCGCCGGTTGACGACGATGCGGCCGGCGCCGGGCCGGACCCAGACGCGGGCGATCGACGTCTTGCGGCGCCCGGTCCCGTAGAATCTGTCGAGCACGACTGCCATCAGCTGGCCTCCGACTTGGTGCGCGCACCGGGCATCAGGGTCGGCTGCTGCGCCCGGTGCGGGTGCGCGGCGCCGCGATACACCTTGAGCTTCCTGGCCATGGCCCGCCCGAGCCGGTTCTTCGGCAGCATCCCCTGGACCGCCCACTCGATGACGCGCTCCGGATGCGTCCGGAGCATCGTCTCGGCGCGAACCTCCCGCAGGCCGCCGATGTAGCCGGAGTGCCAGCGGTACTGCTTGTTCTTGAGCTTGCGTCCCGTGAGGTGGACCTTTTCGGCGTTGATGACCACCACGTGGTCCCCGACGTCCAGATGCGGCGCGAACGTGGTCTTGTGCTTGCCGCGGAGGATTGACGCGACGCGACTGGCGAGGCGCCCCAGCACCTGCCCGTCGGCATCCACGACGAACCACTTCCGCTCGATCTCGCTCTCCTTCGGCATCGACGTCGGCATGGCTTCCTCTCACACCAGAGCTAAGTAGGCGTCCACACAGAAAAAATCGCAACGTCTGACTTTATAGGAATTCCCCCCGACTGTCAACCTGGGGCCGGTCGGTCGAGCGTCAGCCGCGGCTGGCCCGGGTCTTGCCGGGCCAGGGGCAGAGCGTCCGGACGGGGCACGCCGGGCAGAGGGGCTTGCGGGCCCCGCAGGTCCGCCGGCCGTGCGTGGTGAGCAGGTGGCTCCAGAGCGTCCAGTCGCGCGTGGGCAGCGCCTCCACGAGCTGCGCGTGGATCACCTCGGCGTCCTCCGACCGCGCGAGCCCCAGGCGCTGCGAGACGCGAAAGACGTGCGTGTCCACGGCGATCGCCGGCTGGCCGAAGGCGTTGCCGAGCACCACGTTGGCTGTCTTGAGGCCGACGCCCGGCAGCCGCACCAGTTCCTCGCGCGTGCGGGGCACCTGCCCGCCGTGCCGCTCGACGAGGGCCCGGGCCATGCCGGTGATCGCCCGGGCCTTCGCGCGGAAGAACCCCGTCGAGTGGATCTCGCGCTCGAGCGTCGCCGGGTCGGCCGCCGCCCAGTCACGGGCCGACCGGTACTTCCCGAACAGCGCGGGCGTCACCTGGTTGACCCGCTCGTCGGTGCACTGGGCGGCGAGGATCGTCGCGACGAGCAGATCGAGCGGCGTCGCGAATGCCAGCGCGATCTTCGCCTCCGGGTAGGCCTTCCGGAGCGCCCGGGCAAGGGCCCGCGCGCGGGCGCGCCTGGCGTCGAGGGACTCACGCATGGCGGCTCTCCCCTCAGGGCCCGGGCGTGACGCGGATGGCGCCGGGCGCGATGTCGACGCGGCCCACCGTCGCCGGGATCGGCAGGTCGCGCATGCGGAGCGTCGGATCGAAGTTGCGCACCACCCAGTCGACGAGCGGCGCCGGGACGGGCACGCCGCCCAGACGGACGCGCTCGGCCACGAGCGCGAACGGCCGGTCGGCCGCCGGAACGACGCGCACCCGCACCGCGACGTCGGGGCCGGGCTGCGGGAGGGCCAGCGCGAGCGCCCCCGGCAGGACGGCCAGGGACGCGCGGCGGAACGCCTTCAGGTCGCCGAGGAACGCGCGCAGGTCCGCCTCGAGGATCGTTGCCCGCTCGAGCCGGATCGCCCGCCCGTCGAGCAGGTCGAGCCGGCCCTCGAGCGCGCCCCACGGGTTCACGTCGAGGCCGTCGACGACGAGGCGCAGGTCGCGCACGCGCAGGAGGGCGGCGCGCGGACGCGTGAACTCGCCGACCAGCGCGGACGCGGCGGAGACCTCCAGGCGCTCGATGCGTCCGCGGAGGATCCCGGCGTCGTGGACCAGGCGGACCTCGAGCCCCTCGGTCCCGCGGGCGACGTCGGGCAGCCGGCGCCGGAGCGCCGCCTCGATGGCCCGCGCCATCGTCGCCGGCGCCACGGGCGGGACGTCGCTGAGCCGCCGCGCCCGCACGGTCGCCGTCGAGCCGTCGGGGAGCCGCCACTCGCCGATGACCGGGAACACCCGCGCGAAGCTCGGGTCGGCGAGCCGCTCCGCGATGCGGCGCGGCCGCGCCGCGGTCCACTCGGGCCCGACGTCGCCCGTCTTGAGGATCATGTAGTCGACGCCGAGCGGGTGCTCGTCCCAGGCGCGCGTGAACCTGAGCGGCAGGCCGTCGCGCACTCCGTAGTAGCGGAAGTTCGAGACCGAGAAGAAGTTGTAGTTCGGGACCACGCTCACCGTCGCGGCGGCGCCGCGGCTTGCGCGCAGGATCAGCGCCATCACGTCGCGGTGGCGCCAGTCGGTCCGCATCGGCGGCGACTCGAGCACGAGCGGGAGGCCGAGCAGCGGGATCCTGAGGCCGCCCGGTACGGCGAACACGGTGGCACCGACCTGGACGGCCCCCGCGACGACGAGCGCCGCCCACGCGGCCGTGCGCAGCCGGCCCCGCAGCGCGGCGAGCCCGAGTCCAGCGAGGACGGCGGCGACGGGCAGGAGCGGCAGCGTGTAGCGCAGGTTCTTGTTCTGGATCAGCTCGACGATGGCAAACGGCACGAGCAGCGTCGCGAGCAGCCAGCCCTGCCGCCGCCGCGCGGCGACGGCGAGCCCGACGACGAACAAGAGGACGGCGACGAGGCCGAACTGGGTCGCGAACCAGTCGGGGTAGACGCGCAGCGCCGCGGCGGTGAGCGTCTCGGGATAGCCCGACTCGGCGGCCTGCTTGAACGACCGGCTGGCGATCTGCTGCCCGAGGCCGAGCAGGCGCGGCCCGTACCACGGCAGCGAGAGCGCCGCCGCCACGAGCCCGGCGAGCGCGGCGTTGCCGAGCGCCCGCCGGCCGCGCGCCCGCGCGAGCGTCCACGCGAGCGGCGGGAGCAGGTACGCGGCGAACGGCGGCTTCGTCAAGAGGCCGAGACCGAGGCCGAGGCCGAGCGCGAGCGAGGCGCCGCGGCGGCCGAAGTCCTCCGTGCGGAGCAGCAGGACGAGCGCCAGGGCCACCATCGCGGCGAGCGGCAGGTCGAGCTGGAACCGCAGCGCGGAGAACACGACGAACGGTGCCGTGCCGAACGCCAGCGCGGCGACCACGCCAGCCGTGCCGCTCGCCAAGCGACGGCCGAGAGCGTACGCCGCCGCCATGCCGAGCCCGAGGAACGCGAGGACGACGCCCTGGGCGGCCGCCGCGTCCGAGGGCGCCAGCGCGTACGCGACGCCGGCGAGGCAGGGCACGAGCGGCGGGTAGAAGGACGAGCGCGTGAGGATCGTCCGGAGGTCGCCGCGGGCGAGGTCCTGGGCGCACTCCACCGCGCGCTGGAGCTGATTGGCGTGGTCCCATTCCGGTGGCCGCCGGTCGAGGGCGAGCCACACGCCGGCGACGGCGACGATCGCGGCAAACGCCCCCGCGACGGCCGCGCGCTCGAGCGTCCGGCGCCGCTCGGCTTCGATCATGGGCTCGCCTCGCCGCTCCGGCGCGCGAGCAGGAGGAGCGAGGACCCGAACGGGAGGGCGAGGCGGGGCACCAGGTGGCGCTCCAGTGCGAAGACGCGCTCGAGCGCGCGGTTCCAGGGCTCCGGGGGCCGCGAGAGGTCGTGCCCGCGGGCTCCGACCAGGCGCTTCCAGGCGCGCACGGCGGCCACCACGGGGAACAGGAGCGTGTTGAAGTAGCTCACGCGCTCGACCGCGAACCCGGCCTCCCCCACGCGCCGCGCGAGCACGCCCGCGGTGTAGCGCCGGCGGTGACCGAGCGCGACGTCGTGGCCGCTCCAGAGCCAGCGGTAGGCGGGCACCGTCACGACGAGGAGGCCGCCGGGCGCGAGCGCGCGGCGTGCGGCGGCGAGCCCGGCCGCGTCGTCGTCGAGGTGCTCGAGCACGTCGAGGAGGAGGACCGCCTCCGCCCAGCCGTCCGGCACCGGCAGCTCGGCGGGCAGGCGTCCCGGGCGCGCGTCGAGCCCGGCCGCGCGCGCGGCGGCGACGAGGTCCGGGTGCGCCTCCATGCCGACGGCCTCGCCGAACCCGCCGAGCGCCGCGAGTACGTTGCCGGTGCCGCAACCGAGCTCGAGGAGTCGGACGCGGCGCGGCGGGAGTGCGCGCCGCAGCACCGCGAGGAGAACGGCGAGGCGGCCACGGAACCACCAGTGGCGCGTGTCCTCCTCCATGTGCACCGCGAGGTACGCGGGGTCCACGGCCTCAGTGCGGCAGGCGCAGGCGCAGCCCGGCCAGCGCCGCCTCGAGCTCGGTCCCCCCGAGCCGGCGCGGCACGTGGGCGATCGACCATGGCGCCTCGCGGGGCGCGGGATCGTCGAGCCGGCGCGGCACGATGTGCCAGTGCACGTGCGGGATCTGGTTGCCGAGGAGCGCGCAGTTCATCTTCGCGGCGCCGTAGGCCTCGTCGAGCGCGCGCGCCACGGTCGTGACCTCCTCGAGGAGCTCGGCGCGCTCCTCGCGCGTGAGCTCCCAGAGCTCGGTCGCGTGGCGACGCAGCACGAGGAGCGTGGAGCCCGGCAGGAACTGGTCCTCGTGCAGGTAGGCGACCGTGAGCGCGAGGCCGGCGATCCGGTGGGCCGGATCCGGCCAGGCGCCGGCGCAGGCGACGCAGGCCGGCGCGCTCATGGCCGGGTCGCGAGGAACCGGCCGAGCCGGTCGAGGCCCTCCCGGATGCGCTCGAGCGACGACGCGTAGGAGAAGCGCAGGTAGCCCTCCGCGTTGGCGCCGAACGCGGCGCCGGGCGTGACCGCGACGTGGCAGCCCTCCAGGATCTCGCGGGCCAGGCTGACCGAGTCCTTCCCCAGGTGACGCGCGTTCGCGAGCACGTAGAACGCCCCGGTCGGCTCGACGCCGACGCCCAGGCCGATCCCGCGGAGCCCCGCGAGCATCGCCCGCCGCCGCTCGTCGAAGATCGCGCGGAACCGCCGGGGCTCCTCCCCCGCCTCGCGCAGGGCGGCGACGCCCGCCCACTGGACGAACTCGTTCGTGGAGATGAAGAAGTTCCCGTAGAGCGTCTGCAGCGCGCGGATGTGCGCGCGCGGCGCGACGATCCAGCCGAGCCGGTACCCCGTCATCGCGTACGCCTTCGAGAAGCCGTTGAGCACGAACGCCCGGTCCGTGAACTCCAGCACGGACCGGTCGCGCCCCGCGTAGGAGAGGCCGTGGTAGATCTCGTCGGCGACGAGCATGGGCCCGCCGTCGCCCGCGAGCGCCGCGATCGCCGCGAGCCGCTCGTCCGAGAGCACGGTCCCGGTCGGGTTGGCGGGCGAGTTGACGAGGATCGCCTTCGTGCGCGGCCCGGTCCGCTCCCGGACCGCCTCGGGCCGGACCTGGAAGCCATCCTCCTCCGTCAGGTCGACGTACACGGGCCGGCCCTCGGCGTACCGGATGAAGTTCGGGTAGCACGCGTAGTAGGGATCGGTCAGCACGACCTCGTCACCGGGGTCGAGCAGGTGGCCGAAGAGCAGGAGCATCGCCGGCGAGGTCCCCGCGGTGACCAGGATCCGGTCGGGGGAGACGTCGACGCCGTAGGCCCGCGCGTAGTGCTCGGCGATCGCCTCGCGGAGCGGGAGGATGCCGAGGCTGTGCGTGTACCGCGTGCGCCCCTCCCGGACCGCCCGCGCGAGCGCCTCCCGCACGACGGCCGGCGCCTCGAAGTCCGGCTCGCCGAACTCGAAGTGCACCACGTCGGCGCCCGCGCGCTCGAGGGCCTGCGCCTGCTCGCCCATCTCGACCGCGAGGAACGGCTCGATCGCCGAGATCCGCCGTGCGAGCGTCACGCGCGCCTCCGGACGCGCCAGCGGGCCCGGGCGATCTGCCAGAGCATCCCGGGCCCGTGCCGCAGCACGCCGACCTTGCTCCCCGCCTGGTCGGCCCAGTTCACCGGCACCTCGACGACGCGGTAGCCCGCGCGCTGCGCGAGCAGCAGCAGCTCGACGTCGAAGCCGAACCCGCGCGTGCGGAGCCGCTCGAACAGGTCCTCCGCCGCGCGCGCGCTGAGCGCCTTGAACCCGCACTGCGAGTCGGCGACGCCCTGGAGCCCGAGCCGCGCGACCAGCCAGTTGAACAGCCGGCCCGCGGCGACCCGGTGGCGCAGCGCCGCCACCGACACCGCGGGGTCCGCGAGGACGCGCGAGGCGATGACGACGTCGGCACCGGCCGCGAGCGCCGGCTCGAAGCGCTTGAGCTCGGCGATCGGCGTCGCGCCGTCGGCGTCGGCGAAGAGCCGCACGGCGCCCGTCGCGGCGCGCATCCCGGCGCGCACCGCCGCGCCCTTGCCCGCGTTCTCCGGCAGGCGCAGCAGCCGCACCGCCGGGCTCTGGCGCGCGCGGGCCAGGACCAGGTCGCCCGTGCCGTCGGTCGAGCCGTCGTCGACGACGATCACCTCGTACGGCTCGCCGCGGCCGTCGAAGTAGCCGACGACGTCGTCGAGGTATGGCGGCAGGCGGCGCGCCTCGTTGAACGCGGGGAGAACGACCGACCAGCGCGGCCGCGTCACCGGATGCCCGAGAGGTCCACGGGCCGCCGGCGGCGCGCCACCCCGGTCTCGTGGGCCGCGCGCGCGACGCCGGCGGCGACGGCCGGCGCGACGGCCTTGTTGAAGACGCTCGGAATGATGTACTCCTCGCCCAGCTCGCTCCGGCTCACGCACGCGGCAAGCGCGCGCGCCGCCGCGAGCTTCATCTCGTCGTTGACGGCGCGCGCGCGGGAGTCGAGCAGCCCGCGGAAGAAGCCGGGGAAGCAGAGCACGTTGTTGATCTGGTTGGGATAATCGGACCGGCCCGTCGCCATCACGCGGACGTGTCGCTCGGCGTCCTCGGGTCGTATCTCGGGCTCCGGATTCGCCATGGCGAACACGATGGCGTCCCTCGCCATCCGCTTGAGGTCCCGCACGCCAAGGATGCCGGGCACCGAGAGGCCGATGAACACGTCGGCGCCCCTGAGCGCGTCCCCGAGCCCCCCCCGGACCCGCCGCGGGTTCGTCGCCGACGCGACCCAGCGCTTCATGAAGTCCAGGCCCGCGGCCCGCCCGGGGTAGAGGCAGCCGTGCTCGTCGACGCCCACGATGTCGCGCACGCCGCTCGACTGGAGGATCTTGATCGTCGCCGTGCCCGCGGCGCCGACGCCGGTGACGACGACGCGCAGGCGCCGTGGTTCCTTCTTCACGATCCGGAGCGCGTTCAGGAGCGCCGCGAGGACCACGACCGCGGTGCCGTGCTGGTCGTCGTGGAAGACCGGGACATCGAGCTCCTTGCGCAGGCGGTCCTCGACCTCGAAGCAGCGCGGCGCCGCGATGTCCTCCAGGTTGATGCCGCCGAAGCCCGGCGCGATCAGCTTGACGGTCTCGACGATCTTGTCCACGTCCTTCGTGCCGAGGCACACGGGGAAGGCGTCGACGCCGGCGAGCTCCTTGAACAGCATCGCCTTGCCTTCCATCACCGGCAGCGCGGCCTCGGGGCCGATGTCGCCGAGGCCGAGCACGGCG
>MGBU01000028.1 GCA_001790205.1 Candidatus Rokubacteria bacterium GWA2_73_35 | reverse complement strand
CCCAGTGGGGCCCTTCCGCTGCGCGCGGCCGGGAGCCGCTCCCCCGCCACCCGCACGCCGCGCCGGCCCCTCAGGAGCGCGTCCATGGTTAAGACCGCGGCCGACGGGGTCAAGGAGCTCACGACACCGCTCAGCGACGCCGACGTCGAGTCACTCCGGGCGGGCGACCGCGTCCGCATCACGGGCGTCCTCTACACCGCGCGCGACGCCGCCCACGGGCGGCTGCTCCCGCTGATCGAGAAGGGCGCGCCGCTGCCCTTCGACCCCCGCGGCCAGATCATCTACTACACCGGGCCGTCGCCCGCGCGGCCCGGGAGCGTCGTCGGCTCGATCGGCCCCACGACCGCGAGCCGCATGGACCGGTACGTACCGGCGCTCTTGAAGCTCGGCCTCAAGGGGACGATCGGCAAGGGCTACCGCTCCCAGCCGGTCAAGGACGCCCTCCGCCAGCACCGCGGCCTGTACCTCGGCGCGATCGGGGGCGCCGGCGCCGTCCTCTCGCAGTTCGTCAAGAAGCTCGAGGTCGTCGCGTACGAGGACCTCGGCACCGAGGCCATCCGCCGGCTCGAGGTCGAGGGCTTTCCCGCGATCGTGCTCTACGACTGCCACGGCGGTGACCTCTACCAGGAGGGGCAGAAAGCCTACGCCCGCGCGGGCGCATGAAGGTCCACGAGCACCAGGCCAAGGCCCTGCTCCGGGAGGCGGGCGTGCCGGTGCCGCGGGGCGACGTGGCCACGACGCCCGGAGAGGCGCGCGCGGTCGCGGGCCGGCTGGGCGGCCGGGTCGTCGTGAAGGCGCAGGTCCACGCGGGCGGGCGCGGCAAGGCGGGCGGCATCAAGCTGGCCGACGACGCCGCCGCGGCGGAGGCCGCCGCCGGGCGAATCCTCGGCATGCGGCTCCGGACGCCGCAGACGCCGCCCGAGGGCATCCCGGTGCGCGCGGTGCTGGTCGAGGAGGCCTCCGCCGTCGAGCGTGAGCTCTACCTCTCCGTCACCCTCGACCGGGCGCGCGGCGCCCACGTGGTCATGGCCTCGCAGGCGGGCGGCATGGAGATCGAGGAGGTCGCGGCGCGGACGCCCGAGAAGATCCTGCGCGAGTGGGCCCACCCGGCCCTCGGCCTCGGCGACTTCCAGGCGCGGCGCCTCGCCTTCGGCCTGGGGCTCGGCGGCGACCAGTTCAAGCAGGGCGTCGGGCTGATCCGGAGCCTCTTCGCGCTCTACCTCGGCAAGGACTGCTCGCTCGCCGAGATCAACCCGCTCGTCGTCACGAAGGACGGGCGTGTCCTGGCCCTCGACGCCAAGCTCAACTTCGACGACAGCGCGCTCTACCGCCACAAGGACGTCGCGGGGCTGCGCGACATCCACGAGGAGGACCCGCTCGACGTCGAGGCCTCGAAGCACGGCCTGAACTACATCAAGCTCGACGGGAACGTGGGCTGCATGGTGAACGGCGCGGGCCTCGCGATGGCCACGATGGACATCATCAAGCTCGCGGGCGGCGAGCCGGCGAACTTCCTCGACGTCGGCGGCGGCGCCTCGCCCGAGCAGATCGAGAACGCCTTCCGCATCCTGTCCTCCGACCGCGCCGTGAAGGCCGTCTTCATCAACGTCTTCGGCGGCATCCTGCGCTGCGACCGTCTCGCCGAGGGCGTGATCGCCGCGGTGAAGACGCTCGGGCTCCGGCTCCCCGTGGTCGTGCGCATGGAGGGGACGAACGTCGAGCTGGGCAAGAAGCTCCTCGCCGAGTCGGGGCTCCAGCTCGTGACCGCCGACGACATGGGCGAGGGCGCCCGCGCGGTCGTCGCGCTCGCCCGGGAGGCCGCGTGAGCATCCTGGTCGACCGGGCGACGCGCGTCGTGGTCCAGGGGATCACGGGGCGCGAGGGCGCCTTCCACGCGGCGCGCTGCAAGGAGTACGGGACCACGGTCGTCGGCGGCGTGACGCCGGGCAAGGGCGGCACGACCCACGAGGGCTTTCCGGTCTGGAACACCGTCGCCGAGGCCGTCGCCGCCGAGGACGCCAACTGCGCGCTGATCTTCGTGCCGCCGGCCGCGGCCGCCGACGCGATCATGGAGGCCGCCGCGGCGGGGGTGCCGCTGATCGTCTGCATCACCGAGGGCGTGCCCGTCACCGACATGGTCCGCGCGCGGCACTTCCTCCACGGCACGGCGAGCCGGCTCGTCGGGCCGAACTGCCCGGGGGTGATCACGCCCGGCCAGGCGAAGGTCGGCATCATGCCCGGCCACATCCACAAGCCCGGGCCCGTCGGCGTCGTCTCGCGGAGCGGCACGCTCACCTACGAGGTCGTCGGCCAACTCACGGGCCGCGGCCTCGGGCAGACCTCGTGCGTCGGGATCGGCGGCGACCCCGTGCACGGCACGACCTTCGTCAACGTGCTCGGCCTGTTCAGCGACGACCCGGCCACCGAGGCGGTCATGATGATCGGCGAGATCGGCGGGACCGCCGAGGAGGAGGCCGCGGCGTTCATCCGGTCGCATATCAGGAAGCCGGTCATCGCCTTCATCTGCGGCCAGACGGCCCCGCCCGGACGGCGGATGGGCCACGCGGGGGCGATCATCGCCGGCGGCAAGGGGACCGCCGCGGAGAAGATGCGGGCCCTCGAGGCGGCGGGCGTGACGCTCGTCAGGAGCCCCGCCGACATGGGCGCCACCGTCGCCCGCGTGCTCGGGCGACAATGACGCCCCCCGCATCTGTCTCAGGCCACCCACGGTTGGAGCCGGCCTCGCGGACCCCGCGACAATGACCGAGCGCACGCTCGCCATCATCAAGCCCGACGCCGTGGCCAAGGGCGTGGCGGGGCAGATCCTGAGCCGCATCGAGCGGGCCGGGTTCACGATCCTTGCCGCCAGGCTCACCCGCCTGAGCCGCGAGCAGGCGGGGGGCTTCTACGCCGTCCACCGCGAGCGGCCGTTCTACGCGAGCCTCTGCGCGTTCATGACCGAGGGCCCGTGCCTCGTGCTGGTGCTCGAAGGCGACGACGCGATCCGGCGCTGGCGCGACCTCATGGGCGCGACCGACCCGGCGCAGGCGGCGCCGGGGACGATCCGCCGCGACTTCGCCTCGTCGATCGAGGCCAACGCGGTGCACGGCTCGGACTCGCCCGCGTCGGCGGCCTTCGAGATCCCCTACTTCTTCTCCGCCCTCGACCTCTGCCCCCGCTAGCGCCGGAGGCGTTCCCCGCCCCGCTCGGCACGGCCGAGCGCCGCGTGACGTTCGCCGCGGTCCTGCTGGGGATCGTGGGGACGTTCATTCTCGGGGTCGGCCTCATGGCCACGAGCGGCGATCCGCGCTGGCTGTTCCTCAGCCTGCCGTTCACCGCGCTCCTGGTGGCCGTCGGCCGCTACGCGCCGACCGGGTACCGCCTCGCCGCCGACGGCGTGCACGTCGAGCGCCGGGCGGGCGCCCGCGTGATCCCGTACCGGACGATCCGCGCCGTGGACCGCGAGCCGCGCCCGCTCCACGGGTTCACGGTCCTCGCCTGCCGCGGGGTGTTCGGACGGTTCGGGCGCTTCTGGAACGCGCGGCTCGGCCTGTACCGGCTCGACGTGACCGACGCGCGGAGCGTCGTCTGGCTCACGACCGACCGCGGTCTCGTCGGGCTGTCCCCCGCACGCCCGGACGAGTTCGTCGAGGCGCTGCGGCGCCGTCTCGGGGGCGCGGGCTGAAACGTCGACGTCTTCTCCGCCCTCCTCACGGCACGCGGATCGCGTGGTAGTACCCGATAGGGTTGCCCCCGGGGCCGGGCGCCAGCGTCGCCGGCAGGACCGTCCTCTCGGGCGTGGGCGTCGTCGTGAAGAACTTTAGCTCCGTCGCGCTGTAGAGATAGCCGGGGTCGAGGAGGACGAAACTGTCGTTCAGGTTGACGCCCGGGTACTCCCGCGCGGCCTGGCTCCCGTCGAGGGGCACGAGGGCGCTCGAGTATTCGATGTCCCAGGTCTCCCAGTCCAGGATGCGGCCGGAGTAGACGAGGGTCGTCGAGCTGGTGGCGCCGGCCAGGTAGGTGAAGTCGCCGGCGGCCCGGTAGCGTAGGGCGGCGCGCCCCCGGGTGGCGTCCTCGGCGGGGTCCCAGGTGAAGACCCCGGCGTCCCCGACGAAGACGAGCTGGCCGGCGTCGGCGGCCGGGGTCCGCCGGCGGGCGTCGGTTAATTCCGTGGGCCACGCGAGGACGACGTTGTCGGCGCCGCGGTAGTCGAGGGCGGCACAGCCGGGCTGGGGCGCGTGGGACGTGCACGCGAACACGAGCTGGTAGGCCTCTGGCAGCGCGCCGAGGGCGATCTGGGTCGGGAGGCCGGCATTCCGGAGCGCGGTTTCCAGCGCCGGCGGATAGATCCCCTCCACCGTGAACTGCGCGTAGCCCCGGTTGACTTGCAGGGGGACACGGAGGGTGATCGGCTGGGAGGTCTGCCCGATAAACGGGGCGAACTGCCACGAGCCCGGCGTGGTCCCTCCGGGACGGATCTGGGTCATCCGGACCAGGTACCCCGACTTGCCGTCGGGCCAGTGGATGGTCGGTTGCTCTTCCGGCGGGTGTGCATAGCGGACGGTGATGGGGACGACCGGCTCGGCGGTGGAGGCGATGAGCCGGCGATCGGTCAGATCGACCAGGGCCCAGAGCAGGGGGTCGGGGGTTTCCGCCGGGAAGTCGGTGACCCGGTCGAGGTCGCCGTAGGGCTTCTCCGTCGCCCCGTCCTGGGTCACGTGGATGTAGTAGCTGGGCACGCGCTGGGGCGTGATCGTGGCGGTCGTCACGAAGGCGTACACGAGCGCCAGCAGGTGCCCGCGGCGATCGACGGTGACGTCGGCCAGGTCCCACATGTAGTTGTCACGCCACTTCACCTCCGGGAAGGGCAGGCCGTGGGCCCGGTCGAGGACGATCTCGAAGTCCAGGGCGAAGTCCACGTTCTGTTGGGGCACGAGGACGTCGAAGGTCGGGGGGGCGTAGGTGACGCTGTCGAGGATCTCGCACTCGCAGATGTCGTCCCAGATCCAGGTCATCGCGCCGGTGACCCGCATCACGCGCTGCTCCCAGGTGTCGTAGGACCTGAACTGGACCTGGGTCAGGGGGATCGCGGGCGGGAGGACGGCCTCGGCGACCCTTTCGAGGTGGACACTGCCCAACTCGTCCGTCACGGGGTCGACCGAGCCGGACGGCGGTGGGACGGCATTGGCCGGGCGCGGGACCCGGTAGGCGATCACGCGGTTGAGATTCTCGTCGTCGCTCGCGCCGAAGGGGGTGCGCGCGACGAGCAGATCGCGATCGTCCCCGAACTTCACGACCTCGAACCGCGCCACCGTCACCGGCTTCCCGGCCTCGTCGACGAGGTCATAGACGCCCTTCGGCGTCCGCAGCTTCCAGAGCTTCCCATCGCCGAAGATCTCCTCGACGCGCACGCCGCCCAGGACCTTGCCGATGACGGCGCCGGGGAAGGTCCCGGCCTGGTCGGGCTTTTCCTCGCCGAGCTTGCCCTGGTAGACCGCCACCACACGCTCGGCATCCGGGGTCATGCGGAACAACGCGGAGACGACCGGCTTTCCCTTGGCGGCGGTCACGGTGAGGTCCGCCGTCGGGCTCGCGGGGGTGAGCGGCGTGCGGGCCCCGGCGGGATCGTCGGCGTAGAGCCTGAGCGTGCCGGCGTCCAGCAGCTCCTCGGAGGCGTTGGTGCCGCGGACCCGAACGAGCGCCGGATCGTCCGGGTCGGCGAAGAGGTCTACGTCGAGCCGGCCGCGGAAGAAGTAGTCGAGCATCGTCGTGGAGTAGGCGACGGCCCGCGGCAGCAGGCGCGCGGCGTAGTCGCGGTAGACCAGCTCGTCGAGCGCCGGCTTCCGCTGGTAGCGATCCGGGTCGAGCTGGTACGCGATCAGATAGTCCCGAAGAAAGCCGACCGTCGCCAGGCGGTAGCCGGCGTCTCCGTCCCGGGCTTTCACGTAGTACTGGCGGATCACGTCCTGGATGGTGCCGGCGTCGTCCAGGAACCGGATCGGGTATTCCGCGATGTCAGCACTGGTGCGCCGCGGGTAGGGGAGCTTCTTCTGGAAGTTCGTAGCATCTTCCGTGAAGATCCGATCTTCGCTCAGGAAGTTGGCGCTCGTGTACTCCGCGAGGCCGATCAGCGGCTCGGTGGTGACCGTGGGACCGAGCCGCCGATACCGCTCGGTGTCGAAGAGTCGCGCGATCGGGATCGGCGCCAGCGAGTTGGCCGCGAGTGTCTGCCACGCCGGGTCCGGGCGCGGCTGAGGCGCCTCCAGCCACTGGCGGAATCGAATGCGTTCGGGCACGAGGAGGTCGCCCTCGAAGATCCTCCCCGGCCACGGATCGAACTCAACGTCACGCACGTAGGATTCGTAGTTGTAGGCCTTGTGCGGGTCGTTCCGGGTGTGCGCGGGCGATGCCACGTCCTGGATCAGGTGGATGAGCCGGCCGAGCCCTTCGAAGGTATCGGCGAGCGCCTGGTCGCGGTCGCTCTTGCGGCGCGCGGTCATCGCGTCGAGGTAGTACTGCCGGACGTTGAGCCAGGACCAGCTCGGGGCCTCCTGGTCGGGGTTCTGGCCCCACAGGATGGCCGACTGGGCGAAGTTCCCGCCGAACCCTGCACCGAGCCAACTCTCGACGGTGGGGTTGTGGAAGTGGTTGGCGTAGCGCGCGACCCTGTCCTCCTTGACGGAGCCTTCTGCAAGCCATTTGAGGAGAGGTTTGCGTCCGATCACGTCCGTCAGTCCTTCCACAAATCCAAGCGACTCCTTCAGGGTTGCATCCGCGGAGGAGCGGCGTGCGGCGAGGTCGCTGATTTCGTCGTGCGTCTCGACCTCGTAGGCGGAGGCATCCTGCGCTGTGAGGGCAACCAAACATGCCAGGATAGCCAGTCCTCGTCTAGTTCTCGTGTGCATACTCTCTACTCCACGCGCCGATACAGGGGGGGGAGGCCCACTGATACAGCTTCCTTGTTGATGAGTCGCATGAACTCAGGCAATTCCCGAAACGGACGCTGCGACAGGGAAAAAGGACTAAGGGTGCTGACATGATCCCGGCGCTCGGTCTGGCTCGTGATTCGCGGCAAGCCGATGGTCACCCCGCGCGGCGAGAACTCACCGCTCATGAAGCCACCCTTGGAGAAGGCGAGTGCCGTGGGCGGGAAGGCGGCGTATCCTGGATGGAAGACCGTGAACCTCGGGCGCAGGGTCCCCCCGGGCGCGTACTCTTCGAGCTGAGTCGCGTCGAGGACGAAGCGCCCCTCGCGATCCGTGACGACCTCCCGGGCGGCGTAACGCTCGGAGATACTGGCCCCTGGCCAGACGCGATCCCGCCACCACGAGGCGACGACGACGGCCCCCTCGATCGGCGCGCGAGTCTCGGCATCCACCACCTGGCCGACGTACGGGCCGAGCGTCTTGCCGCCGAGGTAGCGGCGGTCCTGGCTCACCGGCGCGCAGGAGGCGAGCACCAGCGCGCCGAGGACGGCAAGAATCGCTCCACGGTGCCGCATGGGAGTGTTCCTCACTTGCGGAGGCCTGGGACCCGGTGGATGACAGTCGCCACGAGAGTTCTCAGAACGCCCACAGCCGCCACACCCCGTCCTCGTCCACGACGAAGAGCACGTGGAAAGAGTACTCCACACCGTTGCGCGCGCTGCGGAGGTCATAGGTGACGGCGCCCTGGCGCACCTGAACGAGGCGGAGTGTCCCGAGGTCATTGCCCACCTGGAGGAGCGCGCCGACGCCCGCGAGGGCGGTGAGCTGGTCGCGGTAGGCCTCGCGCGAGCTGAGGGCGAAGAGGCTCACGGTGGCGTCCACATCGCTGCGGCGGAGGGCCTCGCGGAGCGCCGTCCACTTGGCTTGCAGTGCCCCGTCGAGCGCCGTCAGGTCGAAGACCTGGACGAGGGCGCGGACGGTCTGGCGGGCGCCGCCGGCGTCCGTGACCGTCACCGCCGGCAGGTAGAGCCCCGGGCGCAGGTACGTGAAGACCTGGCCCTCGAGCGTGTCACCCGTGAAGTCCACGACCCCGTCGCCGTCGGCGTCCAACTCGAGCGTGCCCGCGGGGGCGCCGCTCAGGCTGAACGCCACCGTCAGGGGGGCCACGCCGCTGCTCGGCACCACGCTCAGGACGAGATCGTCCCTCGTCGGCGGCGAGACGGCGAGGGCGATCGTCTGGCTCCCGCTCGCTCCCGTGGGGGTGGTCGCCACGGCCAGGAGGGTCGTCGTGGTGGGAGTAACGGGCACCTGCACGAGGAACACACCCTCCTGGACGGCCGCCGGGAGGCCGTTCACCGAGACGCCGACTTCGGCGCCACCCGCGTCCACGGTGCCGCGCACGAGCAGCGGCCCGGCGGAGACCGTGGCGCCGTCGGTGGGACTCATGATCCTCACCTGGACCCCAGCGCCCACGGTGAAGCTCGCCTGGGCCGGGGTCGGATCCTCGTTCCCCGCGAGGTCGCGCGCCTTCACTTCGAAGGTGTGAGGCCCGGGGGTGAGAGCGGTGAAGTTCGCCGTGGTCGCCGTCTGGAACTCCGACCACGCCCCGCCGTCCAGGCGCCAGGCGAAGCGGAGGGTATCGACCGGGGTGGGGTTGTCGGTCCCGGTGAAGGTGAAGGTCACGTCGGTGGCAGGGATCTGCCCGGTCGGCCCGCCGGTGATCTGGGTGTCGGGCGGGGTGTTGTCGACGAGGACGACACGCGTGGTCGTGGCGGTGTTGCCGGCCTGGTCGGTGGCCACCACCCCGAGGGTGTGGGCGCCGTCGGTCAGACCGGTCGTCGTCCAGGTGGCGGTCGCCGTCGCGCTCGGCGCGGGCAGCGGCGGCGCGATCACCGCGGCGAGAGTCTGGCCGTCCACGGTGAGGGCGAGGCTTTGGATACCGGTGCCGGCATCCGCCGCCTGGGCCTGGACGCCGACGTCGCCCCGGACATGAGCGCCGGCGGGCGGGGCCTGGAACCCAAGCGTCGGGGCCAGGCCGTCATGGACGATCGCGACCTCGGCGCCGCGGGAGGTGAGCCCCCGGCCGCCCCGGCTCATCGCGAAGACCTCCAGCGTGGTGGTGGCGTTCGAGGTGAGGGCGATTGACGCCGCAATCGCGCCGGTGGCATCGGCCATGACGGTGACGGGTGACGGGACGTCATTCACGAAGAGATCGACCCGGGCCCCGGGGAGGGTCGCACCGGTGACCTCGACGGGCGACTGGTTGGTGACGGCGGGGACGGTGACCGCCGGCGCGGGCGGAGACCTGAAGCGGAGGACGCGTCCCGAGGAGCCGTCGGCGACGTAGAGGTTGCCGCCGGCGTCGAAGGCCAGGCCCTGGGGGTGGGCGAGGCGCTCGGCGTAGAGGGTCACGGCGCCTGAGGGGTGGAGTTTGGCGACGGCGCGCCGGGCGTCGTCCTCGTGAAGGTCCACCTCCCGGGTCGTGAGATAGAGGGCGCCCAGGCGATCCCGGGCCAGGCCCACGGGCCGGGAGACCTCGTCAGCCCTCCCGAGGGGCTGGGGAGCGCCGGCCGTACCATCGGCCAGGATCGGGACCTGGAAGACGACGCCGTCCACCCGCCGAGCTCCGCGCCGTCCCTGGGTCGCGGCGTACAGGACCGTCGGAGTGGCGACGAGGCCCTGGAGGTGCTTGAAGCCGTCGGCGAAGACTCTCAACTGGCCCGTCGGGGTGAGTTGCAGGATGATTTCGGGCTCGGCGAACTCGTCGTCGGGCTCGGGGTCGGTATCGCGCGTCAGGCGCCGGGCGGAGATGAAGAGGGTCCCGTCCTCGAGGGAGGCGAGCCAGCGGGGTTGCTTGACGCCGGAGACGAGCACGATGGGGCGGCCGCTCGGCTCCACCCGCACCACCCGCCCGGCCTTCTCCTCGGCGACGAGGAGCCGGCCCAGGGAATCGAAGGCCAGGCCGATGGGGCGGTCCAGGCCCGAGGCCACGCGCGTGCGGGTCCCATCGGGGGCGATCCGGGTCACCGAGCCCCGGGCGCGGTCGGCGACGAAGACGCTCCCCTGGCCGTCCACGGCGATGCCGCGGAGGTCGCCGAAGCCGTCGGCGTAGATCTCGACGGGGTCGAGGGCGGTGAGATGCGGCATCCACCATCGGGCCGGGGAGAAGCCGACTCGGTGGGGCGGCTCGGGAGCCGAGGACGCCGGGACGAGCAGGAGTGCCAGCATGAGGAGTCCGAGGGGCCACCGACGGGTGCGAGTCGCCATGACTGGGCAGCGCGAAAAGCAAGAGGCGGGCCAGGTCACACGCCGAGCCAGGCGTCTTTAGTTCCCAGCACTTCCGACACCCCGATCATCGAGAGTTTTCCTGGGAACTGCACTGGAATCAGGGCAGGTGCACCGAGTGCACGGCAATCCATGGTCTTCATTGGTCGTTTCTCGTTGCACCAAACTGGTGCAATGCACCAGATTGGTGCAACGACAGAACAATTGAACGATCCGACCCGGAAACCCGAGTCAAGTGCCCCAGGCAGGAGCTGGCAACCAGGGCCGGAGGCGCCGCCCGTGCCGCTCTCGCGGACTGAACGCCGCGCCGCGAGCGCGCGTCGAAGCGGGGTGTATAGTCCGCGTGGGGGCGAACCATGAGATGGGGTCATCACGTCGTGTTCCCGGCGGTGCTCGGCCTCGCGTTGCTCGCGAGCGCGCCGAGTGTCTCCGCCGAGCAGTACCGGCTCCTGGTCGCGAGCGTCCACGAGCAGGGGTTCCACGCCTACCTCCTGGCCGGCGGGCTGCGGGACGGCGTCGCCGGGCCCGGCCTCGACCGCCTCGAGCAGAGCCTCGACGGGCGGGAGTTCTCGAACGGGGCGCTCCTTGGCGATCGCGATCCCCGGCCCGCGCGTGAGCCGGTCGCGCGCGCCTGGGGCGGCGTCCCGGTGCGGCTCGCGCCCGCGGGCGCGCCCGCGCCGCATCGCTGGACGGAGCTGCGCTGGGAGGGCCGGCCGGGCGAGCACAGCGTGTTCGTGATCGACCGGACGACCGGCAGGCCCCAGGAGCTGGTGCGCGTGGCGCTCCGGGGCACGGGCCCGATCCGCCAGTACCAGGTCTACGTGCCCCCAGGCCCCGCTCCGAGGCTGGCCGCGCTCAGGATGCCGCTCGCCTTCCTCTGGGCCGCGCAGGAGCGCGGCGACGTCTGGACGCGGCACGTCGAGCCGGTCCTGGACCTCGGCCAGGGGATCGGCGTCGTCGTGGGGGGGAACGCCGGAGCCCTCCTGGCCGATCACGTGTACCTGATCGTCAGGCACGCCGAGCGCGCCCAGACGTACAAGGCCGTGCTCGCGTGGCGCCAGTCGCCCGACGACCGCGACGCGCCGAGCGACCACCCCCGGCGTCTCTTCCGCTAGAATCCGTCTCTTCCGCTAGAATCTCGGGCGTGACCGGCCTGCCCGCCCCCCTCAACGCCGCGACCTTCTTCGTCGACCGGCACGTGGCCGAGGGCCGCGGCGCGCGGACCGCGTTCCGCTTCCGCGGCCGCTCGCTGACGTACGCCGAGCTGGCCGCCGGCGTGGACGCCTTCGCCGCGGACCTCGCGCGTCGCGGCCTCGACGCCGAGGACCGCGTGCTCCTCGCCCTCCCCGACGCGCCGGCGTTCGCGACCGCGTTCTGGGCGGCCGTGAAGCTCGGCGCTGTCGCCGTACCCGTGAACACCCTGATGGCGGCCGGCGAGTACGAGTTCCTCCTGCGGGACAGCCGGGCGCGGATCGCCGTCGTCGCCGAGGACGTGGCGCCGCGCGTCGCGGCGGCGCGCGGCCGAGGTCCGTGGCTCCGCGACGTGGTCGTGGCCGGCGACGAGCTCGGCGGCGCGCCGGGCGCGCGCGTCGCCGCCGCCCCGACGACGCGCGAGGACGCGATGTACTGGGGCTACACGTCGGGCTCGACCGGCGCGCCCAAGGCCGCGGTCCACTCGCACAAGGACTTCGTCGCCGCCGCCGAGCTGGTCGGGCGGGGCGTCTTCGGCCTCGGCGCCGAGGACCGCGCGTTCTCGGCCTCGAAGATGTCGTTCGCGTTCGGCCTCGGCAACACGCTCTACTTCCCGGCGCTCGCCGGCGGCTCCTCGGTGCTCGTGCCGGAGCGCCTGACGCCCGAGCGGGCGTTCGAGGTCATCGCGGCCGAGCGGCCGACGGTCTTCTTCGCGGTGCCGACCCTCTACGCGCGGATGCTCGAGGTCGAGGACGCGCGGGAGCGCTTCGACCTCGCGTCGCTCCGCTTCTGCGTCTCCTCGGGCGAGGCGCTGCCGCCGGCGCTCTTCGACCGCTGGGGCGAGCGCTTCGGCCTCGAGCTGGTGGACGTCGTCGGCTCGACGGAGGCCCTCCACGACTTCCTCGCCAACCGGCCGGGGGCGGCGCGCCGGGGCTCGGCGGGCCAGCTCGTGCCGGGCTTCGACGCGCGGCTCGTGGACGACGCGGGGCGCCCGGTGCCGCCGGGCGTCGTCGGTCACCTCCTGATCCGGGGCGAGACCACGGCGCCCTACTACTGGAACCGGCTCGAGCGCACGCGGCGGACGATGCTGGGCGAGTGGCTCCGCACCGGCGACATGTTCGCGCGCGACGCGGACGGCTTCTTCGCCTTCGCCGGGCGCGCGGACGACATGCTGAAGGTCGGCGGCCAGTGGGTCTCGCCGACGGAGGTGGAGGCGCACCTCGACGAGCACCCGGCGGTGCTCGAGGCGGCGGTGGTCGGGCGGCCCGACGCCGACGGCCTCGTCGGCGCCCACGCCGCGGTCGTGCTCAGGGCGGGGACGGCGGGCGGCGCGGCGCTCGCCGAGGAGCTCCGCCGCTTCCTCGCCGCGCGCCTGCCGGGCTACAAGGTCCCGCGCGCGGTCGAGATCGTCGCCGAGCTGCCGAAGACGGCGACGGGCAAGATCCAGCGGTTCCGGCTGCGGGCGGGCTGAGCCGTGCGCGTCGTCGTCGAGCGCGTGTCGAAGACGTACACGGACCGCCGCGGGCAGGGGGTGCCCGCGCTCGAGGACGTGAGCCTCGCCGTGGACTCCGAGGAGTTCCTGGCGCTCCTCGGACCCTCGGGCTGCGGCAAGTCCACGCTCCTCAACATCGTCGCCGGCCTCACGCGGCCGAGCGCCGGCGCCGTCCACCTCGAGGGCGGGCTCGCGCCGAAGCGGGCGGCGACCGCGATGGTCTTCCAGGAGTTCGCGCTGTTCCCGTGGCGCACCGTGCAGGGCAACGTCGAGTTCGGCCTCGAGGAGGCGGGCCTCGGCGCCGCCGCGCGCGCCGTCCGAGCGCGCGAGCACATCCAGCTCACCGGGCTCGCGGGGTTCGAGGCCAAGTACCCGCACCAGCTCTCGGGCGGCATGCGCCAGCGCGTCGGGATCGCGCGGGCGCTCGCCGTGGACCCGGCGGTGCTCCTGATGGACGAGCCGTTCTCCGCGCTCGACGCCCAGACGCGCCAGCTCATGCAGGAGGAGCTGCTCCAGATCTGGGAGCGCACGCGCAAGACGATCGTCTACGTGACGCACAACATCCAGGAGGCGGTCTTCATGGCCGACCGCGTGGTGGTGCTCTCACGGCGGCCCGGGCGCGTCCTCGCGACGATCCCGGTCGGGCTCGGGCGCCCGCGGACCGAGGCGATGCTGGGCACACCCGCGTTCGCCGACGCCGCGGACCGGATCTGGTCGTTGATCCGGTCGCAGGCGCAGGCGGCCCTGCGCGAGGGCGCGGCGTGAGCGCGCGGCTGGCGGTGCCGGACCGCACGCGCGCGCTCGAGCGGCGCGGCCACCCCGTCGTGCGCGGCGTCTCGCTCGCCGCGCTCGTGGTGCTCTGGGAGCTGGTGACGCGCACGGGCTGGGTGCCGCCGCTGTTCCTGCCGTCCCCGCTCGAGGTGCTCGCCGCGGGCGTCGAGATGCTCCGCTCGGGCGAGCTCGGGGTCCACATCGCGACGAGCCTCCGCCGCATCGTCCTCGGCTTCGGGCTGGGCGCGCTCCTCGGCGTGACGGTGGGGCTCGCGGTCGGCTTCTGGAGCCTCGCCGAGGCCGTCGGCAACCCGCTGATCGCCGCGACGTTCCCGATCCCGAAGATCGCGCTGCTGCCGCTCCTGATCCTCTGGCTCGGCATCGGCGAGGCCTCGAAGGTGGCCGTGATCCTGCTGGGCGTCTTCTTCCCGATGGCGATCAACACCTACACGGGCGTGCGCACCGCCGACCCGCTCCTGATCCGCGCCGCGGTGAGCTTCGGCGCGGGCCGGTGGAGCCTGATCCGCAAGGTCCTGCTGCCCTCGGCCCTGCCGATGATCTTCGCGGGGCTCAGGCTCGGCGCGGGGACCGCGCTGCTGCTGCTCGTCGCCGCCGAGATGATCGCCGCGAACTCGGGGATCGGCTTCCTCGTGCTGAATGCGCAGAACCTCATGGAGACGACGAAGCTCATGGTGGGGATCGTGCTGCTCTCGCTCCTCGGCGTCTGCTCCCACTGGCTGCTCGCGCGCCTGGAGCGCCTCGCGATCCCCTGGCGCTGAGGGCCGCGAGGCGGCGCCGGCGGCTGCGCCTGTCCGGGGGGCTCGTCGCGACGGGCGTTCTGTCCCGGGGGCATTCGTGCGAAGATCGACCGGCGAGATGGCGGACGATGGGAGACCGCGCCCGCGCGGCACACGGCGGGCGCGCAAGGAGAGTCGCTCATGAGGCACGTGCTCGCGGTCCTGCTCGGCGTCCTGGTTCTCGGCGGAGCGACGGAAGCGTCGGCGCAGGCCCAGAAGGTGAAGCTCGGCGTCCTGAAGCTCACGTCGTCGGCGGTGATCTTCCTCGGCGTCGAGAAGGGGTACTTCAGGGAATTCGGCGTCGAGCCCGAGCTGGTCTTCTTCCAGGCGGCGCAGCCGATCGCCGTCGCGCTCGCCTCGGGCGACATCGACATCGGCGGCACGGGACTCACCGCGGGGCTCTACAACATCGTCGCCGGCGGCGTCCGGATCTGGGTGGTCGCCGACAAGGGGCGCGAGTGGCCCGACTACAACCTGACCGCGCTGGTCGTCCGCAAGGACCTCCACGACGCGGGGGTCCGCACGCTCCGCGGCCTCAAGGGGCGGACGGTCGCGATCACGCAGGTGGGCTCGACCTTCCACTACAACATGGGCCGCTTCCTGGAGAAGGAGGGCATGGCGCTCGGCGACGTCGAGCTGGTGCCGCTCCAGTCGCTCGGCGCGATGTCCAACGCCCTCGCCGCGAAGCGGGTCGACGCGGTCGTGACCGCGGAGCCGTTCGTGTCGCGCCTGGAGGCCGACCAGGTCGGCGTGCCGATCGTGCGCACCGGCGACACGTTCCCCTGGCAGATCGCGGTCATGTTCTACTCGGACAGGTTCGCCCGGGACCGCGCCCGCGCGGTCGCCTTCATGAAGGGCTACGTCAAGGCGTCGCGCCACTACTTCGACGCCGTCATCCGGCGGCGCTCGGGGCCCGAGTACGAGGAGGTGGTCGCGCTCACCGCGCGGTATACGGGCGCGCCGGCGGCGATCATCCGCAAGGGCTTCCCGTACCAGGACCGCGACGCGCGCCTGCTGCCCGGCGACGTGGGGCGCCAGGCCGCGTGGTGGCTCGCGCGCGGGCTCCTCACGAAGGCCGTGCCCGAGCAGGCGATCGTCGACGAGAGCTTCCTCCGCGAGGCGCTCCGGACGCTCCCGTGACCCGGGTCGTCGTCGTCGGCGGCGGGGGCGCGGCGCTCCGCGCCTGCCTGGCGGCGGCGGAGCGGGGCGCCCGCGTCACGCTCGTCTCGAAGGGGAAGGCGGGCGCCTCGGGTTGCACCCACGCGATCGACTCGAGGATCGAGTTCTCGGTCGTGAACTGGCCGATGATGGAGCCGGACACGCCGCTCACGTACGCCGCCGACCTCGAGACGATCGGGCGCGGGCTCAAGACGCCGGCGCGCGTGCGGCTCTTCAGCGAGCGCTCGGGCGACGAGCTGGCCCTGCTCGCCGGGCTCGGCCTGCCGCTCGGCGACCCCGGGCGGTCCCGCCGGATCCAGCTCGCCGGCTCGAGCCACCCGCGCGGGATCGTCTGCCCACCGCGGTTCGGCACGCGCGTGCTGCAGGCCCTCTGGGCCGCGACGCCGCGCGAGCGGGTCACCGTCCGCGACCACACGATGGCGCTCGACATCCTCACCGAGGGCGGGCGCGCGACCGGCGTCGTGGTCCTCGACCTCGGCAGCGGGGCGCTCGGCGTGGTCCCGGCGGACGCGGTCGTCCTCGCGGCCGGCGGCGCGGGCAACGTGTTCTCGCTCTCCACGAACCCGCGCGAGCTGGTGGGCGACGGCTACGCGCTCGCGGACCGCGCGGGCGCGGCGCTCGACCACATGGAGTTCATTCAGTACGTGATGCTCACCGTCACGACGATCCGCGGCTGGTTCCTCGTGACGAGCGTGCTGCTGCGGGGCGAGCTCCTCGACGAGGGCGGCGCGCGCTTCGCCGCGCGCGGGGACCCGGCGACGGCGGGGCCCGTCGAGCAGAAGCGGCTCGTCGCCGAGCTGGTCGGCTGGCTCGTCGCGCGCAAGCGCGCGGCGCCCGGGGCGCGCGTCTTCTGGGACGGCCGCCGGGTCGGGCGCGAGGCCCTCGAGGCGCAGATGCCGAAGACGTGCGCGGCGTTCCGGCGGCGGGGCCACGACCTCGCGCGGCGCCCGGTCGAGCTGGACGTCGGCGCCCACCAGTTCCTCGGCGGCGTCGTGACCGACCTCGCGGCGCGCTCGACGGTCCCCAACCTGTTCGCCGCCGGCGACGTGGCCGACAGCGTGCAGGGCGCCGACAGGATCAACGGATCGGGTATCATGGAAGCCCTCGTGTTCGGCGCGCTCGCGGGCGCCGGCGCCGCGGCGGTCCACGGGCGGCGGGCGCGGCCCGTGCTGCCCCCCGCGTACCGGCGCCGAGCGCGTCACGGCGCCGAGCGGCTGCGAGGCTGGGGGGCCCGCCTGAGAGCGGAGATGGACGACATCCTGGTGGTGCGTGACCGTGCCCGGCTCGTCGAGCTCGGCGGGCGCCTCGCGGGCGACCTCGGGGCGCTGGAGGCGGGCGGCCTCCTGGGCGAGAGCGCGGCGGCGACGCGGGCGCTGCACGAGCTCCGGTCCTCGCTCCTGACGGCGCGCGCGGTCGTGCGCGCCTCGCTCGCCCGCGAGCAGGACCTCGGCCTCTTCGTCACGGGACGACGGTGAAGCTCGCCAAGGTCCTGATCGCCAACCGCGGCGAGATCGCGGTGCGCGTGATCCGCGCCTGCCGCGAGCAGGGGATCACGGCGGTCGCGGTCTTCTCCGAGGCCGACCGCGAGGCGCTGCACGTGCTCCTGGCGGACGAGGCCTACCCGATCGGGCCGGCCCCCGCGACGGAGAGCTACCTCTGTATCGACCGGCTGGTTGCCACCGCGAAGGCCGCCGGGGCCGACGCCGTCCACCCGGGCTACGGCTTCCTCGCCGAGAACGCCGCGTTCGCCGAGGCGTGCGCCGCCGCGGGCCTCGTGTTCGTCGGCCCGCCGCCGGCGGCGCTCCGCGCGATGGGCGACAAGACCGCGGCGCGCCGCATCGCCCGCGAGCTGGGCGTGCCGATGGTCCCGGGCACGCTCGAGCCCGTGGCGTCCGACGCCGCGGCGCGCGACGCGGCCGCCACGATCGGCTACCCGCTGATGATCAAGGCCGCGCTCGGCGGCGGGGGCAAGGGCATGCGGCTCGTGCGCGCCGCGGAGGAGCTCCCCGGCGCGCTCCGCGCCGCGCGCAGCGAGGCGGCCGGCGCCTTCGGCGATGCCGCCGTCTACCTCGAGCGCTACGTGCCCGAGCCCCGGCACGTCGAGGTGCAGGTGCTGGCCGACGCGCACGGCGGCGTGGTGCACCTGGGCGAGCGCGAGTGCTCGATCCAGCGGCGCCACCAGAAGCTCGTCGAGGAGTCCCCGTCGCCGTTCGTGGACGCGGCGATGCGCGCGCGCATCGGCGAGGCCGCGTGCCGCATCGCGCGGGCGGCCGGCTACGTCAACGCGGGCACCGTCGAGTTCCTCGTGGACCCGGACCGCAACGTCTACTTCCTCGAGATGAACACGCGGCTCCAGGTGGAGCACCCGGTCACCGAGATGGTGACCGGGATCGACCTGGTCCGCGAGCAGCTCCGCCTCGCCGCCGGCGAGCCGCTCGGCTACACGCAGGCCGACGTCGTCGCGCGGGGGGCGGCGATCGAGTGCCGCATCAACGCCGAGGACCCGTTCGGGGGCTGGCTGCCGTCGCCCGGCACGATCACGGGCCTCCGCGCGCCGACGGGGCCCTGGGTGCGCGACGACTCGGGCGCGTACGAGGGCTGCACGGTCTCGCGCTTCTACGACACGCTGCTCGCCAAGCTGATCGTGTGGGGCCCCGACCGCGAGGCGGCGATCGCCCGGATGGCCCGCGCGCTCGCCGAGTACCGGGTGGTCGGCGTGCGCACGACGATCCCGATCCTCCGGCAGGTGATCGCGCACCCGGACTTCCGCGCGGGCCGCTTCTCGACCCACTTCCTCGACCGGATCCTGCCCGGGCTGGCGGCCGCGCGGGGGCGCCTGCGCTCGGTGGCGATCATCGCGGCCGTGCTCGCGGAGTCCGAGCGCCTCGGCCACCGCCCGCTCGCGCCCGCTCCTCCCGCCGCGGGCGACGCCTGGCGGATGGCGTTCCGGCCGGGCGCGGAGCGAGGCCGCCGATGAGGTTCGTCGCGACGCTCGAGGACGGCGTCGAGCGGGTCGAGGTGCGCGGCGCGGACGGCCGCTACCGGCTCAGCATCGGCGACGCGGTGTGGGAGGTGGACGCGCGCCTCACCGCGCAGGGCATCGGCTCGCTCCTCATCGACGGCGTCTCGCACGTCGTGGACGTCAGCGTCGACGGCGGCGCCTGCGTCGTGGGCGTGGGCGGCGAGACGTGGGTGATCCGGGTGGAGGAGGAGACCCGGCACATCATCCGCGCGCACGGCGGCGGGCCGGCGGGCCACGGCGGCCAGACGCTCACCGCGCCGCTCCCGGGGAAGATCACCCACGTCGCGGTCAGGCCGGGCGACCGGGTCGCGAAGGGCGACACGCTCCTGCTGATCGAGGCGATGAAGATGGAGAACGAGTTCCGGGCCGGCGCCGCCGGGACCGTCGCGGAGGTGCGGGTCGCGGCGGGGCAGGCGGTGAACGCGGGCGACGTGCTGGTGGTCATCGAGGCATGAGCGAGCCGGTCATCGAGTTCGAGGCCGTCGACAAGTGGTTCGGGCAGCTCCACGTCCTCCGCGCGATCGACCTCGTGGTGGCGGCCGGCGAGGTCGTGGTGGTGTGCGGCCCGTCGGGCTCGGGCAAGTCCACCCTGATCCGCTGCGTGAACGGGCTCGAGGCGATCCAGGGGGGCGAGCTCCGCGTCCTCGGCGAGTCGCTCACGCGGCCCGGCGTGAGCATGCCCGCGCTGCGCACGCGCGTCGGGATGGTCTTCCAGTCGTTCAACCTGTTCCCGCACATGACCGCGCTCGAGAACGTCATGCTCGCCCCGGTCCGCGTGAAGGGGCTCGGCCGGGCGGAGGCGGAGCGGGCGGCGCGGGCGCTGCTCGAGCGGGTGCGCATCCCGGACAAGGCGGAGGCGTATCCCGCGAACCTCTCGGGCGGCCAGCAGCAGCGCGTGGCGATCGCGCGGGCGCTGGCGATGCAGCCGCGGATCATGCTGTTCGACGAGCCGACGTCCGCGCTCGACCCCGAGATGATCAACGAGGTCCTCGACGTCATGACCGACCTGGCGAGGGAGGGGATGACGATGATGGTCGTCTCGCACGAAATGGGGTTCGCGCGGCGGGTCGCGCACCGGGTGGTGTTCATGGACGGCGGCAGCATCGTTGAGGAGGCCGCGCCCGAGGCCTTCTTCGCCGCCGCGAAGTCGGACCGCGCCAAGGAGTTCCTGTCCAAGATCCTCACGCACTGAGGGAGGTTCCCATGAAGCGCCTGCTATCCGTGCTCCTCGTCCTGGCCCTGCTGTCGGCGGCCGTCCCGGCGCTCGCCGAGACGACGCTCGAGAAGATCGCCCGCACCGGCACGCTGACGATCGGGACGCGGCGGGCCTCGCCGCCGTTCGGGTTCGTGAACAAGAACAACGAGTGGGTCGGCTTCTCGATCGACCTCGTCGAGCAGGCGATCAAGCCGGTGGTCGAGCGGAAGCTCGGCAAGCCGGTCAAGGTGGAGAAGAAGGAGTCGACGCCCGCGACGCGGATCCCGCTGCTGGCGACGGGCGCGGTGGACCTCATCGCGGGGACGATGACGGACACGCGGCCCCGGCGCGAGAGTGTGGACTTCTCGCTCACGTTCTTCGTCACCGGCGCGCAGTTCCTCGTGAAGAAGGGCAGCCCGATCCGCGGCATCCAGGACATCGCCGGCAAGCGGATCGCCGCCCAGCAGGGCTCGACCAACGCGCGCATCATCCGCGAGCGTGTGCCGGGCGCGCAGCTCCGCGAGTTCCCCGACCAGCCGGCCGCCTTCCAGGCGCTCACGCAGGGGCAGGTCGACGCCTACACGAACGACGGGATCCAGCTCGCCGGGCTCAAGGCGAAGGCGCCGACCCCGGCGGACTGGGTGATCGTGGGCGACTTCTACTCGTACGAGCCCTACGGGATGGCCCTGCGAAAGAACGACTCCGACTTCCGCCAGGTCGTCAACGTGGGCCTGATGGAGGCGATCGAGTCGGGCAAGTACGCCGAGCTCTACGAGAAGTGGTTCGGCGCCCGGGGCGAGGTGCCGTACCCGCTCACCCCCGAGAACCAGCGCTTCCTCCAGATGCAGGTGGTGCCGAAATAGTGGCGTGACCTACCAGTTCCAGTGGAGCGTCCTCTGGAGCGGCCAGTCGGGGAGCTGGCTGCTCCAGGGCGTGCTCACCACGCTCGGGATCTCGGCCCTCGCCTGGGTCCTCGCGGCGGCGCTCGGGATCCTGTCGGGCGCGCTCCGCACGGTGCCGTGGCGGTCGCTGCGCGCCGCGGCCAGCTTCTACGTCGAGTTCTTCCGCAACGTGCCGCTGCTCGTGTGGATGTTCTTCTGGTACTTCGGCGTCCCGCCGCTCCTGCCGCGCCCGGCGCAGGAGTGGCTCTTCAACCACGGCGCCGAGTTCTGGGCGGGCACGTTCGCGCTGGGCGTGTACCACGGCGCGCGCATGTCCGAGGTGATCCGCTCGGGCATCCAGTCGATCCCGCGGACCCAGTTCGAGGCGTCGGTGGCGATGGGGCTCACGACGTTCCAGGCCTACCGGCTCGTGATCGTGCCGATCGCGCTCCGGCTCATCGTGCCGCCCGCGACCAACGAGTCGCTGAACCTGCTCAAGAACTCCTCGGTGGCGCTGACGATCAGCGTGGCGGAGCTGACCTTCCAGACGCGGCAGATCGAGACGTACACCGCCAAAGCGATCGAGGCCCTGACGGCGGGCACGCTGATCTACCTCGTCCTCTGCGTCTCGATCGCGAGCGTCATGGGGTGGGTCGAGCGCCGCGTCCGGATCCCCGGCCTGATCGCGCGGGGGGGCTGAGCCGTGCTGGACCTCGCCGTCGTCGTCGACAACCTCCGGTTCATGCTCCTCCAGGGGTTCCTCGGGCTCGGGGCCTTCGGCGGCGGCACGCTGCGGTTGGCCATCCCCGCGATCGTGCTCGGCTTCCTGCTCGGGATCGCGGTGGGGCTCGCGCGGCTCGCGCGCACGCCGTGGATCCGCGTGCCGGCGGGCGCATACGTCGAGTTCTTCCGCGGCGTGCCGCTGGTCATGGTGATCTTCTGGATCTGGTTCATCATCCCGCAGCTCGTGCGCCTGCCGATCCCGGAGTACGGCGTCGCGCTCACCGCGTTCGTGATCTTCGAGGCCGCGTACTTCGGCGAGATCGTGCGCGCGGGCATCCAGTCGGTGCCGCGCGGCCAGGTGGAGGCGGCGACCGCGATCGGCCTCACGCCCGCCCAGGCGATGCGCCACGTCGTGCTCCCGCAGGCGCTGCGCAACATGGTGCCCTCGCTCGTGACGCAGATGATCGTGCTGTTCAAGGACACGTCGCTGGCCTCGATCATCGGCTACGTGGACCTGACCAAGGCCGCGCAGATCGTGAACGACCGGGAGATCCGCCCGTTCGAGCTCTACCTGTTCATCGCGGTCGTGTACTGGATCTGCACGTACTCGATGTCGCGCGTCGCCCGGCGGCTCGAGCGGCGCGCCGCTGCGGCCTGAGGTCATCGGGGGCCTCGAAGGGCCCCCGATACCCCCGACGCTCCGAGCGCCCCGGGGAACCCGTGGCGCTCCTCGATCACGCGATTCGTTGACGGGCCCTGAGCCGCCGCGGGAGCGCGCCCTGCTACAATAGCCCCGTGGACTGGCTCGGGGTGCTCGGGATCCTCGTCGGCTACTTCGTGCTCACACGGTGGGTGCTGCCGCGCTTCGGCATCTCCACCTGAGCCGCGCCCGCCCGCGGGGCCGAGGCTCGGCCCCAGGATTCGCCCCAGGCCCGCGCCGCGGCTCGTCCCCCGTCGATCCCGCGTCCCTGACCTGACTTCATGGGGGCCCCGACATGGCCCCCAATCCCCCAACGCTCGCCGGGCCCAGGATGAACCCGGGCCCGGCTCGACACGCGATTGGTTCACGGGCCCTGCGCGCCCGTCAGGCCGGGACGCGGAGGACCTCGTCGTGGCGGCGGACGCGCTCGCGCACCCTGAGCGCCACCTCCGTGCCGCGCTCGGCGCGCTGCACGGGACGGTGCTCGACCTGGAGCGACTCGACGACCTGGCTGAAATCGGTCGTGTGGCCGCGGAGGTGGACCGTGTCGCCGACCTGGAGCGCCCCGCCGTCGAGGCGGACGGCCGCGACGCCGATCCTGGCGTAGTAGTCCGTGACGACCCCGACCTGCTCTTCCGTCGCCATGAGGGCCTCGGAGCGCGGGCGCGCTACTTCAGCGCGCCCGCCGTCAGTCCGGACACGTAGTAGTCGAGGAAGAAGACGTAGAGGATCACGATCGGCACCGAGCCGAGGACCGCGCCCGCCATCAGCGAGCCCCAGTAGTAGATGTCGCCCCGGATCAGTTCGCTCGTCACCCCGACGCTCGCGGTGATCTGGTCGGAGGAGGAGGTGAACGTGAGCGCGTAGATGAACTCGTTCCACGACAGCGTGAACGCGAAGAGCACCGCGCACACGAGGCCGGGGACCGCGATGGGCAGGACGATGCGGAGGAGCGCCTGGACGCGTGTCGCCCCGTCGACCATCGCGCACTCCTCCACCTCCCGGGGCACGGTGCGGAAGTAGCCCATCAGCAGCCACGTGCAGAAGGGCACGAGGAACGTCGGGTAGGTGATCACGAGCGCCCACTTCGAGTCGCCGAGGCCGAGCCAGTTGACCACCTGGGCGAGCGGCAGGAACAGGAGCGAGGTCGGCACGAGGTAGGTCACGAAGATCCCGGTGCCGAAGGCCCCGACGCCGACGAAGCGGAGCCGCGCGAGCGCGTAGGCGGCGACGGTCCCGATGACGAGCGAGAGCGTCGTCGCGAGCAGTGTCACGAACAGGCTGTTCTTGATCCAGGTCAGGAACGCCGTGTCCCAGAGGAGCTTGACGTAGTGCTCGAGCGTCGGCCCCTGCTGGATCAGCAGGGGCACCGCGGCGCGGTCGTAGAGCTCGCGGTCGGTCTTCAGCGACGTGAGGGCCATGTGGTAGAAGGGGAACAGCGCGAAGACCAGGAACGGCACGAGCAGCAGGTGCGACGCCACCTTCTCGGACCGCCGCCGCCGCGACGCGCGCGCCATCAATAGACCTGCCGCCGCACGTAGCGGAGCTGGGCCCAGACGACGAACACGAGGACCGGGAACAGGTAGAGCGAGATCGCCGCCCCCTCCCCGATCCGCCCGGTCTCGAGCCCGATCTGCCGAGCCAGCGTCGCGAAGAGGTGGGTCGAGTTGATCGGGCCGCCGTGGGTGAGCACGAACACGATGTTGAAGTCGCTGAACGTGAAGATCGTGGAGAAGAGGATCACGATGGCGAGGACCGGCTTCAGCAGCGGGAGCGTGACGTACCAGAACCGGCTCGCGGGGCCGGCGCCATCGCTCTCCGCGGCCTCGTAGAGCTCCCGGGGGATCGAGACGAGGCCCGCCAGGATCGTGATCGCGAAGAAGGGCAGCCCGCGCCAGACGTTGACCGTGATCACCGCGGCCATGGCGTGGTAGCGCTGGCCGAGCCAGTTGGGCCCCGGCGGGTCCAGCGCGCCGAGGGCGAGCCCCGTCCAGTTCACCACGCTGTAGAGCGAGTCGAACATCCACACCCAGCCCAGCGTCGAGAGCGCCGTCGGGATGACCCAGGGCAGCAGGACCGCGCCGCGGATCGCGCGCGTGAACCAGAGCGGCTGGCTGAGCAGCAGCGCGAGCGAGATGCCGAGCCCCAGCTTGAGGGCCACCGAGATGCCCGTGAACACGAACGCGTTCTGGAAGGTCTGCCGGAAGGCGTCGCTCTCCCAGAGCGCGATGAAGTTCCTGATCCCGACGAAGTGGCTCGGGCGTCCGATGAACGAGTCGGAGAGGGCGAAGTAGACCGCCATGACGAACGGGTAGGCGACCAGCAGCAGCAGGAGGAGGAGCGCCGGGGTGACGAACGCCGGGCCCAGGAACCACTCGCGATCGAGCAGCTCCCGGACCCGGACGTGGAGCGCCGCGCGGGCACGCGGGGCGGCGAGGCCGATGTGCCCGATGGCCACGCGCTGCTATCCCTTCATGATCTTCCGCATCTCGCCCTCCGCCCAGGCGATCGCCTCCTTGGTGGGCGTGCCCGTGACCGCCTTGGCGATCATGTTCGGCAGGATGAACGAGTTGGTGATGAGCTGGACCCGGTCGCTCGGGGGCGCCGGCCAGCCGTAGATGTGGTACTGGACGCCCTCGCCCTTGAGCCCCGCGTACTTGGGGTCGGACTTGAGGATCGCGTGGTCCTGGAGGTTCGCGTAGATCGGCAGGTTGAAGGCGTCGCCCGACATGACGTACTCGTCGTAGACCTCCCGCTTGCCGAGCAGGTAGCGGATCCACTCCTTCGCCGGCTCCACGTGCTTCGAGAACTTCCAGATGCCGATCGAGCGCGGCACGTCGGTCTCGTGGCGGCCGCCGGGGCCGGCCAGGCTCCGATGGTGGTTGATCGCGTCCGCCGTCACGAGCTTCTTCTTCTTGGCGACGACGTACGTGCTGACCGGGTTGTGGATCCAGCCCGACTTCCCCGCCTGCATCGTCTGGTTGTTGCTCGCGTCGGTCCAGGACAGGACCTCGGGCTCCATGCAGTCCCTGAACACCCGCTTGTACCACTCGACGGCCTCGGCCGTCTGCGGCGAGTTGATCGCGACGGTCTTGCCGTCCTTCTCGACCTCCCGCGCGCCGAAGCACCAGAGCACGGGGCCCGCCGTGGAGATCGAGTCGTAGTTCTGGCTGATGGGGATCCCGACCGGGTG
>MGBU01000027.1 GCA_001790205.1 Candidatus Rokubacteria bacterium GWA2_73_35 | reverse complement strand
CTCTTCAACTCCGACGCGATCAGCCTGACCGCGCCGCGCGCGGCGCGGCTGATCGAGAGCGGGCTCGACGAGTACCGCGTGTCGATGGACGCCGCGACGCCCGAGACGTACCGCCGCCTCCGCGGCGTGGACCGCTTCGACCGCGTCGTGGAGAACGTCCACCGCCTCGTCGCGCTCGAGCGCGAGCGCGGCGGCGCGCCGCCGCGCGTCTCGCTCTGGTTCACGGCCTCGCGCGCCAACCTCGAGGAGCTGCCGGCCTTCGTCGAGCTGGCGGCGCGCGTGGGCGCGCCCGCGGTGCACGTCCAGCGGCTCGTCTGGAACGGCCTCGGGCTGGCGACGCGGGAGAACTCGCTCCACGGCGCCCTGGCCGCGCGCGAGCGCACCCTGCTCGCCGAGGCCGAGGCGCGCGCCCGCGAGGCCGGGGTCGCGCTCTCCGCCTCGGGGCTCGCTGCGCCGCTCGCGAGCCTCGGGGGCGGGCCGAACGGCGCGCGGCCCTGGGCGGGCTGCGAGCGGCCGTGGACCCTCGCCTACGTGACGGCGAACGGCAGCGTGCTGCCCTGCTGCATCTCGCCCTGGGTCGCGCGCGACTACGAGGGGCTCGTGCTCGGCAACGCCTTCGCCGAGCCGCTCGCGGCGATCTGGAACGGCGAGCGCTACCGGCGCTTCCGCGCCCGCTTCGAGAGCGCCACCGCGCCCGACCCCTGCCGCGGCTGCGGCAGGCTCTGGAGCCTCTGATGCGCCGCCGCTGGCTCGTGCGCGGGGGCGTCGTCGCCGCCGGCCTGCCGAGCCTCGCCGCCTACCGGCTCGACCTCCACGCGCGGTTCGGCGCGGGCCTCGACGTGCTCGCCGTCTACGTGGCGCTCTTCGCGGGGCTCTTCGCGCTCTACCTGGCGGCCGTGTGGATCGTCCTCGCGCGGCCCGCCCGCGACCCGGTCGTGCTCGCGCTCGTGCTCGCCTTCGGCCTCGCCTTCCGAGTCGCGTCCCTGCCGGCGCCCGTCGTCCTCTCCTCCGACGTCTACCGCTACCTCTGGGACGGGCGCGTGCAGCGCGCCGGCATCAACCCGTACCGCTACCCGCCGGCGGCGCCCGAGCTCCAGCCCCTCCGCGACGCGCGCATCCACCCGCGGATCAACCGGCCCGACGCGCCCACGATCTATCCGCCCGGCGCCCAGGCGGCGTTCCTCGCGGTCGCCTGGGTGGCGCCCGACAGCCTTCTCGGCTGGCGCCTCTTCCTGCTCCTCGCCGAGGTGGCCACGGCGCTCCTGCTGCTCCGGCTCCTCGACCGCCTCGCCGTGCCCCGCGAGGCCGTCGTGCTCTACGCCTGGGCGCCGCTCGCGGTCTTCGAGGGCGTGCAGGCGGGCCACCTCGAGGTGGCTGTCCTGCCCGCGCTCCTGCTGGCGCTCCTCTGGCGCCAGGAGGGACGGCTGCTGAGCGCGGGCGCAGCCCTCGGCGTCGCGGTCCTGCTCAAGCTCTACCCGGCGGTGCTGCTGCTCGCCTGGTGGCGCCGGGGCGACCGCCGCCTTCCGGCGGCGTGCGCGGCCGTCGTCGTCGCGGGGTACCTACCCTACCTCGCCGGCGCGGGCACCGGCGTCGTCGGCTTCCTGCCGCGCTACTTCGGGAGTGCCGAGGACTTCAACGTCGGCCTGCGCTACTTCCTGACCGAGGCGGTCGGGCTCGGCGGCGCGGGCGTGCGCGCGGGGGCGATGCTCGGCCTCCTCGCCGTCCTCCTCGCCGTGCTCCTCCGGATCCGCCGCGCGGCGCGCGAGGACGCGCGCGGCGTCTTCAGCGCGGGCATGGCCGCGGCCTCGGCGTACCTCGCGCTCGTGCCGACCGCGATGCACCCGTGGTACGCGGTCTTCATCCTGCCGTTCCTCGCGGTGAGCCGGTCGCCGGCCTGGCTCTGGTTCACGGGCGCGGTGAGCCTCTCGTACCTCGCCTACGCGGGGCTCCCCGCGCCGTTCCCGCTCTGGCTCCGCGCCGTCGAGTGGGTGCCGCTCTGGGCGCTGCTCGCGCTCGAGCTGCGCGCGGGGTCGCGCGCCTTCCCGCCGGCCGGCGTCGTGCGCGAGGCGCGCGCGTGACGGGCCCCGCGGTCGCGATCATGGCCAAGGCGCCGGCGCCGGGCGCGGTGAAGACGCGCCTCTGCCCGCCGCTCGCGCCCGCGCAGGCGGCGGCGCTCGCCCACGCCTTCCTCCTCGACAAGATCGGCCAGGTCCGGACGCTCCGGGGCGCGCGGCCCGTCGTCGCCTTCGCCCCCGCCGACGCCGCCGCGACGTTCCGCGCCCTCGCGCCCGACTTCGGTCTGCTGGCCCAGCGCGGCCCCGACCTCGGCGCGCGCCTGGCCGCGGTGCTCGGCGACCTGCTCGCGGGCGGCCACGCGGGCGCCATCGCGGTGGACGGCGACACGCCGAGCCTGCCGACGGCGTTCGTGCAGGCGGCGGTGGGCCGCCTGGCCGATCCCACCGTGGACGTGGTGCTCGGCCCGAGCGACGACGGTGGCTACTACCTGATCGGAATGAAGCGCGTCCACGGCGCCCTCTTCGAGGCGATGCCCTGGAGCACGCCGCGCGTGCTCGCGGAGACGGAGCGGCGCGCCCGGGCGGCGGGGCTCGCCGTGGCGCGCCTGCCGGCCTGGTTCGACGTGGACACCGCGGAGGACCTCGAGCGGCTGCGCGCCTCGCTCGCGCGGGGCGAGGGCGCGCCGGCGCCGGCGACCCGGGCGCTCCTCGAGGCGTGGCGCGCGGCGGCGCCGGCCTGAGACCGCGCGCGGGCTACTCGACGCGGAAGACCAGCTCGGGCTCGAGGCGCTTGACGCTCGTCTGCCCCGCGAGCGCCAGCGTGGTGGAGAGCTCGCGGCGCAGGATGTCGAGCGCGCAGGCGACGCCGGCCGCGCCGTCGGCGGCGAGGCCCCAGAGCGCCGCGCGGCCCACCGCGACCACGCTCGCGCCGCGCGCGAGGCCCTTCAGCACGTCGGTGCCGCGCCCGAAGCCGCCGTCCACGACGATCTCGGCGCGCCCGCCGACGGCGTCCACGATGCGCGGCAGCGCGTCGACGGTGGCCTCGGTCGAGTCGAGCTGGCGGCCGCCGTGGTTCGAGACCCAGACGATCCGCGCGCCGGCGTCGACCGCGCGCCGCGCGTCGCGTACGGTCATGATGCCCTTGAGCCCGACCGGCAGCCGCGTGGTCTTCCGGAGCCACGCCACGTCGTCCCACGTGAGCCGCGCCTGGTAGTCGGGGTCGGGCCCGCGCGGGTTCGGCGCGATCCGCATCGCCTCGCGCGGGTTGAAGCGGTTCACGATGTCGCGCTCGCGCCGGCCGAGGACCTGGACGTCCACGGTGAGGCAGACCGCCTGGTAGCCGGCGGCCTCGACGCGCGCGAGCAGCTCGGCGACCCAGCCGCGGTCGCCGTGGTGGTAGAGCTGGAACATCTTGGGCCCGGCGCCGGCCTTCGCGACCTCCTCCACGGGCCAGCCCGTGGCGCCGCTCAGGAACAGGAGCGTGTCGGCCTCGCCGCAGCCGCGCGCCATCTCCACGTCCCCCTCGGCATGGAAGAGGACGAGTCCGCCCATCGGCGCCACGGCCACGGGCCAGGCGAGCGGGACGCCGAGGAGCGAGGTGCGGAGGTCGATCTCGCGCACGTCCACGAGGACGTTCTGGGCGATGGCCAGGCGGCCGAGCGCCTGCCGGTTGCGGCGCAGCGTCGTCTCGGTCTCGGCGCCGCCCGCGCCGAAGTTCCAGGCGTCGCGCGGCAGGCGGGCGCGCGCGGCCCGGCGGATCTCGGGGAGCGTCACGAAACGAGCGGTCACGAGGCTGTACCTTACGACTAACGGCGGCCGGCGGCAACCAGCTCGAAGCCGGCGCGCACGGCGAGGAGCGCGCGCTCGGCGCTGTCGCCCGGGCGGCGCGCGGCGACCGCGCGCTCGAGCGCCTCCCGGGTGACCACGTCCGAGAGCGCCACGAGCGCGCCGAGCGCGACGAGGTTCGCGCCGAGCGCCTCGCCGAGGACGCGCGTCGCGGTGGCGCCGAGCGGCAGCGCGTGGCACGCGACGCCCTCCGCCGGGCGCGGGACCACGCGGTCGGCGTCCACGAGGACGAGCGCGCCCGGCCGCACCTCGCCGGCGTAGCGGTCGTACGCCTCCTGGGACAGGGCGAGCAGCAGGTCGGCCCGGTCGACGCACGGGTAGTCGATCTCGCCGTCGCTCACGATCACCTCGGCGCGGCTCGCGCCGCCGCGCGACTCCGGGCCGTACGCCTGCGCGTGCGTGGCGTTGCGGCCGGCGGCGACGGCCGCCTCGGCGAGGAGCAGGCCCGCGAGCACGATCCCCTGGCCGCCCGCGCCCGCGAGCCGCACCCGGCACTGCGGCGCCTCGGCGGGGGCGGGCGCGGCGGGGACGCCGGCCGGTGCCACGACGGGCGTGGCCGGCGGCGCCGCCGGGCGCTCGGCCGGCGGGGCGGCGGCCCGCGCGGCGGCGAGGGCCGCCGAGAACTCGGGCCGCCGGGCCTCGTGGAGCACGCCGAGCGCGACCGCCGGCTGCACGCCGCCGCGCGCGGTGGCGAGCCCCGGGACGAAGCGCTTCTCGGCCAGCAGGGCGTCCACGCTCAGGACGTTGCGGCGCTGGGCCTCGAGCATCTCCGGGCCGTGCCCGAGGGCGTTGTAGCGCCCGAAGTACTCGGGGCAGTCGCTCAGGATCTCGACGAACGCGAAGCCCGGGTGGACGAGCGCCCGGGCGATGAGGTCGTCGAGCCCGACGGGCGCCGCCGTCATCCCCCGTGCGACGAACGTCCCGCCGGCGCCCGCGACGAGCCGGCACGCGTCGAACGCGGGCTCGACCTCGCCGTCCGGCGCGGTGGCGGTGCGCGCGCCCTCGGGCGTCGTCGGCGCCCCCTGGCCCCCGGTCATGCCGTAGGTGGCGTTGTTGAGCAGGAGGCACGTGAGGCCGATGTTGCGGCGCGCGGCGTGGATCAGGTGGTTGCCGCCGATCGCGAGGCCGTCGCCGTCGCCCGTGACCACGACGACGTGCAGCTCGGGCCGCGCGAGCTTGAGTCCGGTCGCGAACGTGAGGGGCCGGCCGTGCGTGGTGTGGAGCGTGCAGAAGTCCACGTAGCCGACGATCCGGCTCGAGCAGCCGATCCCCGAGACGAAGACCAGCCGGTCGCGCGGGAGCCCCAGGCGGTGCACCGCCCGGAGGATCGCCTTCAGCACGATGCCGTGGCCGCAGCCCGGACAGAGGATGTGCGGCATCATGTCCGTGCGCAGGTACTGCCGGTAGTCGAGCTCGGCGGCGGGCGTCACGCGAGCCCCCTGACGCCGGCGCCGGCCAGCGCGTCGAGCACGTCCTCGGGCGCCAGCGGCTGGCCGTCGGCGCGGAAGCGGCCGGTCACCGGCGTGCGGCCCGCCGCCGCGCGCTCCACCTCGCCGACGATCTGGCCCATGTTCATCTCCGCGACGACGAGCGCGCGCGCGCGGCCGGCGAGGTCGGCGATCTCGCGGTCGGGGAACGGCCAGAGCGTGCGCGGCCGGAAGAGCCCGACGCGCGCGCCGCGCCGCCGCGCCAGCCCGACGGCCCGGCGCGCCGCGCGCGCGCTCACGCCGAAGGCGACGACGACGACTTCGGCGTCGTCGAGCGCCACGCCCTCCCAGAGGACGACGTCCGCGCGGTCGCGCGCGAGCTTCGCGTGCAGGCGCGCCTGGAGCCGCGCGACGACGGCCGGGTCCTGGGTCGGGTAGCCGCGCTCGTCGTGCGCGAGGCCGGTGACGTGCCAGCGGTGGCCGGACCCGAAGTCCGCCATCGCGGGGACCGCCTGGCCGTTCGCGGCGTAGGGGCGCCAGGCGCCGGGCGCCTCGGACGGGCGCGCGCGCTCGACGAGCGCGAGGGAGGCGGGGTCGGGCAGCATCACCCGCTCGCGCACGTGGCCGATCACCTCGTCCCAGAGCAGGACGACCGGGGTGCGGTAGCGCTCGGCCAGGTTGAAGGCGCGCACGGTCAGCTCGTACACCTCGGCGACCGAGGCCGGGGCGAGCGCGACGATCGGGTGGTCGCCGTGCGTGCCCCAGCGCGCCTGCATCACGTCGCCCTGCGCGGGGCTCGTCGGCAGCCCGGTGCTCGGCCCCGCGCGCATCACGTCCACGACCACGCACGGGATCTCGGTGGAGGCCGCGTACCCGACGTGCTCCTGCATGAGCGAGAAGCCGGGGCCGCTCGTCGCGGTCATCGCCTTGCGCCCCGCGAGCGAGGCGCCGAGCACGGCGCCGAGCGACGCGATCTCGTCCTCCATCTGCACGGCGACGCCGCCGCGCGGCGGCAATAGCTCGGCCATCCGCTCGGCGATCTCCGACGAGGGCGTGATCGGGTAGCCCGCGTAGAAGCGGCAGCCCGCGTCCACCGCGGCGCGCGCGCAGGCCTCGTTCCCCTGGAGCAGCATCAGCGCGCCTCCACGCAAGCGTCCTGCACCGCGATCGCGAAGTCGGGGCAGAGCAGCTCGCACAGGCGGCAGCCCGTGCACGCCTCGGGCCGGACGACCACGAGCCGGTCGCGCGCGTCGAGGGCCAGGCACCGCTCCGGGCACGCGCGCACGCAGATGCCGCACGCGCGCCCCTTGCACCACGCCTCGGTGACCGCCAGGCGCGCCGGCACGCCGCGCGCAAGCCCCTCGTTGCCGTTCGGCGCCGGGCCGGCGGCGGCCGCCTGCGCCCACGTCTCCTCGGGCCAGCGGAGCGCCCGCCCCGCCTCGAACGCCCGCTCGTTGGCCGGGGCGCTGCCGCGCGGCACGTGCGCCGCGAGCGCCGCGCGCCACGCCGCGTCGGGGAACGGCAGCAGCGTCGCGAGGACGCCGAGGAGCACGCTGTTGAGCGCCCGGGGGCTCCCCACGCGCCGCGCGATCGCCAGCGCGTCGCACGCGCGGACGTCGCCGACCTCGCGCGCGAGCGCGTCCACGGCGAGGGGCGGGTAGCCGAAGCGGCCGGCGAGCCGGTCGCGGCAGGCGCCGGGCGGCACCACCCGGTGCAGGTTGACGACGAGCGGCGCGCCGGGGCGGAGGTACGGCAGCGCCCGCAGTCCCTCGTTCCACTCCGTCGCGACGACGACGTCGGCCTGGCCCGCCTCGATCAGGGGCGAGGCGACGGCCGGCCCGTAGCGCAGGTGCGAGGACACCATGCCGCCCCGCTGCGACATGCCGTGCACCTCGCTCTGCTTGACGTCCGCGCCGCTCCGGAGCGCGACGTCGGCGACGATCGCGCTCGCCAGCACCACCCCCTGCCCGCCCACGCCGACGAGCAGGATGTTGCCGCGCGCCGCGCTGGGCCCCGCGCTCACGCGCGCCCGCTCCAGCCGGCGAGCGGGACGATCGCGCCGGGGGCGCACGTCTGGGCGCACACCGTGCAGCCGGTGCACGTCGCGGCGTCGATCTGCACCTTGCGGCGCCCCGTGTGCCAGCCGTCGCTCCACGTGATCGACGGGCAGCCGAGGTTCATGCAGGCCTGGCAGGCGGTGCACGCGGCGTCGTCCACGGCGAAGGGGTGGTCGCGCACCTTGACCGGCATCTCGACGCACGGGCGGTTGGTGATGACGACGGAGACGCCCCGCTGCGCGACCGCCTCGGCGAGCGCGAGCCGGGTCCCCGCGAGGTCGTACGGGTCCACGACCCGGACCCACCCGCTGCCGAGCGCCCGGCAGAGCGCCGGCAGGTCGAGCGCCGGCGCGGCGTCGCCGCGGATCGTCACGCCGGAGGCGGGATGCGCCTGGCCCCCGGTCATCGCGGTCGTGCCGTTGTCGAGGATCACGACCGTGATCCGCGTGCCGTTGTACGCCGCGTCGGCGAGCGCGGGCAGGCCCGCGTGCAGGAACGTCGAGTCGCCGATCGTGGCGACGACGGGGCCCGCGGCGCCGCCCGAGCGCGCGAGCCCGGCCGCCATCCCGATGCTCGAGCCCATCGCCACCGTCGTGTCCATGGCGCGGAGCGGCTCCATCGCGGCGAGCGTGTAGCAGCCGATGTCGCCGCTCACGACGGCGCCCATCTGGCGCAGCGCCAGGTAGGGGGTCACGTGCGGGCAGCCGGGGCAAAGGACGGGCGGCCGGCCCGCCGTCGCGGGCGCCGCGTGCCGCGGCCGCGGCGCGGGCGCGGGCCAGCCCGCGCGCTCGAGCCCGCGGGCGACGAGGTCGGGGGACAGCTCGCCGTCGCGGGGGAAGTACGCCTTGCCCTCGACGGGGACGCCCGCGGCGCGGACGTCGGCCTCGAGGTAGGGCTCGAGCTCCTCGACGACGAGGAGGCGCTCGACCTCGGCGGCGAAGCGGCGGACGAGCCGCGTGGGGAACGGATAGCTCAGGCCGAGCTTGAGGACGCTCGCCTCGGGCAGCACCTCGCGCACGTAGTGGTAGACGATGCCGCTCGTGACGACGCCGAAGCGGCGGTCGCGCAGCTCGACCCGGTTGAGCGGGCTCTCCTCCACCTCGGCCGCGAGGGCTTGGAGGCGCTCGAGCAGGGCGCGGTGCCGGCCGCGCGCCCAGCCCGGCAGCATCACGAATTTCTCGGGCGCGCGCTCGAAGCGCGGGGCGCGCGCCGCGGCCACCTCCGCCCGGCGCACGACGCCGCGCGCGTGCGAGACCCGCGTAGTGGAGCGGACGAGCACGGGCACGTCGAACCGCTCGCCGAGCTCGAAGGCCAGCAGCGTGAAGTCGTGGGCCTCCTGGCTGTCCGCGGGCTCGAGCAGCGGCACGCGGGCGAAGCGGGCGAAGAGCCGGTTGTCCTGCTCGTTCTGCGAGCTGTGCATCCCCGGGTCGTCGGCCGAGACGATCACGAGGCCCGCGCGGGCGCCGGTGTAGGCCGCCGTCATGAACGTGTCGGCCGCCACGTTGAGGCCGACGTGCTTCATGGCGGCGAGCGCCCGGGCGCCGCCCATCGCCGCGCCGAGCGCCAGGTCGAGGGCGACCTTCTCGTTCGTGGACCACTCGACGTACACGCGCCGGTCGGGATCGAGCCGGACGAGGGTCTGGAGGATCTCCGTGGCGGGCGTGCCCGGATAGCCGGCCGCCACGCGCACGCCGGCGGCCAGGGCCGCGTGGGCGATGGCGTCGTTGCCCGACAGGAGCAGCGCGCCCGCGGCGGGCGGCCGCGCGGGCTCCCTGGCCGTCGCTGGGTCGTTGGAGGGCGTAGGAGAGATGATCCCGTGAGATTAGGCCGGGCGTCGGCGGCGGACCAAGATGCGTTCGCACTACAAAGGTGGGCCACGCGGCCCAGGGGGCGGCGGCGCGCTCAGCGCCGGACGAAGACCGTCGTGCGGCCGCTCCGATCGAACGTGAGCACGTCGTAGGGCTGGGCCCCGTGCCCCGGCATTTCCATGCCGGGGGCCCCGGGCGGCATGCCGGGCACGACCAGGCCCGTCACCGGCGGCCGCTCGCGGAGCAGGCGCGTGATCGCATCGGCCGGCACGTGGCCCTCCACCACGTAGCCGTCCACGACCGCCGTGTGGCAAGCTTCGAGTCCGGCCGGCACGCCCTGCGCCCGCTTGAGGGCGCGGGGGTCGGGCATGTCCCGGACGTCCACCGGGAAGCCGTGCTGGCGCAGGTGCCCCACCCACGCCTCGCAGCAGCCTCAGGTGGGGTCCCGGTAAACCGTGATCGTCGGCTTCGGGCTCGCGCCCCCGACCACCCGGGCGCCGGCGCCCAGACCGACCGCCAGGGCGGCGCCTCCGAGGAGCACGGCCCGTCTCGACAGGCTCATGGCCCCAGGATACCCGGCGTTGGGCTATCCTTGCCAGGGGTGCGTGAGATGAACCAGATCAAGGAGGTCAAGCGCCAGCTCGACGCGGTGACGAGGGCCATCGACGCCCTGGACGCGGACCTCGCGGCCGGGCGGCTCGACGCCGAGGCGCACGACCGGCAGCGGGCGGAGCGCGAGCGCGAGGCCGGCCGGCTCGTCGTGAGCCTGCGCCACGTGCAGCGCGAGGCCCGGGCGCGCGAGGCGGAGCGGCCGGAGCCACCCGCAGGGGCGGGCCCCCGGCGCAGATGGTTCGGCGATCCGCTGGCGATGGCGACGGGGATGGTGGTCCTGGTCGCCGTCGGGGTCGGCGTGGGGGTCACGCTCGCCGGCCGGTTCGGCGGCACGCCGGGCGCCGGCGCGCCCGCCGGCGTGCCCGCGGAGAGCCCCGCCGCGGCGATGCCCGGGATCGAGCTCCAGGCGCTGCGGCAGGCCGTCGAACGCGAGGACGCGCCGACCCAGAGCCTGCTCCAGTTCGGGCACGTGGCGCTCGACCAGGGCAGGCTCGACGAGGCGCGCCGCGTCTACGCGCGGGTCCTCGCGCGCGAGCCGAAGAACGTCGAGGCGATCACCCACGTCGGCTCCGTGCTCTACGCCGAGGGGAACGTGGACGCGGCGCTCGCGAAGGCCGAGGAAGCGCTGCGCCTCGAGCCCCGCTACCTCCACGCCCTCTGGGACCGCACGCAGTACCTCTTCCACGGCAAGCGCGACTACGCCGCCGCCGTCAAGGCGGCCGAGGCGTTCCTCGCCGTCGTGCCCAGCGGCCCGGACGCCGACAACGTGCGCAAGCTCCTGGCCGAGGCGCGGCAGAAGCCGCGCTGAGGCTCCCGACCCGGACGTGATCGCGCCGCCGGTCGCTCTCGGGCTCCTGGCGCGGCAGCCATGAGCGCCTCCTTCGACTCGCCGTGGGCGGACGTCCAGAGCCCGGAGGTCACGCGGTTCCTCGCGGGGCCACAGCCGCGGGGCTTCGAGCTCGCCCGCGCATTCCGGATCTCCGCGGAGTTCATGCGCGGATTCCGGCGCATGCACTTCATCGGGCCCTGCGTGACCGTCTTCGGGTCGGCGCGCTTCGGTGAGAAGCACGCGTACTACCCCATCGCGCGCGAGCTCGGGATGCGGCTGGCCCAGGCGGGCTTCAGCGTGATGACGGGCGGCGGGCCCGGCTTGATGGAGGCCGCGAACCGTGGCGCCCGGGACGTCGGCGGTCGATCGATCGGCTGCAACATCCGCCTGCCGAAGGAGCAGCGGCCGAATCCCTACCTCGACCGCTGGATCACCTTCGAGCACTTCTTCGTCCGGAAGGTGATGCTGGTGAAGTACTCCTACGCCTTCGTCGCGCTGCCCGGCGGCTTCGGGACGCTCGACGAGATCTTCGAGACGGCGACGCTCATCCAGACCGGAAAGATCGAGCACTTCCCGCTCGTGCTGATGGGCGTCGAGTACTGGGAGCCGCTGCTCGCCTTCATGCGCGACCGGCTCGTGGCCCGAGGCACGATCGACGAACGCGATCTCGACCGGGTCATCGTCACCGATTCCGCGGCCGAGGCGGTCGAGGAGATCGCCGACGCCGCCACGCGCCGGTTCAAGCTGACCTTCGTCCCCCGCGCGCGCCGACGCTGGTATCTCGGCGAGTGACCGGGGCGGGGCGCGCCTCGGAGGGCGTAAAGGAATCGGGCGCAGCGATCCCGGGGGGGGCGCCCGGAGCCCCCCACGGAGTCAATCCCGGCGGCCCGTGAAGCGCAGCAGCATCAGGAAGAGGTTGACGAAGTCCAGGTAGAGCGAGAGCGCGCCGACGATCGCGTAGCTCCCCGCCTGGCCCTCCGGGAGCGCGAGCGCCATCTGCTTGAGCCGCTGGGCGTCGTACGCCGTGAGGCCCGTGAAGACGATCACGCCCACCACCGAGATCAGGAACTGCAGCGCGTCGCTGCGCCAGAACATCCCGACGAGCGAGGCGAGGATGAGCCCGACGAGGCCCATCATGAAGAACTGCCCGGCGCCGGCGAGGCTCCGCTTCGTGGTCGAGCCGAAGAGGGCGAGCGCGCCGAACATGCCGGCGGTGATCACGAACGTCGTGGCCACGGACTCGCCCGTGTAGGCGAGCAGGACGACCGACAGCGTGACGCCGTTCAGCGCCGAGTAGAACGTGAAGAGGCCGGCCGCCCGGCCCGGGGCCATCCCGACGGCGCGGGCGGACAGGTAGAAGACCAGGCCGAGCTCCGCGATGATCAGCGCGAAGAACACCAGGCGGTTGCCGACCACGAGCCGGAGGATCTCCGGCGAGCCGGCCACCGCGTACGCCACGACCGCCGTGATGCCGAGGCCGATCGCCATCCAGCCGTAGACCTTCCAGAGGAAGGCGGAGACACGCTCCGCCGCCTGCACAGGGCTCATCGTCCATGCGTCCATGGGCACCTCCTCGTCACATTCTACAGGGCGCCGCGCGCCGGGCGCAGCTTACGCGCGGGGCAGCGCCCGCCGCGCGGCGGCGATCTCGGCCTCCACGGCGTCCGGGCCGGCGAAGGCGCGGCCGGCCCGCCGGTACCAGTACCGCGCGTTGTCGAGGTCGCCCTCGAGCGTGTGCACGATGCCGTGCAGCCACGCGGCGAGCGCCGAGTCCTCCCGCTGGACGATCTCGTGGGCCTCCCGCCAGGCGCCGGCGGCGAGCAGCTCGACCGCTCTCGCGAGGGAGCTCTCCGTGGCCACCGGGCGCCGGGCGGTCAGCCGCGGCCGACGAAGGGCATCTTCGTCGCCATGATCGTCATGAACTGGACGTTCGCGTCGAGCGGCAGGCGCGCCATCGTGAGCACGGCCTCGGCGACGTGCCGCACGTCCATCAGGGGCTCGACCGCGACCGTGCCGTTCGCCTGCGGCACCCCGCGGGCCATCCGCGCCGTCAGGTCGGTCCCCGCGTTGCCGATGTCGATCTGGCCGCAGGCGATGTCGTACTTGCGGCCGTCGAGCGAGGCGCACTTCGTCAGGCCCGTGATCGCGTGCTTGGTCGCCGTGTAGGGCGCCGAGTTGGGCCGGGGCGCGTGGGCCGAGATGGAGCCGTTGTTGATGATCCGCCCGCCGCGCGGGTCCTGGCTCTTCATGATCCGGAACGCCTCCTGCGTGCAGAGGAACGCGCCGGTGAGGTTCACGTCCACGACGGCCCGCCACTGCTCGTAGCTCAGGTCCTCGAGCGGGACCGCGGGCGCGCCGAGGCCCGCGTTGTTGAACAGGAGGTCGAGGCGCCCGAACGCCTCCTTCGTCCGCGCGAAGAGCGCGCTCACGGCCGCTGGATCCGCCACGTCGGTCGGCACGGCCAGCGCCCGCGCGCCCGCGGCTCCCGCCTCCGCCACCGCCTGCTCCAGCTTGTCCCGGCGCCGGCCGGCGAGCGCGACGCGATACCCCTCCCCGAGCAGCGCGAGCGCCACCGCCCGGCCGATGCCCGTGCCCGCGCCCGTCACGACGGCGACCTTGTCCGGTGCCCTCATCGTTCGGTCTCCCCCGCCCCGTCCCGGTCACACCGCCGGGGCTCGCCGCGAGCCCGCATCTTACCCCATCGCCCGGACGGCTTCCCGCACTCGTCGGCCGCGTGTACCTCCCCGGCGGCATTGCCCCATCCCGCGCGCCGCCGGCGCGCTCCCCCACTACGCGAGGACCATCTGGGTCTGGACGGTGAGCGACAGCAGGCGCCCCGCCTCGTCGGTGACGCGCGTCTGCCAGACCATCGTCCGCTTGCCGCGATGCAGCGGCGTCGCCTCCGCGCGCACCGTCCCGGACCGGGCGGCGGCCAGGAAGTTGGTCTTCGACTCGATGGTGGTCGTGCCGGCGCCGGGCGGGAGGTTGAGCGCGGTGGCCGCCGCCCCCACGGTGTCGGCGAGCGCCATGAGCGCGCCGCCGTGGAGGCTTCCGCCCACGGTCGTCAGCGCCTCGCGGTAGGCGAGCTCCGCGACGACGCGCTCGGGGCTCGCCTCGACGAACCGGATGCCCAGCAGCTCGCCCAGCGTCCCCCGGAAGCGCTCGGCGAAGACGGTCGGATCGACGCTCATCGCAGGCCCCTCCCCCGCCGTGGCGGTGCCGCCCATCATGCAGGAGCTCCCGGCGGCTCGCAATCACTCGGGCCGTGCGGACGGGGGCGCGCGGACGGGCTGGACAACCGGCCGCGGTCTCGCTACCGTGCTGACCCATATGAGCGCCGAAGATCGCGCGGCGAGCGTCGACGAGCACCCGGGTCCCGGGGTCCTGCTGCATCGCCTCGCCAGCGCGCTCGCCTACGCCGGGGGCGCGGTGATCGCCGGCGTCGGGCTCATGTCCGCCGCGAGCATCCTCGGCCGGGCGACGCTCGGCCGGCCCATCCTCGGCGACTTCGAGCTGGTCGAGATCGGCACGGCCGTCGCCGGCTCGCTGTTCCTGCCCTACTGCCAGGCGAACGGTGGGCACATCATCGTGGACTTCTTCACGCTGCGCGCCGGCGAGCGCACGGTGCGGGCGCTCGACCGCCTGGGCGCCGTGCTCATGGCGGCGATGTTCCTCGTCGTCGCCTGGCGCACCGTCGTCGGCAGCGTCGACATCGCCCGGAGCGGCGAGACCAGCATGCTCATGCGCGTCCCGATCTGGATCGGCTACGCGGCGATGGTGCCCGGCGTGGTGGCCGCCGGCGCGGTCGCGCTCGCGCAGGGGCTCGGCGTCAGGACGGAAGAGCGCGCGCCCGGTGACTAACCTCGAGTCGGCGGGCCTGATCCTCGCGGGGATGCTGGCCCTCATCGCGCTCCGCGTGCCGATCGGCGCGGCGATGTTCGTCGCCGGCGCCGCCGGCTACGTGGCCCTCGTCGGCCAGAGCGCGCTGCTCGCGTATCTCAAGGGCCTGCTCTGGGCGCGCTTCTCCGTCTACGACCTGTCGGTGATCCCGCTGTTCCTCCTGATGGGGCAGTTCGCCTCCGCGGCGGGGTTCTCGCGGACCCTCTTCCAGGCCGCGAACACGTTCATGGGGCACCGGCCCGGCGGCGTGGCCATGGCGTCGATCGTCGCGTGCATGGCGTTCGGCTCGATCTGCGGGTCCTCGGTCGCGACCGCGGCCACCATGTCGCAGGTCGCCCTGCCGGAGATGAAGCGTTTGAACTACTCCGACCGGCTCGCCACGGCAAGCCTCGCCGTCGGCGGCACGCTCGGGATCCTCATCCCCCCCTCGGTCATCCTGATCATCTACGCCCTGCTCGCCGAGCAGAGCATCGTGAAGCTCTTCGCCGCGGCGCTCGTTCCGGGGATCGTCGCGGCCTCGCTCTACCTCGTGACCGTCCGGATCTACGTCCACTTCGCCCCGGGCCAGGCGGGCCTCCAGCCGCGGGCCGGAGCGGAGGAGCGGCTCGCGGCGGTGCGGGCCGCCTGGCCGATCGCCGCGATCTTCCTCGTCATCTTCGTGGGCATCTACGGCGGCTACTTCACGGCGACCGAGGGCGCCGCCGTCGGCACGGTCGCCACGCTCGGGCTCGGGCTCGGACGGCGCCAGCTCGACTGGCCCGCGGTCGCCCACTGCTTCCTGCCGACGGCCCAGGCCACGGCGATGATCCTCACCGTCCTGCTCGGCGCCAACATGATGAACACGGCCCTCGCCGTCTCCCAGGTCCCGGCCGACATGGCGGCCTGGATCGCGGGACTGGAGGTCCCGCCCCTGCTGATCGTCGCGGGCTTCCTCGCCTCCTTCATCCTGCTCGGGTGCGTGCTCGACGAGCTGGCGATGATGCTGCTCCTGCTGCCGATCCTGCTGCCGAGCATCCTCGCCCTGGAGCTCTTCGGGCTGAGCCTCGAGCAGAAAGCGATCTGGTTCGGGATCCTGATGCTGATCGCGATCGGCATCGGCCTCGTCGCGCCGCCGATCGGCCTGAACGTCTACGTGGTCGCCAACATCGCGCGCACCGTGCAGACGGGCGAGATCTACCGGGGCGTCCTGCCGTTCCTCGCGGCGGACTTCGTGCGTCTGACCCTGATCCTGCTCCTGCCCCAGATCACGCTCTGGGCGCTCCGGTTCGTGCGATAATCCCGCCCACGTCGCGCCGCGGAGCGGGTTCCACGGCACGCAACACCCACGATCCCGGGAGGCACACCATGAGACTCGTTGCCCGTCTCGCCCTGGTCCTCGGCACCGTCACCCTGCTCGCGAGCGGCCCCGCGCCGGCGGCCGCCCAGCAGGTGACCCTCCGCGTCCACCAGTTCTTGCCGGCCCGGGCGCCGGTGCCCTCGAACTTCATCGCCCCGTGGGCGAAGAAGGTCGAGGCGGACTCCAAGGGCCGGATCAAGGTCGAGCTGTACCCGTCGATGCAGCTCGGCGGGACGCCGCCGCAGCTCTTCGACCAGGTCAAGGACGGCGTCGTGGACGTCGTGTGGACCCTGCCCGGCTACACCCCTGGGCGCTTCCCCCGGAGCGAGGCGTTCGAGCTGCCGTTCATCGCCGGCAACGCCGAGAAGACGAGCCAGGCCGCGTGGGAGTACTACGAGAAGCACCTGCGGGACGAGTTCAAGGACATCAAGCCGATCGCCGTGCACACCCACGGCCCCGGGCTCCTGCACGTCAAGGGCAACGGCGTGCGCAAGCTCGAGGACATGAAGGGGCTCAAGCTGCGCGGCCCGTCCCGCCAGGTGAACAAGCTCCTCGAGACGCTCGGCGCGACGCCCGTCGGCATGCCGGTCCCGGCGATGCCCGACGCGCTGTCCAAGGGCGTCATCGACGGCACCGTCGTGCCCTGGGAGGTGACGCTCCCGCTCCGCGTCGCCGAGCTGGTCAACACGCACACGAGCTTCAGCGGCAACCGCAGCCTCTACGTCTCGATCTTCGTCTTCGCCATGAACAAGAAGAAGTACGAGAGCCTGCCGCCCGATCTCAAGCAGGTCATCGACGCCAACTCCGGGCCCGTGACCTCCCGGTGGGTCGGCCAGGTGATGGACGAGGGCGACGCGCCCGGCCTCGCGGTCGCGAAGAAGCGCGGCAACGCCATCGTGGTCCTCGACGCCAAGGAGACCGCCCGCTGGAAGGCGGTGGCGCAGCAGGTGACGACCGCCTGGATCGCCGAGATGAAGGGCAAGGGCATCGACGGCCAGGCGCTCGTCGACGACGCCCGGAGGCTGATCACGAAGTACGTCGGCCCCGAGGACTAGGCGCAGCGGGCGCGCCGGCTCACGCGTCGAAGGGGTAGTGGCGGCGCTCCGTCTGGAGGCTCAGCCAGCGGAGCTCGGTGAAGGCCTCGATGGCGGCGCGCCCGCCGTGCCGGCCGAGGCCCGAGCCCTTGATGCCCCCGAACGGCGCGTGGGGCTCGTCGTGCACGGTGGAGTCGTTCACGTGCACGATGCCGGACTGGATCCGCTCGGCCAGCGCCATGCCCCGCTCCGGGTCGCCGGTGATGATGGCGGCCGAGAGGCCGTAGGTGGTGTCGTTGGCGAGCCGCACGGCCTCGTCGGCGTTCTTGACGGGGATCAGCACCACGACGGGACCGAAGGTCTCCTCGTGGTAGCAGCGCATCTCCGGCGTCACGCCGGTGAGCAGGGTCGGCTCGAAGTACGGACCGCGGCTCCTGCCGCCGGTCAGCACCTTGGCGCCCTTGGCCACAGCGTCCTCCACGTGCGCCCGGACCTTGGCGAGCTGGGTCGGGCTCGTGATCGGCCCGATCGCCGTGCGGGGATCGCGCGGGTCGCCCATCTTCAGGGTGCCGAGCTTCTCGACGAGCTGGGAGGCCAGCGCGTCGGCCAGCGGGTGCTCCACCAGGATCCGCGTGGCAGCCATGCAGATCTGCCCCTGGTGAAAGAAGCCGCCGAAGGCCGCGGCGCTCACCGCCAGGTCGAGGTCGGCGTCCTCGAGGACGATCAGCGGGCTCTTGCCGCCCAGCTCGAGGACGATGCGCTTGAGGTGGCGGCCGGCCTTCTCGGCCAACGCGCGGCCCGTCGCCGTGGAGCCCGTGAAGCTCACCACGCCCACGGCGGGATGCGTCACGAGCACGTCCCCCACCGCCTCGACGTCGGCGCGCGCGCACGTGATGACGTTGAGGACGCCGGGCGGGACGCCCGCCTCCTCGAAGACCTCGGCCACCAGGAGGCCGCCCGCCAGGGGCGTCTCCTCGGAGGGCTTGAGCACGACGGCGTTGCCCAGCGCCAGCGCCGGCGCCACGGCGCGCAGCGTGAGGAGGTAGGGGAAGTTCCAGGGCGAGATCACCGAGACGACGCCGACCGGCTTGCGCATGAAGTAGTTGATCTTGCCCGACACGTTGGACGGCGCCACCTCGCCGCTCGCCTGGTACGTGAGTGACGCCGCCTGGCGGATCAGATCGAGGCAGTAGCCGACCTCGAAGCCCGCCTTCGCCGTGACCGCGCCGGTCTCGGTGATCAGCATCTCGGCGAGGTCCTCCCGCCGGCGCTCCCAGATCTGCGCGGCTTTGAGGACGATGCCGGCGCGCACCGCGGGCTGGAGGTCGCCCCACTCGGGGCGCGCCCGCTCCGCCGCCTCCATCGCCGCGCGCGCCGTCGCGGCGTCCGCCGCGGGGATGCGCGTGAAGGCCTCGCCCGTGGCGGGGTTCACGTCGGGGAAGGTCCGCCCGTCCGGGGCGTCCCGCCACTCGCCGCCGATGAAGAGCTGGTGCTGTCGCCGCATCGCGTACCTCCGGGGAATCCGCCGCGCGATCGCCCAGCGGAGCCGCCGCACGACATCCTCCGTCCGCTCCTCCGCCTGCCACCCCGTGATGCCGTGGGGGAGGCCGAGGACGACGAGGATGAGGACGGCGCCCAGGACGATCATGTAGACGTAGCGGAACTGGATCAGGAACAGCTCGGAGAGGAGCCCGAGGACGAGCGCCCCGACCACGGGCCCGGCCGGCCGGCCGACGCCGCCGAGCAGGGCCATGATGATGACCTGGAACGAGATCAGCGGGTTGAACGCAATGTGGGGATCGATGTAGGTCCAGCGCGGCGCGATCGCGGCGCCGGTGGCGCCCATCAGCGCCGCCGAGAGCGCGAAGACCGCGATCTTGACGCCCGTCGGCCGCACGCCCAGGACCTCGGCGCGCTCCTCGTCCCCGCCGATCGCCACGAGGGCGAGCCCCCAGCGCGACCGGCGCAGGAGGATCGCCGCGGCGACGGCGAGCGCGGCGATGAGCAAGAGACCCCAGTAGAGCGTGCGGCGCTCGAGCGGGAGCAGCAGCACGCGCCCCACCGTGCCCGTGACGCGGGACTCGTACCAGATCACGGCGTGGCGCACCAGCTCGCTGAGGCCGAAGGTGAGGATCGCGAAGTACGGCCCGCGCAGCCTGAGCGCGAGGAGCCCCACGGGGAGCGCGAGGAGCCCGCCGGCCAGCGCGCCGGCCAGGACCGGCGCCGGCCACGCGACGCGGGCGCCCAGGAGCGCCGTCGTGTAGGCGCCGACGCCGAAGAACGCGGCCGCGGCCAGCGAGAGGTAGCGCGTCGGCCCCGAGAAGAGCGCCCACGCCGAGGCGAGCGCCACGTCGGCCAGCAGCGCGAGGCCGAGCGCGACGTGGTACGCGGACAGCGCGAGCGGGGCGGCGCCGAGGGCCGCGAGGAGGCCGGCGCCCCACACCCACGCGCGCTTGCCGCGCAGCGCGCGCCGCGCGCGGTGCCAGACCCGTCCCGGCCCACCGCGGAGCCTCACCGCGCGCTACGCCTGCCCGGACTGGCCGGGACGACGAGCCATGGGATTGAACAGGCCGTAGGGCCTGAGGACGAGCACGAGGGCGAGCACGCCGTAGCTGATCACCATGCGCAGGTCGGGCGCCGTGAAGTAGACGCCGAGGCTCTCCACCACCCCGAGGAGCAGGCCGCCGAGGAGACTGCCCCCGACGCTCCCGAGCCCCCCGAGGATGATCACGACCAGGGCCGTGATCGTGTAGGGCAGGCCGACGAACGGCGTCAGCTCGAAGAGCATGCTGAGCAGCGAGCCGCTGACCGCCGCCAGGCCCGCGCCGAGCCCGAAGCACAGCGCGTGCACGCGCGGCACCCGGATCCCCATGAGCCGCGCGCCCACGGGATCCTGCATCAGCGCCCGCACCGCGGCGCCGGCCAGCGTGCGGCGAAGGAACAGCAAGAGGAGCGCCGTGACGATCGCCGCCATGACGAACGCCACGACGCGGTTGGCCGGGAAGACGGTGCCGAAGGCGCGGAGCGGCCGGTCGAGGTACTGGTAGCCGCGGATGTCGGCGCTCCAGAGCAGGAGCGCGCCGTTCTGGAGGATGAAGAGGAGGCCGAAGGAGATCAGCAGCGAGTTGGCCTCGAGCTCCTCCCGCGTGCGCTCCTGGCGGAGGAGCCGCCGGTAGAGGACGGCGTGGAGCCCCACGCCCGCGCCGAACACCACCGGGCCCGTCACCAGCAGGGAGAGCAGCGGGTCCACTCCCGCCTCGACGTGGAGCAGGTACGTGAGATACCCGCCGAGCATCAGGAACTCGCCGTGGGCCACGTTGAGCACGCGCATGAGCCCGTACTGCAAGTTCAGGCCCACGGCGATGAGGGCGTAGAGGCCTCCGAGCAGGAGGCCTCCCGCCGCCACGTCGAGGAGCAGCGTCAGGCTCACACCGCGCCCGTCACGCCCACGCCGGCTTCGGCACGACGGCCTTGGCCGTCGCGCGCTCGGGCGGCCAGATCACCTCGAACTCGCCCTTCTGCCACTGGCCCACCATGCCGGGCGTCGCCTGGTTCACGCCCTTCGCGAACTTGATGGGGCCGACGACCGTGGAGAACCGGGTGGCGTCGAGGTAGCCCTTGATCCGGGTCCGGTCGAGCCCGACCTTGCCGACGGCTTCCTCGAGGATCTGGAGCGTCGCGTACGCGAAGGCGCTCGCCCAGCGGTCGGGCTCCTTCTTGTGCTTGGCGACGTGGGCGTCGAAGTAGCCCCGGGCGCCCGGGTAGGGCACCTTCGGGTTCCAGGCCCCCATCCCCAGCACGCCCTCCGCCGAGGCCTTGAAGCGGTCCCGGAAGAAGGGGAAGGCGGTCCCGACCGAGGTGTAGAAGACGGGCGGGCTGAAGTCGACGGCCTTGGCCTGGGTCGTGGCCAGGATGGTGTCGGGCGGGTACGAGAGCGCCACGAAGATCTCCGCGCCCTTGGCCTTGATCCCCTTGAGGACGTCGGTGAGGTCCTTCACGCCGAGCGGGTAGCTCTTGGCCTCGACGATCTCGAAGCCTCCCGCCTTGAGGAGCGGCATGAGCGCCCCCTGCTGCTCGAGCCCGAAGAGATCCGCCACGTGGAGGACGGCGACCCGGTTGAGGCGCTGCTGGCGCTTCACCTCCGTGAGGAAGGCCGCGAGCGCCCCCATCATCGCGTCCGGCTGGGCGAGCACGGCGTAGAAGTACGGGAGGTTCAGGTCGGCGATCTTCAGCGAGGCCGCGGTGGGGCCGATGAGCGGGTAGCCGTACTTGTTGGCCACGGGGGCCACGGCGAAGTTCATCGCCGTGCCCCAGGGCGGGAGCAGCAGGTCCACCTTGTCCTCGGTGACCATCTTCTCGTAGAGCCGGACGGCGGTCTCGATCTCGCTGCGGTCGTCGTACTCGACGAGCTGGATCGGGCGGCGCCCCTGCCCCGGCACGGCGAGGCCGCCCCGGGCGTTCACCTGCTCGACCCAGAGGTCGTAGTTGGGGCGCTGCGTGATCCCCGCGCCGACCGCGTACGGCCCCGTGGCCGAGAGCGTGAAGCCGACCCGCACCGGCGACTGCGCGGCGGCGCGACGCGGCAGCCACACGGCGGCCGCGGCGGACCCGCCCGCGACCCTCAAGAACCTCCTGCGCCCGATCGGTGTGCCCATGGTCTCTCCCTCCCCGGCGCGCGCGCCGGTCGTCAAAGTCCGAGATACGCCCGTCTCACCTTGGGGTGCTCGACCAGCCCGGCCCCCGGCCCCTCGAGGACGATCCGTCCGTTCTCCAGCACGTAGCCGCGGTCCGCGAGCGCGAGCGCCTGGCGGACGTTCTGCTCCACGAGCAGCACGCTCACGCCCCGGGCGCGGATGCGCGCGATCAGCTCGAAGACGACCGCGACCATGCGGGGCGCGAGCCCGACCGACGGCTCGTCGAGCATCAGCAGGCTCGGCCGCTGCACGAGCGCCCGTCCGATGGCGAGGAGCTGCTGCTCGCCTCCCGAGAGCGTGCCGGCGAGCTGCCGCCGGCGCTCCCGGAAGAGCGGCAGCAGGTCGAGCACGCCCTCGAGGGCCTCGCGCGCCTCGCGCCGTCGCGCGCGCAGGTAGCCGCCGAGCCTCAGGTTCTCCAGCACGGTGAGCCCCGGGAACAGGTGCCGTCCCTCCGGGACGTGGGCGATCCCCCGCGTGACGATCTGGGCGGGATCGAGCCCCTCGAGGTCCTCGCCGCGGAAGCGGACCCTGCCGCGCGTCAGCTTGAGGAAGCCCTCCCGCAGGCCCGACAGCGCCCGGAGCAGCGTGGTCTTCCCGGCGCCGTTGGCCCCGACGAGGGCGACGATCTCGCCGGCGCCGACGCCGAGCGAGACCTGCCAGAGCACCGGGATGTCCCGGTACTCGGCCTGGAGATCCTCGACGTCCAGAAGGGCGCCCGGCGGCTCCCCGCTCAGGCGGCACGCTCCCCGAGGTAGGCGTCGAGGACGCGCGGATCCTCGGCCACCGCCGCCGGCGGGCCCTCCGCGATCTTCTCGCCGTGGTGGAGCACCACGACCCGGTCGGCCACCCCCATGATCGCCTCCATGACGTGCTCGACCCAGAAGATGGCGGCGCCCCGCTCGTCGCGCACGCGCCGGATCAGGCGCATCGCGAGCTGGATCTCGCCCGGGTTCAGGCCCGCCATCAGCTCGTCGAGCAGGAGCACGCGCGGCCGCGCGGCCAGCACCATGGCCAGCTCCACGAGCTTGCGGCGGCCGGTGGGCTCGCGGGTCGCCGGCGCGCCGGCCCGGTGTCCGAGGTGCACGAACTCGAGGGCCCGCAGAGCCTCCCCCAGGTCGCCCTCCCTGGTGCGCAGCGAGGCCTCGGCCCGCGGGCGGAACAGGGCGCCCAGGAGGACGTTCTGGAGGATCGTGAGGTGCGGGAAGAGCCGCGGCGACTGGAAGGTCCGCCCGATCCCCAGGCGGGCGATGCGGTGGGCCGGGAGTCCCGTGATGTCCCGGCCGTCCAGGCGGACCGCGCCGGCGGTGAGCGCGTGGAGCCCGCCGATCGCGTTGAACAGGGTGGTCTTGCCCGCGCCGTTCGGGCCGATGAGCCCGACGATCTCCCCCGGCGCCACGCGGAAGCTCACCCCCGCGAGGGCGCTGAGCCCCCCGAATCGCTTGCTGATGCCGATGCCCTCGAGCACGCCAGGCAGGTAACACGACCTGTCAGCCCACGTCAAGACCACGCGCGCTGAGCGCCGGGCGGGTGCAGCGGGAATCGCGGGCCGCGGGGTCTCCGCGACCCCCGCCGCACCCGCCCGGCGCCCGGAGCGCTAGTAGCCGCGGGAGCGGTCCACGAGGTTCAGGAGCGGGGCGCCCGTCAGCCAGCGGCGCAGGTTCTCCGCGAACAGCTCGGCGCACCGGTCGTCGTAGCTCGGCAGGAAGCCCGAGACGTGGGGCGAGAGGATCACCTGCTCGAGGCCGTAGAGGGGGTGGCCCGCGGGCGGCGGCTCCTCGGCGAACACGTCCACCGCCGCCCCGGCGAGGCGCCCCTCGCCGAGCGCCCGCGCCAGCGCCCGCTCGTCCACCGTCGCGCCGCGCCCGACGTTGATGAAGTAGGCCGACGGCTTCATCCGGCGGAACTCGGCGTCGCCGAGCATGTGCCGGGTCTCCGGCGTGAGCGGCGCGCACATCACGACCACGTCGGAGCCCTCGAGCAATGCCGGGAGTTCGGCGGGAGCGAGCCACGCGTCCGGCAGGGCGCCCTCGGGGTCGCCCGTGCCGGGCGGGGCGTAGCCCGGGTCGGCGCGGCGCGACGGGTCGCGCTTGCACGCGAGCACGCGCATCGCGAACGCCGTCTTCGCCAGCCGCGCCAGCTCGCGGCCGATGCTCCCGTAGCCGATGACGCCGAGGGTCGCGCCGCGCACCTCGGTCGGCACGAACAGCGGCCAGCGCTCGGCGTCGGGGGGCCAGCCGCCCCGGGCCTGCCACTGGACCACCCGCGGCACGCGGTGCGCCAGCGCCAGCAGCACCGTCAGCGCGTACTCGGCGACCGTCGCCGCGTGGACGCCGCTCGTCGTCGTCAGCGGGATCGCGCTCTCCGTGTAGAGCGGATGCTCGCGGAGCGCGTCCACGCCGGCCATGTGGAGCTGCACCCACCCGAGGCGGGGCGCGCGCGCCGGGTCGCGCGGCGGCGCGCCCGCGTAGAGGACGTCGGTGCGGGAGTAGTCCGCGGTCTCCGGGTCCGCGCGCGTCACGGCGAGCGCCGGCGAGACCGCCCGCAGGCGGGCAAGCTGGCGCTCGTCGAAGCGCATCGTCACGAGGACGTTCGGCATCGCCCGGGCGGGCGGCCGCGTCAGCGGCCGGTGAAGCGGGGCGGACGCTTCTCGACGAAGTGGGCCACGCCCTCCTTGAAGTCGGCGGTGCCGAAGCTCCGCCGCATCTCCTCGTCGGCGACGGCGGTGGCCTCGGCGAGCGTCTGGAGCTGCGCCGTCCAGAGCTGGCGCTTCATCACCGCCAGCGAGCGCGGCGAGACCAGGTCGGCCAGCTCGCGCGCGTAGGCGCGGACCCCCGCGGTCAGCTCCGCCTGCGGCAGGACGCGGTTGACGAGGCCCATCGCGAGGGCCTCGGCGGCGTCGATCCGCCGCGCCGAGAGCATGAGGTCGAGCGCGTGCGGCAGCCCGACGAGGCGCGGCAGCATCCAGCTGATGCCGTGCTCGGCGACGAGGCCGCGGCGGGAGAAGGCCGTCGTGAACACCGCCGCGTCGCCGGCGAAGCGCAGGTCGCAGTAGAGCGCCACGACGAGGCCGAGCCCCGCGGTCGGCCCGTTGAGGGCGGCGAGGATCGGCTTGGGAATCGTGGGGAAGTACGCGTAGCGCCCCTGGAAGTCGGCCCGCGTGCCCGCCGCCGGCGCCGGGGGTGGCTGCCGGGCCTCGTCGCCCCCCGCCGCGCCGCGGCCACTGATCCCGGCGAGCAGGTCCATGTCGGCACCCGCGCAGAAGCCGCGCCCGGCGCCCGTCAGCACGATCACGCGAACGCCCTCGTCCTGCGCCGCCTGCGCCATCGCCTCGCGCACCTCGCGGTCCATCACGCGCGTCCAGGCGTTCAGCTTCTCGGGGCGGTTCAGCGTGACGGTGGCGATGCGGTCCTCGACGTCGTAGACGATCTGTTCCCAGCCCATGGCAGCGACCTCCGGCCTCTCTGGCTTCGTCCTTATACAACGAGGTGCCGGTATTGACAATCAGACGACGTCGCGCGCCGGCGCCCGGGTCGATCCGCCGCCCGTCCCATGTTTCTGAGCGAGGTGGCGCATGGACCTCGCCACGGCCGGGTGGAACGATGACACGCGGAGCCAGGATCCTCTCGAACCACCGGAGGGAGTCCCATGAGCAGACTGCTGCGCGTCAACATGACCGATCGCACGACGACGTACGAGGAAGTGCCCGAGCACTACCGGCACTGGGGCGGGCGCGGTCTCACCTCGATGGTCATTGCCCGCGAGGTCCCACCGACCTGCCACCCCCTGGGCCCGAACAACAAGCTGGTCATCGCGCCCGGGATCGTCAGCGGGACGGCGGCGCCGACGTCGGGTCGCACGGCCTTCGGCGGCAAGAGCCCGCTGACCGGCACGATCAAGGAGTCGAACGCCGGTGGGCTCTCGTCCCAGCAGATCGCCCGGCTCGGGCTGAAGGGCCTCGTCGTCGAGGGCCATCCCCGGGAGGCCGGGCAGTCCTGGCTCCTCAAGATCACGAAGGAGGGCGCGGAGTTCCTGCCCGCGAGCGACCTCGCGGGCAAGGGCATGTACGAAGTATGCCGGACCCTGTGGGAGCGTCACGGCAAGGGCGTGGCGATCATCGGCATCGGGCCGGCCGGGGAGCACCGCATGGCCGGCGCCGGCATCTGCGTCAACGACATGGAGAACACCGCCGGCCGCTATGCCGGGCGCGGCGGACTGGGCGCGGTGATGGGCGCGAAGGGGCTGAAGGCGATCGTCATCGACTCGACCGGCGGCCCCGGCGTCGCCATCGCCGACGACGAGAAGTTCAAGGCGGCGATCGCGAAGCTCACCGAGGCGTCGCTCAAGCACGACGTCACCAAGAAGGAGGGCGCGCTCAACACGTACGGCACCAACGTGCTCGCCAACATCATGAACGAGGCCGGCGGCTATCCCACGCGGAACTTCCGCAGCGGGCGCTTCGAGCTGACCGCGCAGATCAGCGGCGAGGCGGCGCGCGAGCTCATCGGCAAGCGCAACGGCGTCGGCAGGACCGGGCACCCCTGCCACAACGGCTGCATCATCCAGTGCTCGAACGTGTACGCGCATCCCGACGGGACGTTCCACACCTCGGTCCTCGAGTACGAGTCGGTCTGGGCGCTCGGGGCGAACTGCGGCATCGGCAGCCTGGACGACATCGCCGACCTCGTCCGGGCCTGCAACGACGTCGGCCTCGACACCATCGAGATGGGCGGCGCCATCGCGGTCACGATGGAGGGCGGCCTCCTCGGGTTCGGCGACGCCGAGGGCGCCAAGCGGCTCCTCACCGAGGAGGTGCGCCGCGCCACGCCGCTCGGCCGGATCATCGGCAACGGCACCGAGTTCGCCGGCCGAGCCTTCGGCGTCGTCCGCGTGCCGACGGTCAAGGGACAGTCGATGCCGGCCTACGAGCCGCGGGCCGTCAAGGGCATCGGGGTGACGTACGCGACCACGACCATGGGCGCCGACCACACCGCCGGCTACACGATCGCCTCGGAGATCCTCGGGGTGGGCGGCAAGGCCGATCCGTTCAAGCCCGAGAAAGCCGAGCTGTCGCGCGCGTTCCAGGCGTCCACCGCGTTCATCGACGCGACGGGCTACTGTCTCTTCGACGCGTTCGCGGTGCTCGACTTCCCCGAGGGCCTCGAGGGCCTGGTGGAGTCGTGCGCGGCGGTGCTCGGCACCCGCTGGACCGTCAACGACGTCACGGCGCTCGGGCTCCAGGTGCTCAAGGCGGAGCGCGGGTTCAACGAGGCGGCCGGGTTCACGAAGGCGCACGACCGCCTGCCGGAGTTCATGAAGTACGAGCCGCTCCCGCCGCACGGGGTCGTGTTCGACGTGCCGGACGAGGAGCTGGACCGGGTGCACGCCTATTGATCGAGGTCCATCTCTACGGCGGCCTGCGTCGCCACGCGGCGCAGGCGGGCCCGCATCAGGCGTCGGTCGCCTGGGTCGACCTGCCGGAAGGCACGGTCGCCCAGGCGCTGGCACGGCTGGGCATCGAGCGCTCCGCGGTGTCGAACGTCTTCGTCAACGGCCGCTACGACGCCGCGCCATGGGAGCGGCGCGTCCGATCGGGCGACCGGGTGGGGGTGTTTCCGGCCGACATGCGGCTCCTCTACGTATGACGGTCGAGGTGCGCGTGTTCGGGGCGCTCGCGGCGAGGCTCGGCGCGACCTCCGCGTTCGAGCCGCTCCGCCGCCGGGTCCCCGTCGGCGGCGGCGCCCGCATCCGGGAGGTGCTGGCGGCGCTGGGGATCGCGCCCGACGAGGTCAGCCATCTGTTCCTGAACGGCGAGTACTCCGGCGCCGACCGCCGCCTGCGGCCGGGCGACCGCCTCGGCGTGTTCGGGCGGGACATGGCGCTGATCTACCGCCAGTACTTCCCGCGCGTCGAGGACCGCGCGTGATCGTCACGGTGAGGCTCTACGCGACGCTCCGCGACCTCACGCCCGACCGCAAGGGCGTCGTCGAGCTGAGCCTGCCGGACGGCAGCACCGTGGCGGTGATGATCGCGCGACTCGGCATCCCCCCCGGAGTCGTCCGTAAGGTGTTCGTCGGCGGCATCGCGCAGGAGGAGTCACACGTGCTCCAGCCCGGCGACGAGGTGGGCGTCTTTCCGCCGATCGCGGGCGGCGCGCCGGGTATGATGGCGGCGCGGAGGACGCTCACGATGAAGCTCAAGAAGGGAGTCCGCCAGATGGTGGACGAGGCGAAGGCTCGGATCACGACCCTGAGCCTCGAGGAGGCGCGCGCGCGGCACGGCAAGGACGACGTTGTTTTCGTGGACCTGCGCGACGTCCGCGAGCTCGAGCGCGATGGGATGATCCCGGGCGCCTACCACTGCCCGCGCGGCATGCTCGAGTTCTGGATCGACCCGGAGAGCCCGTACCACAAGGAGATCTTCGCGTCGGGCAAGGAGTTCGTCTTCTACTGCAACCTCGCCGGGCGCTCGGCCCTGGCCGCCGACGTCGCCCGGCAGATGGGGCTCGAGCGGGTGTGCGAGATGGGCGGCGGCTTCGCGGCGTGGCAGGGCGCCGGGTTCCCCGTCGCGGAGCGCCCTAGGCGGCGGCCGGCCTGAGGCCGAAGGCGGCCTCCACCGCGGCGCGGAGCCGGCCGGCGTCCGCGCCGCCCAGCGCGTCCACCGCCGCGAGCACGGCGCCGCGCTCGAGCGCGCCGGTGCGCTCGACGAGGAGGGCCACGGCCCCGAGCGCGGCCGCGTCGGCCGAAAGCGCGCGACGGAGCGGTACAGCGAGGGCCCGGCCGGGCGGCAGCGCGCCGGCGAGGCTCTCGTCTACGATGACGAGGCCCTCCGGCGCCAGGCGCTCGAGGTCCCCGCGGCCCTTCACCTCGCGCAGCCCGTCGGCGGAGACGAGCAGGACCGCGTCGGGCGCGTCGATCCCCGTATAAAGGATTGGCACCGGCGAGAGCTTCACCTCGGAGAGGGAGAAGCCGCTGCCGACCGTCACCGGGTAGTCGTTCTTCTGGACGCAGTGGAGGCCGGAGAGCACCGCGGCCTGCGCGAGCACGGCCGCCGCGGTCTGCACGCGCTCGCCCGCGCTGCCGGCGACGACGACGCCGAGCGCGCGCTCGAGCCTGTGGGCGAAGGGGCCTGCCGAAGTCGCGGAGGCCGGCGGCGGCGACGCGGCCGCGCGCATCGGGAACCGCTCACGGTAGAGCGCGTGGTAGGGCCGGCGGTCGGTCCGCCGGATGCGCACGCCGAGCTGCTTGCCCTCGGCCTGCGCCATCGCGCGCAGCCGCCGGCCGTCCAGCTCGTTCAAGGGCACCCCGAACCCGGTGCAGAGCTCGAGGATCTCGACGAGCGCGAAGCCCGGGAACTCGACCGCCTCCGCGATCACGGCGCCGAGCTCGCGGTCGGTGGCGAGCTGGCGCGCGTAGAACCCGCCGTGGCAGCCGCGCAGCACCTGCTCCATGTCGAGGGCCGGCAGCCAGTTGCCCTCGAGCGTGGTGGACGTGGCGAACCCCTCGGGCGTCAGCGCGGAGTGCTGGCCGCCCGTCATGCCGTAGAGCATGTTGTTGTGCAGCAGCACCGTCAGGTCCACGTTCATGAGCGCGGCCTGCGTGAGGTGGAGCAGCCCGATCGTCGCGCCGCCGTCGCCGAGCATGACGATGTTCTTCAGACCGCCCTCGGTGCAGAGCGCGTCGGCGAGGACGGCGCCGGCGGCGACGGCCGTGGACCGGCCGTGGATCGTGTGGACGGTGTGCAGCGCGGGGAACAGCGGGTCCACGAGCCCCACGCAGCCGATGTCGGTCGTGAGCACGACCCGGCGCGCGTCGAGGCCGAGGCGCCCGAGCGCCTCGTCGAGGCGGCGCGCCACGAGGCCGTGGCCGCAGCCGCGGCAGTAGGGCATCGGGCGCTCGGCGAGGAAGCTCACAGGGCCTCGAGGATCTCGGCCGGGCGGATCATCCCGCCGAGCTTGTTGACGGAGGAGAGCTCCACCCCGGGCAAGGCGCCGGCCAGCACGCGCCGGTAGAGCCCGCCAAGGTTCTCCTCGGCCACCACGACGCGCCGGGCGCCCCCGACGGCGGCGCGCAGGGCGGCGGCGGGCACGGGGAACAGGGTGAGCAGCCCCACGAACGACACGCGGCGGCCCGCCGCGCGCGCCGCGCGCACGGCCTCGCGCGCCGCGCGGGCGGTGATCCCGTAGCTCACCACGACGGTGTCGGCGCCCGCGTCGAGATCCTCCGTCACCAGCGTCAGGTCCGCCGCGCGCGCGGCGACCTTCGCCTCGAGGTGCCGCAGGACCTCGAGCGTCTCCGGGTCGTTCTTCCTGAGCCAGCCGTCCTTGTTGTGGGCGGAGCCGGTCAGCGTGACCTTGCGCGGACCGCCGAGCGGCGCGAAGGGCGGCACCTCGTCCGGCGTCGTGAACGCGACCGCGCGGTAGCCGTCACCGCTCGCGGGCCGCCGCGTCCACACGGGGACATCGGGCAAGGCGCCGAGGTCCACGGCCTCGTACGTCATCGCGACCTCCTTGTCGCTCAGGAGGACGACGGGCGTCCGCAACGCCTCGGACCAGTTGAACGCGTGGACGGTGAGGGCGAAGCACTCGGCGGGCGTGGAGGGCGCGAAGACGGGCACGGTGTAGCCGCCTGAGGTGGCGAACCCGGCGAGCAGCACGTCGCCCTGGGCGCCCTGCGTCGCGCCGCCGGTGCTCGGCCCGAGCCGCTGGACCACGACGACGACCACGGGCGTCTCGGCCATGAGCGCGTACTGGAACGCCTCGATCATGAGCGCCCAGCCGGGCCCGGAGGTGGCCGTCATCGCCTTCACGCCGCGCTGCGAGGCGCCGATGCAGTAGCAGAGCGCCGAGATCTCGTCCGGGGCGCCGACCGCCACGTCGCCGCGCCCCTGGAGCCTCTGCGTCATCTCGCGGTAGATCTCCGAGGCCGGCGTGATCGGATAGCCGCTGAAGAAGCGGCAGCCGGCGCGCAGCGCGCCCTCGACCACCATCTGGTTGCCCGACCTGAGGCGGACCTCCGCTCCCGCGATCACGGCGCCTCCTCGTGCGACAACGTGCGACAACGATTGTCGCACGCACCGCGGCGTGCAGATGTCGCTGAGGCTCCCGGCCCGCGCGCCTAGCTCAGGTGCGCTACAAATCTCCCGCTACTTGCCGGTTGCCAGCTCGCGCGCGACTCGAGTTGCACCAATTTGGTGCAACTTGCACCAAACTGGTGCACCGGGAAACGGCCAATAAGACCGTGGCTTGCCGCGAACTCGGGGCGCACTGCCCTGATTTCAGGGCACCTCCCGCGAA
>MGBU01000026.1 GCA_001790205.1 Candidatus Rokubacteria bacterium GWA2_73_35 | reverse complement strand
ATGGCCATCCCGAAAGTCATGGGCATCGAGACCGAGTACGGGATCACGGTGAAGAACCAGCCGGACTTCAACCCGATCCTCTCCTCCCTGCTGCTGATCAACTCGTACGAGACCTACCGCTCCTCGCGCGTCCGGTGGGACTACGAGGCGGAGAGCCCGCTGCGCGACGCGCGCGGGTTCGAGTACATGGAGGAGAAGGAGGGCGCCTCGAAAGAGGAGTCGCGCCTGATCAACCTGATCCTGTCCAACGGGGCGCGCTTCTACGTCGACCACGCACACCCGGAGTACTCGAGCCCGGAGACCACGAACCCGAGAGACCTGGTGATCTGGGACCGGGCGGGCGAGCGCGTCCTCAACCTCTCGCGGCAGCGAGCCGAGGCGGTCTCACCACCCGAGCAGCAGATCCTGATCTACAAGAACAACACCGACAACAAGGGCAACTCGTACGGCACCCACGAGAACTACCTGATGGACCGCAAGGTGCCGTTCGCGCGGATCGTCCAGCACATGATGCCGTTCTTCGTCACGCGCCAGATCTTCACCGGCTCGGGCAAGGTCGGCGCCGAGAACAACGCCGACCCGTGCGACTACCAGATCTCGCAGCGCGCCGACTTCCTCGAGACCGAGGTCGGCCTCGAGACGATGCACTCGCGCCCGATCATCAACACGCGCGACGAGCCGCACGCCGACCCCGAGAAGTACCGCCGGCTCCACGTGATCGTCGGCGACGCGAACATGAGCGAGGTCACGAACTACCTCAAGGTGGGCACGATGGCGATCGTCCTCAGCATGGTCGAGGACGACTTCATCGACCGCGACCTCTCGGTCGACTCCCCGGTGGCGGCCTTCCGCCGGGTGTCGCGCGACCTCACGTGCCGCGACACCCTCCGGCTCAAGGACGGCCGCACGATCACCGCGGTGGACGTCCAGCGGGAGTTCCTCGCACTGGCCCAGCGCTACTACCGCGACCGCGAGCACGAGCCCTGGGTGCGCGACGTGCTCGAGCGCTGGGAGACGACGCTCGACCGCCTCGCCGAGGACCCGATGCAGCTCGCGCGCGAGCTCGACTGGGTCGTCAAGCGCCGGCTCATCGAGAACTACATGGCCAAGCACGGCCTCGGCTGGACCGACTCGCGCGTGCAGATGATCGACCTCCAGTACCACGACGTCCGCCCGGGCAAGGGCCTCTACGGGAAGCTCGAGGAGGCCGAGGCCGTGGAGCGCATCACGACGGACGACGAGATCTCCAAGGCGATCTACGACCCGCCCAAGGACACCCGGGCGTACTTCCGGGGGATGTGCCTGCAGCGCTACGCGGAGGAGATCGTCTCGGCGAGCTGGGACTCGGTGATCTTCGACCTCAAGGAAGGGCCGCTCAAGAAGATCTTCATGCTGGAGCCGCTCCGCGGCACCGAGGCCCACGTGCGCGCGCTGCTCACCGAGTCCCCGACCGCCGCCGACCTGCTGCGCAACATCTCCCGCGCCGCGGGGATGTGACGATGCCCCTCGACCGCTGGCGTGGCGTCTTCCACAACTACGCCAACTCGAGCTTCATCGAGCTGCTCCGGCGCGAGTCGCCGCACCTGATGCCCGGCGCGGCGCCCGGCGCCGCGGACGCGCCGCCCGAGGCGCCGCCGCACGGCACGACCGTGCTCTCGGTCCGCTACCGCGACGGCGTCGTCATGGCGGGCGACCGCCAGGCGGTCGCGGGCTTCCAGGTGGCGAGCCGCCGCATCGAGAAGATCTTCAAGGCCGACGAGTACTCCGGCGTCGGCATCGCGGGCGCCGCCGGGCCCGCGACCGAGATGGCGAAGCTCTTCCAGACCGAGCTCGAGCATTACGAGAAGGTCGAGGGCGAGAACCTCTCCCTCGAGGGCAAGGCGAACCGGCTCTCGCAGATGATCCGCATGAACCTGCCGGCCGCGATGCAGGGGCTCGTGGTGGTCCCGATCTTCGCCGGCTTCGACGAGAAGGCCGGCACGGGCCGCCTGTTCAAGTACGACATCACCGGCGGCCGCTACGAGGAGACCAACTACGACGCCCAGGGCTCGGGCTCGAAGGACGCGCGCGACGCGCTGAAGAAGCTCTGGAAGCGCGACATGGGGCGCGAGGAGGCGCTCCGCGCGGCGCTCGAGGCGCTGATCGACGCCGCGGACGAGGACGTCGGCACCGGCGGGCCGGACCTGGTGCGGGGCATCTTCCCCTCCGTCAAGACCATCACCCGGTCGGGCTTCCAGGACGTGCCCGACGACGAGGTCCGGCGCGCGTGCGAGGCGATCCTCGCCGACCGGACCCGCCAGGCCGACGGCTCCTGAGCCATGCCCCTGCCCTACTACGTCAGCCCCGAGCAGATGATGAAGGACAAGGCGGAGTATGCCCGCAAGGGCATCGCCCGCGGCCGGTCCACCGTGACGCTCGAGTGCGCGGACGGCATCCTCCTGGTCGCCGAGAACCCGTCCACGCTGCTGCACAAGATCTCGGAGATCTACGACCGGATCGCGTTCGCCGGCGTCGGCAAGTACAACGAGTTCGAGAACCTCCGCATCGCGGGCATCCGCCACGCCGACGTCAAGGGGTACTCCTACAGCCGCGGCGACGTGACGGCCAAGGCGCTCGCCAACGCGTACTCGCAGGCGCTCGGCAACATCTTCACGCAGGACATCAAGCCCTTCGAGGTCGAGGTGCTCGTGGCCGAGGTCGCCGAGAGCAACGGCGGCCGGAACGAGATCTACCACATCCTCTACGACGGCACGATCGAGGACGAGCACGATTACGCGGCGATGGGCGGCCAGGCGGAGGAGATCCGCCGCTTCCTCAAGGACCACTACGGCGAGGGCCTGTCGCTCGCCGACGCCCTGCAGCTCGGCGTCCGCGCCCTGACCGTGACCCAGAACAAGTCCCTCACCGAGCGCGACCTCGAGGTCGCCGTGCTCGACCGGACCAAGACGCGGCGCAAGTTCCGGCGCATTCCGATGGAGGCGCTCGGCCAACTCCTGGGCACCGCGCGCTAGGTCGTGCTAGGCTGAGGCAGGGATGAAGCGCCGGATCTTCGGCCTCGAGAACGAGTACGGGCTCACCTGCACCCTGAACGGCCAGCGGCGCCTGTCGCCCGACAACGTCGCGCGGTACCTCTTCGAGAAGGTCATCCCGGGCGCGCGCAACGCGAACGTCTTCCTCGAAAACGGGGCGCGGCTGTACCTCGATACGGGGTTCCATCCGGAATACGCCACGCCCGAGTGCGACGACGTCACCGATCTGGTGATCCACGACAAGGCCGGCGAGCGGATCGTCGAGGACCTGCTGCACCAGGCCGAGAAGAGACTGAGGGAAGACGGCATTTCAGGGAACATCCTGCTGTTCAAGAACAATACGGATTCAGCCGGAAACTCCTACGGCTGTCACGAGAATTACCTGGTCAGCCGCGACGTGTCGTTTCAGCGGCTGGCCGAGGCGCTGATCCCGTTCTTCGTCACGCGCCAGATCTTCGCCGGGGCAGGCAAGGTGCTCCAGACCCCGCGCGGCTTCCACTACTGCCTCTCCCAGCGGGCGCAGCACATCTGCCAGGAGATCTCCGGGGCGACCACCTCGTCGCGCTCGATCATCAACACGCGCGACGAGCCGCACGCCGACGCCGAGCGCTACCGCCGGCTGCACGTGATCGTGGGCGACTCCAACATGTCCGAGGTGGCGACGTACCTGAAGGTCGGCACCACCGCCCTCGTGCTGGACATGATCGAGGATGGGTTCTTCGACCGCGATTACTCCCTCCAGTCGCCCGTGCAGGCGATCCGCGATATTTCACACGACCCGGGCCTGCGCGAGACGGTCAAGCTCAAGGACGGGCGCGCGATCAGCGCGCTCGAGATGCAGCTCGAGTACCTCGAGTACGTGACCCGCTACGTCGACTCGATCAGCCCCGACCCGACCACGAAGGACGTGCTCGCCCGCTGGACCGACGTCCTCACCAAGCTCGAGTCGGACCCGCTTCAGCTCGCGCGCGAGCTCGACTGGGTCATCAAGCGCCAGCTCATCGACAAGTTCATGGAGCGCCACCGCCTGTCCTGGCGCGACCCGAAGGTCTCGCTGCTCGACCTCCAGTACCACGACATCCGCCCCGAGAAGGGCGTGTACTACCGGCTCGTCGCCGCCGACCAGGCCGACCGGATCACCGACGACGAGACGATCGAGCAGGCCAAGCACGTCCCGCCGCAGACCACGCGCGCGCGCCTGCGGGGCGAGTTCATCCGCCAGGCGAACCTCAAGGGCAAGGATTACCGCGTGGACTGGGTCTACCTGAAGCTCAACGACCCGGAGCGCGAGACGATCCTCTGCAAGGACCCGTTCCAGTCGCACGACGAGCGGGTCGAGCGCCTCATCCGCTCGTTCTAGCCGGCCCGCCGACCCCCACCCCCGGGGGTTGACACCCCCTCCGGGGGGTGCTAATTCTGGCCTCCCACACTCCGGCAACCGGTGTCGCACACCCGAGCGGTGTCCCCACACCAAGGAGGCCTTGGATGTTCGGACAGCAGAAGGTGCCCCAGAGGATGGCGCCCCCGCCGGCGCCCGAGAACGGCAAGCCGATGGCCCCGATGACCCTCCTCACCGTGGTCGGCGACCAGGCGCGGATGGAGGGCAAGTTCGACATCGCCGACTCGATCCAGATCGAGTGCGAGATCGGCGGCGAGCTGGCCGTGGGCGGCAAGCTCGTGATCGGCGAGAAGGGCGTGGTCCACGCGGACGTCAAGACGGTGGACGCGATCATCATGGGCCACTACGAGGGCAACATGGTCGCCACCGGCAACGTCGAGATCGCCGAGACCGGCCGGGTCAGCGGCAACATCCAGACCGACTCGCTCGTGATCTCGAAGGGTGGCTTCTTCAACGGCAACGTCACGAAGATGAACGAGCACCCGGGCGGTCGGCAGATCGTCCTGATCGACGAGAAGCGGGCCGGGCAGACGGCGCAGCAGAGGTAGCCCCGCCACCGCGGGCCACCGCCCATGCTGTGGAGGAAGCAGCACCCCAAGGCGCCGAAGGCCAACGACCTCACCGCGTTCATCGACGAGGGCTCCGAGATCGACGGGAAGTACACGTTCAGCGGCACGGTCATGCTGAACGGGCGCTTCCGCGGCGAGATCGTCTCGAACGACACCCTGATCGTCGGCGAGAAGGGCGTGATCAACGCCTCGATCCGCGCGGGCGTCGTCATGATCAACGGCGAGGTGGTCGGCAACGTCCTGGCGTCCGAGCGCGTCGAGCTGCGCGGGAGCGCGCGGGTCTACGGCGACGTCGAGGCGCCCGTCGTGGTGGTCGAGGAAGGCGTGCTGTTCGAGGGCCACTGCCGGATGACCAAGGCCCGTCCGGAGGTGGCGCCTGTCGCGGCGCCGGTCCCGGCGCAGCGCGACCTCTCGGTCATCTCCCTCAAGCGCTAGGCGCGCCGCCGCCCCGTCCCCGACCCACCCAGGCCAGGAGCCCGGCGACGCCCAGGACGACGCTCGCCGTGTGTGTCCAGGCGAAGGCGCCGGGCACCCAGAGCGCGTTGCCCTGCCGCCACGGCGCGAGCGGCAGCACGTCCGGGTGGACCAGCGCGTCCAGCAGCACGTGCGAGACCCCGCCCACCAGCGCGCCGGCCGCCGCCGCCGTCCACGACACCGGCCCGAGCTCGCCGCGGAGCCAGCGCTCGCCCCGGCCGTCGCCCCGGAGTCGCCGCGCGAGCGCCGCGTACGCCGCCGTGAGGCCGTACCGGCTCGGCGCGACCGTGGCGAGCGCGAGCAGGCTCGCGCCGGCGAGGGTGTGGAGCGGGCCGTGGAGGGGCGTCACGCCCGCAAGGATCCGCCCGACCGTCTCGACGTCGATCGCCGCGCGGGCACGCCGCCTTGACGACGACGGCCGGGCCCAGGTGGAACGGGGTGACGGGCATCGCGCGATCGCTCCCCGCCGAGTGTAGCCCGGCGCCGCGGAGGCGGTATACTCGCGGCGCGGCGCCGACGCACGCCGCCTCGAAAGGACGCCCATGCTCGCCAACCACGTGAAGCAGCGCCTCGAGGGCGGCAAGCCCTGCTTCGGCTCCCTGCTGAACTTCGGCGACCCGCTCGTCGCCGAGCTGATGGCCTCGGTCGGCTTCGAGTGGCTGCTCGTGGACACCGAGCACGGCCCGATCGACCTCGCCACGCTCGCGACCATGCTCGCCGCGATCACGCGCTATCCGGTGGCGCCGCTCGTGCGCGTCCACGAGCTCAGCGAGGCGAGCGTCAAGCGCGTGCTCGACGCGGGCGCCTGGGGCGTGCTCGCGCCAAACGTCAGGACGCGCGCGGAGGCCGAGCGGCTCGTCGCGGCCTGCCGCTACCCGCCCGCGGGCGTGCGGAGCCTCGGCGCCGGGCGCTTCGCGCTCTCGTTCAAGACCGACGCCCCGACCTACTTCGCGCGGGCCAACGACGAGATCCTGACGATCGTCCAGATCGAGCACCACGAGGCGATCCGGAACCTCGACGCGATCCTGTCGGTCCCGGGCGTGGACGCCTGCTACGTCGGCCCCAACGACTTCTGCGCCTCGCTCGGCCTGCCGCCCTCGCTCGAGCCGCCGCACCGCGAGTTCCACGAGGCGATGGACGCGCTCCTCGCGGCCTGCCGGCGTCACGGCGTGGCGCCCGGCATCCACTGCCAGACGGCCGAGACCGCCAACCGCCGCATCCGCGAGGGCTGGCGGCTCGTCGGCATGGTCAACGACCAGCGCTTCCTCGCGGGCGCGGCGCGGGCGGCGCGGGACGCCGTCCGCACGGAGCCCTGAGCATGGCGCGCCACGGGATCGTCCTCTCGGCGTTCACGCCGCTTCCCACCGCCGAGTTCCTGGCCGTGGCGCGCGAGGCGGAGGCGCGCGGCTACCACACGGCCTGGGTGGGCGAGGTCGCGGGCTACGACGCGCTCACCGTGATGGCGATCCTCGCGACCCACACCGAGCGCCTGCACGTGGGCTCGGCGGTCGTCCCCGTCCAGACGCGCACGCCGGTCGTGCTCGGCATGAGCGCCGCGAGCCTGGACCACTTCGCGCCCGGCCGCGTCGTGCTCGGCCTCGGGCTCTCGAGCCGCATCATCGTGGGCGACTGGCACGGCCTCAGCTTCTCGCCGGCGCTCCAGCAGCTCCGCGAGGCCGTCCGCATCATCCGCCAGGTCGCCGCGGGCGAGCGCGTCGGCGTCGAGGGCCGGTTCTTCCGCGCGAAGAGCTTCCGCCTCGCCGCGCCGCCGCCGGCCCGGCCCGTGCGGATCTTCCTCGCCGCGCTCGGCCCGGAGATGCTCGAGCTGGCGGGCGAGATCGCGGACGGCGTCGTGCTCAACTGGATCCCGCCCGAGAGCGTGCCGGCCTCGCTTCGCCACCTCGAGGCCGGCGCCCGGCGCGCCGGGCGGACGCTCGAGGGCTTCGAGGTCGCGTCGTTCATCCGCACGTGCGCGACCGACGACGTCGAGGGCGCGCGCCAGTGGCTGGCGCGCGACATCACCGGCTACGCGATCGTCGACGTCTACGCGAGCTTCTTCCGCTCGGCGGGCTTCGCCCCCGAGATCGACGCGCTCACCGCCGCCTGGAAGGCCGGCGACCGCGCCGGGGCCGTCCGGCAGGTCTCGCCCCGCGTCCTCGACGGCCTCGGCGTGGTCGGCAGCGAGGCGTTCTGCCGCGCGCGGGTCGCCGAGTTCGTCCGCGCCGGCCTCACGATGCCGGTCATCCTGCCGTTCGCGCCAGGCGGCCCCGGCGACGCGCCCGCCCTCCTCCGCACGCTCCGCGCGTTCCCGGGATGAACGTCCTCTGCGTGATCCCGGCGCGCCTTCGCTCCACGCGCCTGCCGCGCAAGGTGCTGCGCGAGGTCGCGGGCCGCCCGCTGGTCGTGCGCGTGTGGGAGGCGGCGCGCCGCGCGGCGGAGCTCTCGGAGGTGCTCGTCGCCACCGACGCGCAGGAGGTCCTCGACGCCTGCCGCGCCCACGGCGTGCCGGCGGTCCTCACCTCGCCCGACCACCCCTCGGGCACCGACCGCGTGTGGGAGGTGGCCCAGACGCGCCCCGCCGACGTCTACGTGAACGTCCAGGGCGACGAGCCGCTCGTCACGCCCGGCCACATCACCCGGCTCGTCGCGCCGTTCGCCGCCCGTCGGGACACGCAGGTGAGCACGCTCAAGATCCGGCTGCGCCCCGAGGAGGCGGACAACCCGCACGTCAACAAGGTCGTCTGCGGCGCCGACGGCCGCGCGCTCTACTTCTCGAAGTACCCGATCCCCTACGACCGCGACGGCCGCGGCGTCGCGCGCTTCAAGCACGTCGGCCTCTACGCCTACACGAAGGCCGCGCTCGACGCCTTCCACCGCCTCCCGCCCTCGCCGCTCGAGCTCGGCGAGCGCCTCGAGCAGCTCCGGTTCCTCGAGCACGGCATCCCGATCACGGTCGTCGAGACCGACGAGCCGACGATCGGCGTGGACACCGAGACCGACCTGCGCGCGGTGGAGGCGCTCCTCCGGACGCGCGGCGCGTGACCCCCGGCGCGCGCGGCGAGCGCTACACGATCCTGGCCCTGGTCCTCGCCGTCCAGACCCTCGCCAACGTCGGCCCGCTCGGCTTCCCCGCGATCGCGTCCCTCGTCCGCGACGACCTCGGCCTCACGCTCACCCAGGCGGGCTCGTTCCTGTCGGCGTACTACGTGGGCCCGGTCCTCACGTCGCTCCCCGCGGGCGCGATGGCCGACCGCTGGGGCGTCAAGCGCATGCTCGTCCTCGGGCAGGTCGTGATCGCGGGCGGGCTCGTCGCCGTCGCGCTCTCCGGCTCCTACGGCGCGCTCATCGCGCTCATGATGGTCTCGGGCGTCGGGTACGGGATGCTCAACCCGACCTCGACGAAGGCGATCATCGGCTGGTTCCCGCCCTCCCAGCGCGCGACGGTGGTCGGGCTCAAGCAGGTGGGGTTCCCCTTCGGCGCGATGCTCGGCGCGCTGCTCCTGCCCGTGCTCGGACTCGCGCTCGGCTGGCGCGCGGCCGTCGTCGCCTCGGCCGCGGTGATCGCCGCCGGCGCCCTCGCCTCGGCCGCCCTCTACCGCGACCCGCCCGCGCCGCCGGGCGCGGCCGCCGCGGGCGGGCGCGGCGCGGCCCGCCGGGTGCTCACCGACCGAGACCTCTGGCTCGTCGCCGTCGCGACCCTCATCTTCGCCGGCGTGCAGACCGTCTGGATGGCCTACCTCGCGCTCTACCTCCAGGGCGTCGTCGGCCTCACGCTCCTCGCGGCGAGCCGCTACCTGGCGCTCGCCCAGGCGGGCGGCATGACCGGGCGCGTCGTCTTCGGCGTGCTCTCCGACCGCGTGTTCGGCGGCGGCCGACGCCTGCCGCTCGCGATCGCGGGGTGCGGGACCGCGGTCTGCTCGGTCGCGATCGCCTTCACCGGGAGCGGGAGCTCCGCCGTCTGGCTCGTGGTCCTCTGCGCGGTCTTCGGCTTCGTCGGCATCGGCTGGAACGGCGTGCAGCACACACTGATGGCCGAGCTGGCCGGGCCCGGGTCGGCGGGCGCGGCCGTGGGCTTCGGGCTCGCGCTCTCCTCGATCGGCGTCACCGTCGGGCCGCCGGTGTTCGGCGCCCTCGTCGAGGGGGCGGGCGGCTACCGCGGACCCTGGATCGGCCTCGCGGCGACGATGGCGGGCGCGCTCCTGCTCCTCGCGCTCGTCCGCGAGCGCCGCCGCTTCGCGTAAATACAAGTTGCACCAGTTTGGTGCACCTGCACCGATCTACCTTATCGCGCGCTTACTATCGCCACAGCAAGCACGGCTGTGACGCGTATAATTGATCGTGGAGCATTTCACATGAATCCGACTGACACCATCGAGCGGGTTCCCATCCACACGGATGCTGATGGTGTGATCCGCGTGGGTGGCACTCGCGTCACCTTGGACACAGTTGTCGCCGCCTTTGACGCCGGTGCAACTGCGGAGGAGATCGTCCAGCAATACCCTTCCGTGGCCTTGGCCGATGTCTATTCAGTGATCGGCTACTACCTGCGCCACCCGTCCGAGGTCCGGGCATACCTCACACAACGCCAGCGGCAGTCTGCGGAGGTTCGCGAGCAGAACGAGCGACGCTTCGATCCGTCAGGAGTGCGCGACCGTCTCCTTGCCCGTCGTTGCTAGCCGCAAGTTCCTGTGCTGCGGCTCGCGGCCGATGAACACTTCAACAACGATATCGTTCGGGGCTTGATCCGGCGGCAACCGGATCTCGACATCGTCCGCATCCAGGATGCCGGACTGTCTGGAGCAGGGCGGCCAAGGAAGAGCGCGTGTTGGTGACGCACGACGCGGCCACGCTCGCCGGACATGCGTACGACCGCGTGCGGGCCGGCCAGCGAATGCCCGGAGTCTTCGAGGCGAGCCCTGCCGTTCCTATCGGCCGTGCAATCGACAATCTTCTCCTGATTGTGGAATTCAGCCTGGAAGGCGAGTGGGAAGGGCAGGTCCGCTACCTGCCGATGTAGGGCACTGGATCATGACAAGAGTCTTCATCGCCGGGTCTCGACCGTTGTCGCGCCTCGACGCGGACGTGAAGCGCCGGATCGGCGCGATGATCGAGAAAGGCTTCACGATCTTGGTTGAAGACTAGGCGCCGCCGGCCGGGCGGCCGCCGTCGGGCGGGCGCAGCTCGACGGTGCGGATCGGGAACGGGATCTCGATCCCCTCGGCGCGGAAGCGGCGGAGGATGCGCTTCCTCAGTTCGTGCTGCACCCCGTACTGGTCCACGAACGTCGCGACCTGGCAGATCAGCGTGAAGTCGAGCGAGGACTCGCCGAACCCGGGGATGAAGCGGACGAAGGGCGGTGGGTCGCCGAGCAGCCCCGGGACCTGGCCCACGGCGGCCTGCGCCTCCTCGACCAGCACGCGCTCGACGCGGTCGGGGTCGCTCGCGTAGGCGACGCCCACGCGGACCAGGAGCGCCATCCGCGGCTCGGGCAGGTCGTAGTTGACGATGACCGACTCCGCCACCTTCTTGTTCGGCACGACGACGATGTTGTTCTGGAGCATGCGCACGCGCGTCGAGCGCCAGCCGACGTCCACGACGTGGCCCTCGATGTCCCCGGCGATCTTGACGTAGTCGCCGACCCGGATCGGCCGGTCCACGAGCAGGTGGATGCCCGCGAAGAGGTTCGAGAGCGTGTCCTGGAGGGCGAGCGCGACGGCGAGGCCGCCGACGCCGAGGGCGGTGAGGATCGGCGTGATCTGGACGCCGAGCACGTCGAGGAGCACGAGCAGGCCGACCACGTAGACGACGCCGCGGGCGACGGCCTGGCCGAGGCCGCTCACCGGGCCGCCGAGCGCGCGCCGGTCGCTCGCGTGCTGGATCAGCGTGCTGACGAGGCCGGCCACGGTGAGCGTGACCGAGGCGATGATCAGCGCCTCGAAGACGACGCGGAGCTCGGCGGAGAGCCGGCGCGGCAGGCGGGCGGTCTCGCTCGCGACCTCGATGCCGATCCAGACCGCGAGCACCGCGACCCAGAGGACCGACGGCAGGCGGATCGCCTCGGCGAACGAGGCCCAGCCGTTGCGCGTCCGGCCCCAGCGCCGGAGGGCGCCCAGGACGAGCGCGCGCAGCCCGAGGCCGGCCGCCGCCGCGGCCAGCGCCGCCACCCCGGGCCAGAAGAGGCGCCACATGCAGGCCATGCTATCGTAAGTGGCGCCCATGAGTCACCGCGGACTCTTCTACGGCTGGGTCGTCGTCGCCGCCTCCGCCACCGTGATCGCCGTCGCCATGGGCGCCCTCTTCTCGCTCGGGGTGTTCCTCAAGCCCATCGAGGACGGGATGGGCTGGAGCCGCAGCGAGATCTCGATCGTCGCGCTCCTCAACTGGCTCGCGATGGGGCTCGGCTCCTTCGTCTGGGGCGCCCTCTCCGATCGGGTCGGCGGCCGCGCCGTCACCGTCGCGGGCGGCTTCCTCCTCGGCCTCGGGCTCGTGCTCTCGAGCCAGGTGACCGTCCTCGCGTGGTTCTACGTGACCTTCGGCGTCATGGTCGGCTTCGCCGTCGGCGCCTTCTACGCGCCCCTCTCCGCGACGGCGAGCCGGTGGTTCACCTCGCGCCGCGGCCTCGCCCTCGGCGTCGTCTCGGCGGGCATCGGCCTCGGCACGTTCGTCATCGCCCCGCTGGCCCGCGGGCTCACGAACGCCTGGGGCTGGCGCGGCGCGATGCTCGCGCTGGGCGACCTCGCCTGGCTCGTCGTGATCCCGGTCGCGCTCCTGATCAAGAACGCGCCCGCCGAGATGGGCGCGGTCGCGCTCGGCGGCGCGGCGGCGGCGCGGCGGGAATACACGACGGCCGAGGTCGTGCGCGCGCCCCAGTTCTGGGCGATCGCGCTCACCCACCTCGCCTGCTGCGCCGCCCACTCGGGGCCCATCTTCCACATGGTCACGTACGCGATCGAGCAGGGGGTGGCGGCGATGGTGGCCGCAACGGTGTTCGGGGTGTCGGGGCTCGCGTCGATCGCGGGGCGCATCGGCTGCGGGATCCTCGCCGACCGCTTCGGGGCGAAGCGCACGCTGCTCGCGGGCCTCGCGCTCCAGGCCGTGACGATCCTCTCCTACCGCTTCATCGGCGACGCGGCGGCCTTCTACGTCGCGGCGGTCGTGTTCGGCGTCGCCTACGGCGGGGTTATGCCGCTCTACGCGCTGGTCACGCGCGAGTACTTCGGCGAGCGGATCATGGGGACGGCCTACGGCGGCGTGTTCCTCGTCTCCACCCTCGGGATGGGTCTCGGCTCCTGGGCGGGCGGCTACGTCTACGACACCCTCGGGACCTACGCCTGGCTCTACCTGGGCTCGGCCGCCGTCGGCGGGATGTCGGTGGTCCTGGCCCTCACCTTCCGCTCCCCCCGGCCCCACGCCGCGGCTTCGGCCGCCCCCGTCGCCGCCGGCTAGCATCCTCGCGGACCGAACACGACGGCCCATAGCGCAGACGCGCTATGCGCGGTTGACACCGCACTAGGCCGATGCTACTAATGCGGCACTTTTCCGGAGGTTCGCTCGAGCGACACCGAGGCATCGTGACCGCCCCGAGGAGTGTGTCAGTCATCGACTAAGGAGGATCACGCATGGACGGAAACGGCCTGAACCGGAGGCAGTTCCTGAAAGTCTCGGGCGCCACCGCGGCGGTCGCGGCCACCGGGATCGAGGGCGTCCTCGCGGCGCGCCGGGCGCCCGCGCACGCGCAGGGGACGACGCTCCACATCGTCCGCTGGAACGACTTCATCCCCGAGGCCGACGTCGAGCTGAGGCGCCAGGCCCCGGAGGCCAGCAAGGCGCTCGGCGCCGAGGTCAAGTTCGAGTTCATCAACGCCAACGACCTCCAGCCGCGCATCACCGCGGCCGTCCAGTCGGGCAGCGGCGCCGACATCATCCAGATGCTCTGGAACTGGCCGCATCTCTACGCCAACGCCCTCGTCGACGTCTCCGACGTCGCCGAGCCGATCGGCAAGAGCCAGAAGGGCTTCTACCCGGTCTTCAGCGCGACCGCCCGGGTCGGGGGCAAGTGGCTCGGCGTCCCGCACGGCGTGACGGGCAACGCCATCGCCTACCGGCGGTCCTGGTTCGCCGAGATCGGCGTGAAGGAGTTCCCGAAGACCTGGGACGAGCTCCGCAGGGTCGGCGCCCAGCTCAAGAAGAAGGGCAAGCCGATCGGCCAGGCCCTCGGCCACAGCTTCGGCGACCCCCCGACGTTCTCCTACCCCCTGCTCTGGGACTTCGGCGGCGCCGAGGTCGACAAGGGCGGCAAGAAGGTCGTGCTGAACTCGAAGAACACGCTGGAGTCGGTGAAGTTCCTCCAGGCCTTCTGGAAGGACGCCTGCGACGAGGGGGGACTCGCCTGGGACGACACGAACAACAACCGCGCGTTCCACGCGGGCGAGCTTTCCGCCACGCTCAACGGCGCGTCGATCTACATCGTCGCCAAGCGTCAGAAGGACAAGATCAAGGACGAGAAGGGCAACCCGATGGTCGACGACATCGACCACGCCGCGCTGCTCCCGGCGGGCCCGGCGGGGCAGTTCGCCCTCTACCTGCCCTTCCAGCACAGCGTCATGAAGTACTCGAAGAACCAGAAGCTCGCCAAGGACTTCCTCCGGTGGCACCACCAGCCGGCGAACTACGGCAAGTGGTTCGAGGTCAACTTCGGCTACAGCGTGGGCAGCACACGGCAGTGGGAGGACCACGCGATGTGGTCCAAGGTGGACAAGCCTCTCCGGGTGTTCCAGCGCGCGGCGAGCAAGACGCTCATGCTGGGCCACCAGGGCCCGGCGACCGCCAGGGCCACCGAGGCCTACACGAAGTACATCATCGTGGACATGTACGCCAAGGCCGCCGGCGGCACGAAGGCCGAGGACGCCGTCAAGTGGGCCGAGGGTGAGCTGAAGAAGATCTACGGGTAGGGCTTGAAGAAGCCGATCGCTGGGGGTGCGGGGGGCGCCGCCGGGCTCGAGGTGGCGCTCCCCCACCCCGGGACCTCCCAGCCGGCGCCGCTGACGCGCTTCCTCGAGAACGAGCGGCTGCTCGCCGGGCTGCTCCTGGCGCCGGCCGTCCTCCTGCTGGGCGTCTTCATCGCGTACCCCTTCGTCATGGGCCTCTGGCTCTCGCTCTCGAGCACGAGCGTGGGCAACCCGGGCGCGTTCGTGGGCCTCCAGAACTTCGTCAAGGCGTGGAACGACAGCATCTTCCGCACCGCGTTCTGGAACACGGCCTTCTACACGGTCTGGGCCACGCTGTTCAAGCTCGCGCTCGGGATGTGGCTGGCGCTCCTGCTGAACCGCCACTTCCGGGGCAAGCGCCTGGTGCGGGCCGCGATGCTGCTGCCGTTCATCGTCCCCACCGTGCTCTCGACGTTCGCCTGGCGCTGGATGTTCGACCCGACGTTCAGCGTGCTCAACTGGGTCCTCTACCGGAGCGGCCTCATCGTCACGAAGCTGCCCTTCCTGTCCGACGGCGACTGGGCGCTCTGGGCCGCGATCGTCGTCAACACGTGGCGCGGGATGCCGTTCTTCGCGATCACGCTGCTGGCGGGGCTCCAGACGATCAGCCCCGACCTCCACGAGGCCGCCTCGCTCGACGGCGCCAACGGCTGGCACCGGTTCTGGCACGTCACGTGGCCGCTCCTCAAGCCGGTGACGATCGTCGTCGTGGTCTTCTCGGTGATCCAGACCTTCTCCGACTTCCAGCTCATCTACGTCCTCACGGGCGGCGGGCCGGCGAACTCCACCCACCTCGTCGCCACCTACGCGTACCAGGTCGGCGTGGCGGCGGGCCTGCTCGGCGAGGGGGCGGCGATCTCGCTGTTCATGTTCCCCGTGCTCCTCGTCGTCGTCTGGGTGCAGCTCCGGTACCTCCGCCGGCTCGAGGGGGCCTGAGCGCGATGATCGAGCGGCGCTGGAAGACGTGGATGTTCTTCTACGTCCCGCTGACGCTCCTGGTGATCGGCACGCTCTTCCCCTTCTACTGGATGCTCATCACGGCGATCCGGCCGGACGCCGAGCTCTACCGCTCGTGGCGGGCCGCCAACAACACGCCGTTCTGGACGCTCGCCCCGACGCTCGACCACGTGAAGGACCTCCTCGCGCGGACGACGTTCCCCCAGTGGCTCTGGAACACGTTCTTCATCGCGGTGGTCTCCACGGTGATCTCGCTCTTCTGCGGCCTCCTGGCCGGGTACGCGCTGGCGCGCCTCCGGTTCCCGCTCGCGGGCGCGCTCGGGACGTCCATCTTCGTGACGTACCTGGTGCCGCCGACGCTGTTGTTCATCCCGCTCGCGAACATCATCCGCGAGTTCCAGCTCGGCAACACGCCCTGGGCGCTGATCCTCACCTACCCCACGTTCCTGATCCCCTTCTGCACGTGGCTCCTCATGGGCTACTTCAAGACTATCCCGAAAGAGCTGGAGGAGTGCGCGCGGATCGACGGGGCGACGCGCTTCGGGGCGATGATCCGCATCGTCTTCCCGATCGCGGTCCCGGGGATCCTGTCGGCGGGGATCTTCGCGTTCACGCTCTCGTGGAACGAGTTCATCTACGCGCTCGTGTTCATCTCCTCGCCCGAGCGCAAGACGGTGCCGGTCGGCGTCGTGTCCGAGCTGATCCGCGGCGACATCTACTTCTGGGGCCAGCTCATGGCGGGCGCGCTCCTCGGCTCCGTCCCGGTGGCCCTGGTCTACTCGTTCTTCGTCGAGTACTACGTGACCGGCCTGACCGGGTCGGTGAAGGGCTAGGTGAAGGGCCCGGCCGACGGGCCAGGCTTGCCCGCGCGCCCCGCGAGGACTATAGTGAGCGCCACCGCAGCGCCCGTGATGGTGTGGGTTGTTCGCGCTACCCAAGGAGGATTCATCATGGAGCAGACGAGTCGTCGGCAGTTCCTCAAGACCACCGCCGCCGGCGCCGCCGCAGCCGGGGTCGTGGGCTTCCCGCAGGTCTCCCGGGGTGCGGGCAAGCTCGCGCTCGGGCTCTGGGACCACTGGGTCCCCGGGGCCAACGCCGTGCTGAAGGGCATCGTCGAGGACTGGGGGAAGGCCAACAAGGTCGACGTCACGATCGACTTCATCACCTCGATCGGCAACAAGCTCCAGCTCACCGGGGCCGCCGAGTCCCGCGCGGGCGCGGGCCACGACATCCTGGCGTTCCAGACCTGGGACGGGACGTTCTACAAGGACAAGCTCGAACCGATGAACGACGTCGCCGACGCCGTCATCAAGAAGTACGGGCCGTACAACGAGAACGCGACGTACCTGAACCGGCAGGGT
>MGBU01000025.1 GCA_001790205.1 Candidatus Rokubacteria bacterium GWA2_73_35 | reverse complement strand
GGCGCATCGAATGCGCCCCATGCTCATCCCGTGACAAAGAAGTCGAGCAGGGAGATGTCAAAAAGCGTGGGCGCTAACACCCGGCGGAGCCGTGGCGCTCCTCGACTCTGCGATTCGTTCACGGGTTCGAATCCCGTTGGGGCTACCATTTCGCCTTCGTTGATGTTTTCGGCTCCGGGTTTGATAAACACCGAAAAGTCACTCACACACAGAGCGCGTTTTCTCCGCTGCGTCGTCAGCGCCTCCAGCGCTCTCGCTTCGTAGAAGCGCATCGACTCCTTCAACTCCGGCGGCTGAATTTGCGCGCACGCTACTCATAGTCTGTAGACGTCAAGTCGTCACTCCTGCTTGAATCCCAGGGATGCCATCGCAGATTAGTGAGCTGCGCGCCTTTGGACTCGCGGTGCGCCTCCATCGCGAGCGGATGCACCTCTCGCAGGAACAGCTCGCAGGTGTTGCGGGGTTTCACCGGACATACATCGGAAGCGTTGAACGCGGCGAACGGAATGTCACGCTAAGCACGATTTCGCGCCTAGCTCGCGCCCTCGGCATAACGCCAGTCCAGCTCCTAAAGGACGCGGATAGGGTGCGACAATAACATGGACTTCTGCGGGAAACCCGTCCGCTCAAGATCAAAGTACGCGAGCGACGTCAAACGACAATGTTTCATGCCTACGGGACACTCCGGCAAATGCCACGAATTTCCCTACCTGGCGCATCTCGACCGCGTTGCACCAAAGGTTGCTGACAAGATAGTCCGCGATTCGACGATGACAACAGGGGCCTCGTGGAAGAGTGCTGACGCAGGCCCGAATCGGATACTGCGCTGGGTCATGCTTCGCTCCGACGAAGAGCTGCGCAAGCTCGGTATCGATATGAAAGGCCTGAAACCGCAGGTAGTCGCGAAGCTACGGGAGAAGGCAGCTGACTACGCTTCATGCATGGCCGTCGCGAAGACGCTAACCGCAGCCGCGTACAGCATGCCGAATGCCCCCGAGGCTCCAAAACCTATCGCGGAATACTTGGCCGCATGCGGGATGCCGATCGTACCGCACACCACCCGGTGTCTCGTCTGCCGAGGCCTTCTTGACTTCAAGCTGTTCGCCGAAGCGAAGCGTGGGAAAGCCGAGATTGAGACGTCACATAGTAACCCGCGTCTCCATCGTCCCGACAACGTTGGTTTCGCGCACCGTGCCTGCAACATCGCCCAGGGCAACAAGACGCTCGACGAGTTCTACGACTGGATCAAGGAGATCCTCCGCGCGACCAGCCGCTGCGACTAGAGTTCGTAGCTTGTCTGGTCAATAACACGCAGGTCACGCAGTAGCAGGTCACGCTCTTCAAGCACCCGCTTAAACTTGTCCACTCGTTCTCGCCACGGGCCTGGCCCATGCAGGATCGGTATCCTCAGTTCCAACAGACGCCGACCCAGCGTGCCAAGTGTCGACTGGACAAATACCAGATCTCTGATTCGCAGCTTGACTGATGGCAGGTTTAACGCGAAGAGCAGTTCATAAGGATCGATTGTTTCAGGACGCAGCGCACTAATGATTCGAAGATGACTCTGCGCGACACATCGGACATTTCTCTCTGTCAGCATAGCTGTCGCGCCAATTCGATAGCGACCATCCACCGCAACAACAACATCGCCAGGCTGAAGTTTCTGCTGCGCAGCATACTCTTTGTACACGTCGTCAGCGACTGACTTGGTCGGATCACACGAAATCTCAAAATTCGAGATGTCGGACGTTCTGACAAAGGGCACATCTCCTGTGCCATATGCATCCGCCCCGATCTCGTGCCCCTTTTTGATCGCTATCACACCCCGCGACAGCAGCTGTCCGAGTGTTGCCGTCTCTGCCCCTCGGGTAAGTTCCTCCTCTTGAGCTGTAACTGGTTTCCCCTCCGAGTAGTACCTCGGCACGATATACCCGCCCACTTTGACTTCCACGTTTCTCCAACGCTTCGCCGCGGCGGCCTGTTTTCCGTGGAACGACGCGCCGATGTCCGGGAAATCGTCGGGATAGGGTAAACCGCTACTGAGTTCATTCCTCCCGCGCCGGTCATGTCCACAGTGAAGCGCGACAGCAACCTTCACCGGGTATTTCACGGCGACGTTTTCATTCTCAGCATACCGGCGAAAGAAAAGAACGTTGGTCTTCGTGTCCGTCCCTGGCTGGAACGTCGTTCGCGGACAGTCAAGGAGAGCCAGCACGCGGCCCTGGCTCTTCAACCACTGCCAAATGTATGCATCGCCTTTGTTTCCGAATAACCCTTCCGGCAACACGATCCCTAGGCGACCGTTCGGCTTTAGCTTTCGTACACACAGTTCCAGAAACAGTATCTGGGGATCCTGCGCCGGTAGTAGGGCCCGGCTTTGAATCCACTCGTCCTTCTCTTCATCATGAATCCACTGGTGCCCCAGCGCGAATTCCGCCAGCACCCGCGAATCACGAATGCCGATTCGTGCACCGAATGGAGGATTAGTGAGAACGACGTCAAAGAGGTCAACCCGCGCTTTCTTCTTCACCGTTTCCCAGTGCTGTCCATCGAGAGAATTGAAGTTGAAGACGGTGGCGCGCCCTCGCGTAGCGAGTTGCAGGAGCGCTGACGAAATCCGAAATAAGTCATGATCCTTGTCTACACCGACGACGGCGCCCGACGGCTCACCATCACTCGCCTGATACACGCGCGACTCAAAAAGGAAACCGCCTGTCCCACACGCAGGGTCCAGTACAGATTCGGCCGGCGCTGGCGCAACGACTTCAACCATTGCGCGAACCAGCGAACGGGGAGTGAAGAACTGCCCTTTGTCGCCACGCAGTCTCGGGCTGAGTAAGGCTTGAAAGGCTTCACCAAGGACGTGAGCCGGAGCCGCGGTTAGAGACAACCGATCAAGGAACGCTAACGCGACTTTCAGTGCCTCGTCACCGATAGCAAACGCTTGTTCCTTGTCGACAAGATCCGGGTAGCACTTCCTGAGGAAGGGGAGCAGTACGTCATTTGCTTTCACCCCGCCCTTTTGATAACGAGCGAGAACCTGACGCCCGCCGTTGGTCTCAATCGCGAGTTTCAGCAGCAGGATCAGCGACAGATCATCAAATATCCGTTCTGCGCGGCTCGCCTTGCTGTTCGTGTACAGGTGAAAATACAGGCGGCGGAACGCGTCTGGTAGATTGGTGCCCCGCTCCGTGGACGAGCCAAGCAGCGGAAGTTGCTCGGGCGCATCCAGCGGTTCTGTCTCTACGGTTGCACGTCTCGTCTTCTCTCCGGTGCGTTTGCGCTTACGCATGGTACGCCTACTGTGAGTAGCCGCACACATCGTGTCAAGAGTGGACCGTTGGATACCGCCAGCCTGGTTACTTCCGCGTTTGAATGGCGTCCGACGTCGGAGGGGTGCCGACGGGTCTAAACACGCTGAATAACAGGCGAAAACGCGCCCTCACTCAAACACGGGCTCTGAGTAGGCGCGGGGAGCCGATCGGCCTGGCGGCGCCCGCCGTTCGCCTCATTCGCCGGCCAGCCCGGCGGTGTCAGACTGGACGAGGGAGGTGAGGCCGATGCTCGACCCGCGCCTGACGCTCGCCATCGTGCTCGCCCTCGGCGCCTCGCTCGCGCTGCTCGTGTGGGTCCTGTTCACCCGCGGCGCGCCCGTCACGCGGCCCGAGACGCTCCGCTTCCGGTGCCCGTTCAAGCGCCGCGACGTGACGGTGGAGTTCCGGGAGAACGCCTGGGACGGGGCGCTGCTGGAGGTGCGGAGCTGCGACGTCTTCGCGCCGCCCACGGCCGTCGCCTGCGACAGGGGCTGCCTGCACCTGCCGGCGCTGCCCCCCGCGGCGGCTCGCGCCGCCTGAAGGACGTCGGGGGGAAGACCGCCGCGCGCGCCGAGGCCCGCGCGGGCTATCGCCGGCCGATGTACTCCGCGACGGCCGGCGCCGACTCCGGCTCGAGCGTGGTGAACGTGACGCCCGCGTCCGCCCCGCGGCGCCAGGCGATGGTGCCCGTGGCGACGATCGGGCGCGCCAGCTCGCCGCCCTCGAGCCGGATCTCGATCGAGCTGCCCACCGTCCACTCCGCGGGCACGTCGGCGAGCGCCAGGCCGCCCTCGCTGATGTCGTGCGTGCGCACCCGGCAGGTGCGCCCGTCGCCCGCCGCCGTGAGCGTCGCCGCGGCGTCGAGCACCGCGCGGGGGTGCTTGCGGATGTCCGAGGGCAGCACCGCGTAGATCTCGACGGGCTGCGTCTTGCCCTTCACGGTGACGGCGCCGAGGGCGCGTGTGGGGAACACGCCTTTCACCAGCGCGTGAGTGGACTCGCTGATGACGATCGACGCCCCGTACTCCTTCGTGATCGACTCGAGCCGCGCCGCGAGGTTCACGGTGTCGCCGATCGCGGTGTACTCCAGGCGCTGCGCCGAGCCGAGCGTCCCGACGATCGCCTCGCCCGTGTTGATGCCGACGCCGTTCCGGATCGTGACGCCGTACTTCGCCTCCCAGCGCGCCGCCGCCGCGAGCGTGCGCTCCTGGAACTCGAGCCCCGTGCGGACCGCCTTCACCGCGTGCTCCGGATCCTCGAAGGGGACGTTGTAGAGCGCCATCACGCAGTCGCCGATGTACTTGTCGACCGTGCCGCCGTGCTTGAACACGATGCGGGTCATCTCGGTGAGGTACTCGCGCAGCATCTCGGCCACCTGCTCGGGCTCGAGCTTTTCGGAGATCGAGGTGAAGCCGCGCAGGTCCGAGAACAGCACGGTGACGAGGCGGCGGCTCGAGCCGAGGCTCGCCGCCTCGCGGCCCCGGACGACCGCGCGCAGCACGTCGGGCGAGAAGAAGCGCGACAGGCGCCGCTTCTCGCGCTGCTCGCGGACGAAGTTCTCCGCCATCGTCACGCCGTAGCCGAGCACGAGCCCGAGCGTCGGCGCGACGCCGCGGACCCAGACGTCCCAGGCGAGGAAGAGGGCGAGCGTGGCGGCGGCGAGCGCCGCCCACACGAGCGCGGCGGCGGCGAGCCCGCGGAGGGCCTGGAAGCGGACCACCAGCGCCGCGCCGAGGAGCGCGGCCACGACGGCGGCGAGCGTGCTCGCCCACGCCGGGACCTCGCGGAGCGGGTCGCCGCGGACCAGCGTGTCGAGCGCGTTGGCGTGGATCTCGACCCCCGGCATGCCGCCGCCGCGCGCGAAGGGCGTGGGAAACAGGTCGTGGAGCACCGGGGTCGTCGGCCCGATCAGCACGATCTTGCCCGCGAAGACCTCGGGCCCGACCTCGCCGCGGACCACCCGGTAGTACGGGACCCACGGGAACGTGCCGGGCCCGCCGCGGTAGTTGATCAGGATCTCCCCCCCGGCCGGCAGCGGCGCCACGGGCAGCCCCGCGGCCGCCGCGACGCGGCGGAGCGCCGCGTCGAAGCCCGGCCGGCCCTCCTCGCCGATGGTGAGCGGCGCCCGGCGGATCTCGCCGTCGCGGTCGCCGAACACGTTGACGAGGGCCACCGCGGCGGCGCCGCGCCGGATCACGGGCAGAGGCGGGTTCGGGTCCACGCGCCGGCCGAGCCCGTCCGAGACGACGGTCAGGCTCGCGCCGAGCACGACGTTCCCCGCGCGCGCGACCGAGGCGCCGAGCGCCTCGTCGTCGGCGGGCCCGCGCACCGAGGGCTCCGGGAACAGCACGTCCACGCCGATCGCCAGCGCCCCCGCCTGCGCGACCGTCTCGATCACCCGGCCGTGGAGGGCCCGCGGGAACGGCCACGCCAGGTCCAGCTCGTCGAACGAGTCCTCGGCGATCGCCACGAGGACGATCGGCGCCGTGGGCGCGCGGGGGCCGCGCAGCTCGAAGAGCCGGCTCAGCGCGCCCAGCTCGAAGCGCTCGAGCGCGCCCGTGAGCGCGAGTGCCGCGAGGACCGCCGCCACCGCGAGGCCGCCGAGCAGTTTCCGGAAGGCCCCCATGCCGCCACTTTAGTCCAATTGACAGCGAACGATAACAGGTTAACAATTCGCCCCGACCACTCGTGCGGGCCCCTCGGGCCGGAGGTGCGAGCCATGACAGGTCACCGGGCAAAGCAGCTGGTTGCCGCGATCCTCCTCGGCGCGTTCTGGCCTCAGCTCGCGCTGGCCCAGGCGCTCGCGCCCGCGGGCGTCGTCACCACGATCACGGGCACGGCCACCGTCGCCCGGGCGAGCCTGCCCGCCGACCAGCTCCCCCTCCGCTTCAAGGACCCCGTCTTCGGGCGCGACACCATCCGCACCGGCGAGCGCGCGGTCGTGCGCGTGCTACTCGGCGGTAAAGCTCTCGTCACAGTCCGCGAGCAGTCGGTCTTCACCGTCAGCGAGGAGGCCGGCCGCTCGCAGGTCGGGCTCGAGACCGGCAAGCTCGCCGTCGCCGTCGCCCGCCAGCGGATGCGCCCCGGCGAGTCGATCGAGGTCCGCACCCCCAACGTCATCGCCGCCGTGCGCGGCACGGTCGCGATCTTCGAGATCCTTCGCGCCTCCGCCCAGGCCGTCCCCGGCCCCGTCCCCGTGACCTCGACCCTCTACGTCCTCAAGGGCTCCGTCGAGGTGCTGCCGCGCCTGCCCGGCACCGCGGCGGCCGGAGCGCGGCTCGCCGCCCTCCAGGCGCCCGTCACCGTCGGGGCGCTGCAGAGCCTGTCAGTCACCGGCACCGTCTTCGGCCCGATCCGTCCGATTCCGCCGACCCAGATCGCCCAGATCCTCGCCGGGCTCAAGAGCGCCCCGCAGCACCAGGACACGCCCGAGGACACGAAGAAGGAGGTCAGCAGCAAGCAGCAAGCGCAGGCGACCACGCTCGCCTCGCTCCTGGCGCCCGACTCCGGGGACAGCTCGGTGCTGGGGGCGACCACGTCGGCGGCGGCACTGGACACCACCACGCCGACCACGACGACGCCCTCCACCCCGATCCTGCCGCCGATCACCGGCGGCACCGGCTCAGGCGCGAACGGCCTGTTCGAGAACGGCGGTTTCGAGACCGGTACCTTCGCGGGCTGGACCAAGACGGGCGCAGGCTCGGTGATCTCGGCCCTCGGCTCCATCGAGGCGCCCGAGGGCAGCTACATGGCGATCCTGCACACCGGCACGGGCGCCGTCGGCAACACGACCAGCACGCTCACGTCCGGCGGCATCGCGACGGGCTCGGTGTTCCGCGTGAAGGTCAAGTACAACTTCCTCAGCAACGAGTTCCCGAGCGAGGCGGAAAGATTCAATGACACGCTGACGATCAAGGTGATCGACGGGGCCGGCGCCACGGCCCTCCAGCGCACCGAGAGCCGCAACACCTCGTTCACCTCCTCGACGGTCTCGGAGGAGACCGCCACCGCGGGCGGCTTCACGATCATGGCCGGCAACGGGGTCACCGGGTGGAAGGAGATCGACCAGACGGTCGTGTCGACCGGCAGCGGCCTCGACAGCATCTTCTTCGAGATCAAGGACCTCGGCGACACCATCGTGGACTCCGCGGTGCTCGTGGACGCCGTGGCGATTCTCGAGGACCCGCCGCTCTACCTCCTGCGGGACGGATCGACGCTCACGCGCCCGGCCGGTACGCCGCTCTACGAGGCGGTGGGCCGCACCGAGAGCTTCGACTCGCTGCTCATCGTCTGCTGCGGCTCGTCGGCCGTGCTCGGCGGGCCCCTGCTGCGCGCGACCGACAGCGCGCTCACGGTTCCGTTCAGCCTGCTCAGCGCGGTGCAGGGCGGGCGCGTGGTGAGTACCTCCTTGGATCCCCTCGTCCAGCTCGCCGGCGGCACCTACACGCTCGGGCGCGAGGTCGGCATGCTCGACCTCGCGGGCGTCGCGAGCGCTCTCGACCCGGACACGGGGCTGGTCCTCGGCAGCGACCGCCCGCTCCAGCACGCCGGCACGTTCCTCGAGGCCACGGCGGCGACGGTGAGCACGCACAGCGTCGCGCGGCTCGACACCGCGCTCCTCGAGGCCTCGGCGCCTCTCCTCGACCTGCGGCAGGGCAGCACGATGACGGCGAGCGGCCACGTCGCGGACCTCTCCTACCAGGCGCGCGTCACGAGCCTCGGACCGCTCGTCCGGCTCGATGCGAGCACGCTCAGCCTCGGCGGCGCCGTCGTCAACGTCAACGCGAGCGTGTTCAGCGGCACCGGGTCGCTGCTCGCCCTCGCGAACGGCTCGACGCTCAACGCCCGGCTCCTGGCCAGCGTGAGCGGCGGGGGCCTCTTCAGCTGGTCCGGGCCGCTGGCCACCTTCACCGGCGCGGGCAACAGCATCAACCTGACGAACTCGCTCTGCGCGGGCGCCGACTGCATCACCGCAGGCGGCCTGCGCTTCGCCCTCCGGAACGGCGCCGTCGCCGCGAACGTCACGGTCACCAACCCGACGCCCTTCGTGGGCGCCGCAGGCACGGTCAACGTCGCGCCGACGGCGGCGCACTTCCTGGTGAGCGGGAGCGGGAGCAGGGTGACGCTCGCCCCCTGAGGGGCGCTTGCGCCTCAGTACTGCCAGGAGAGCGTGAGCGAGTAGACGTTCCGGTTGAAGGAGAAGACCGGGAGGTTCGAGCGCGCGACCGACGCCTGCCACTCGAGCGCGAGCGTGAGGTCCCGCGGCAGCGGCTGCTCGATCCGGACCACGTGCGTCTGCTCGGTGTCGGCGCGCTCGCGCGAGGCCGGGTTCACGCCGGGCAGGATCGTGTGCGCGTGAGTGTAGTTCCGGAAGTGGACGTCGTAGTCGTACTTGAGCCGGGTGTCCCACCGGGGCAGCGTGTACTGGCCGCCGACGAGCACCCGCTGGCCCACGTACTTGAAGTTGCGTCCGTCGGCGTCCTCCACGTCCATCTGGTAGCCGAGCCGCACCAGGTGCCGGTCGCCCTCGAAGCGGAGCACGTGCAGCAGGCCCCCCATCCAGTTCTTCGCGTCGCGCCGCTCCTCG
>MGBU01000024.1 GCA_001790205.1 Candidatus Rokubacteria bacterium GWA2_73_35 | reverse complement strand
GTGGCCTGAGAGAGGCACGCGTGGCGCCGTCTGTATCGGGTGCCATGAGGCCGGTTCCAACCGCGGGTGGCCTGAGAGAGGCACGCGTGGCGCCGGCACGCCCGATCCGGCGCCCGCGCCAAAGACGAGTGGCTCCGTCATGCCCGGTCTCTCGCGATGCGGGCGAGGGCCCGGGCGACGCTCCGGAGCGCGGCGCTCGTGCCGCCGCGGAGGGCCAGCGCGTCGGCGAGCGCGCGCGGCCGGGCGAGCGCCGCGCGGACGGCGCGCGCCGTGCGCACCCGCCCGTCCGGCTCGACGAGCGCCGCGAGGTCGGGCGGGACGCCGCGCGAGGCCGCGTCGGAGACGCCGCGCACCACCGCGGCGGGCACGCCGCGCGTCGCCGCCCACGCGAGGATCGCCGCCGACTCCATGTCGCAGGCGAGCGCGCCGGTCGCGAGCCAGAGGCGCGTCTTGGCGTCGGGCGTGGCGACCACCGCGGTGACGCCGAGCAGCGTGCCGCTCCGCGGGAGCCCCGGCACCTCGGCGGTCGCGAGCCGCGCGCCGCCGGCGTCGACCACCGCCTCGGGCACGATCAGCGCGCCCGCCCGGAGGTGCGGCGCGAGCGCGCCGCAGACACCCGCCGAGACGACCAGCGCGGGTGCCGGGAGGCCGCCCACGCGCGCGTCGAGGTACCGCGCGCCGGGCCCGACGCAGACGAGCTCGAGCGCGCCGGCGCGGAAGCGCGGGTGGTCGGCGCCGTCCACCCGGGCCAGGCCCAGGTGGCGGGCGAGCCCACCAGCCTCCACGTCGACGGCGGTGAGGACGACGACGCGCGTCACGCGCCGGCGGCCGGCGGGGCGCCGGAGGTCGTCTTCGCCGCGTCCCGGGCGCGGAGCCACGCCGCGTAGGAGTTCCCGGCCGCCATGTCCTTGCCGGTGAACCGGATCGCGCGGATCTCCGCGTAGAGGATGGTGAGCGGGCCGTCGCCGTTCCGGTCGTACATCTGGACGAACGGCGCGGGGACCTCGCGGGCGCGGTTGAAGAGGTAGCCCTCGACCTCGGCGCCGTCGGTCCGGACCACGGTGACGTTGCCCCGGTAGTCGAAGGCGCGCTCGACGACCTCGGCGAGGGTCAGCCCGCCGCCGATCTCGGGCGCCCAGCCCTCGAGCGTGGTCTCGTCCGGCATCGGGGCTAGAGCCTGCCGGTGACCGTGGCGACGACGGTGTCGCGCAAGCCACGCCACGAGGCGAAGGCGTGGTGCACCGCGGTGGGTTCGTAGCCGCAGTGGACCATGCAGTCGCGGCACTTCTCGTTGCCGCTCCGCCGGCCGTACTGCTCCCAGCGCGTCGTCTCCATGAGCTCGGCGAAGCTCGACGCGTAGCCCTCCTGGAGCAGGTAGCACGGTCGCTGCCAGCCGAACATGTTGTACGTCGGATTGCCCCACGGCGTGCACTCGAAGTCCTGCTTGCCCATGAGGAACTGCAGGAACAGGGGCGACTGGTTGAACTTCCAGCGCCTCGAGGGGTTCGCGAGCATCCGCGCGAACAGCTCGTGCGCCCGCCGCCGGCGGAGGAAGTGCTCCTGGTCGGGGGCCTTCGAGTAGCTGTAGCCCGGCGAGATCATCATCCCCTCGACGCCGAGGTCCATCATCGCGTCGAAGAACTCCCGCATGCGGAGCGGGTTCGCGCCCTCGAAGAGCGTCGTGTTGGTCGTCACGCGGAAGCCGCGCCGCAGCGCCTCGCGGATCCCCGCCACCGCGTCGTCCCACACCCCCGCGCGGCAGACGGCCTCGTCGTGCTCCTCGCGGAGCCCGTCCATGTGCACGCTGAACGAGAGGTACCGCGAGGGCTCGAACAGGCCCTCCGCGAGCTTCTGCCCGAGGAGGAGGGCGTTCGTGCAGAGGTAGACGTACTTCCGCCGCAGGACGAGCTCGCGGACGAGCCGCCCGATCTCCGGGTACATCAGCGGCTCGCCGCCGGGGATCGAGACCATCGGCGCCCCGCACTCCTCGACGGCCGCCAGGCACTGCTCGACGCTCAAGTGCTTGCGGAGGATCTGCGGCGGGTACTGGATCTTGCCGCAGCCCGCGCACGCGAGGTTGCAGCGGAAGAGCGGCTCGAGCATCAGCACGAGCGGATAGCGCCGCCGCCCGCGCAGGCGCTGCCCGAGGACGTACGACGCCACGGCCCACATCTGCGAGAGCGGCACGCTCATACCGGACCGATTTCCCCTGTTCTCGGCGCCCCGGCCGAGCGCCGGAGCGCGAAATGGACCTGACCGAGCGCCAGGGCGAGGGCGGCGTGCAGCGCCGCGCCGACCCCGACGAGCCTCCACTCGCCGATCCACGCCGTGACGGCGAGGTTGAACGCCAGCACCGCGTAGTATAACGCGATTCCGGGCCAGGCGCGGCGCCCGGCGCCCGCGCCGGCCCCGCGGAGCCAGAGGCCCACGCCCGCGGCGCCCACCACGACCCACCCCGCGAAGTTCGAGAGCGGCACGCCGAAGTAGACGCCGCCCTCCGGGTAGAAGAAGACGCGCCCGAGGAACCACCGGTCGCCGCGCACCGCGAGCGGGTCGATCACGACGTCGAGCGCCATCATGAGGAGCCCCGTCGCGAGCGCGAGCGCGGCGCGCGACGGGCGCCGCGGCCCGAGCGCCCCGCGCGCCAGGCAGAAGGCGGCGTAGGCGAGGAACGTGAACGAGAGCGAGTCCATGAGCGGGACGTCGGCGACGTAGAGCTCCTGGCCGCGCGTCGCGCCCGTGTAGCGGTAGAGGCCGAAGGGCACGCCCGTGCGCGTCGAGGAGAACTCGGCGAGCCAGGCCAGCGGCGAGACGGTCGCGCCGAAGGCCAGGGTCCGGCGCCACCCGAGGTCGGCGCATCCGGCGGCCAGGAAGAGCGCGACGAAGGCGAACACGTAGGGACGGAGGACGAGGGTGCCGGTCAGGAGGTCCATGACGAAGGGCGTTTCGGTTGCCCGGTCAGCATGTTACCATCACGGTTCGTGACCGGGCTCAACGAGGCCATCTCTCGCGGGCAGGCCCACCTCCGTTCGCTCCAGAGGCCCGACGGCCACTGGGGCGGAGAGCTCGAGGCGGACACGACCATCACGTCCGAGCAGCTCCTGCTCGGGCACCTGATCGACCGGGTCAACCCGCAGCGCGAGGCCAAGATGGTCCGCTACCTCCGCCGACGGCAGCTGCCGGACGGGGGCTTCAACCTCTTCGAGGCGGGGCCGACCAACCTCTCGGCGACCATCAAGGCCTACTTCGCGATGAAGATGGCCGGCGTCGACCCCGACGACCCCGCGATGGTCGCGGCCCGCGAGCGGATCCGTGAGATGGGCGGGCCCGTCAAGGCCAACGTCTTCACCAAAATCTTGTTGGCGCTCTTCGGCGAGTACGGCTGGAACGGCGTGCCCACGCTGCCGGCGGAGATCATGCTGCTGCCGCCGCCGTTCTTCCTGTTCAACATCTACGAGGTCTCGTACTGGTCGCGGACGGTCATCGTGCCGCTCCTGATCATCATGGACCGGAAGCCGGTCAAGTGGCTGCCGCCCCACCGGCGCCTCGATGAGCTCTGGCCCCAGGCGCGCGAAGCGACGAGCCTGCGCTTCCCGCGCATGCCCGAGCCGTTCAGCTGGCCCAGGCTCTTCTGGAAGAACTTCTTCATCGCGGTGGACGACGGGCTGAAGATCTGGGAGCAGTTCTCGCCGCGCCCGCTCCGCAAGCGCGCGATCGACGCCGCGCGGGTCTGGCTCGAGGAGCGCCTCGCGGTGCCCGGGGGCCTCGGCGGCATCTACCCCGCGATGGCCAACTCGATCCTCGCGATGCGGCTCCTCGGCTACCCCGACGACCACCCGCTCGTCCTCGGGCAGGTCAAGGAGATCGAGGCGCTCGCGGTGGAAACCGACGACGAGCTGCACTACCAGCCCTGTCCCTCGCCGGTGTGGGACACGGCGCTCGCGGTCAACGCGCTCGTCGAGTCGGGAGTCGCGCGCGACCACCCGGAGCTCCAGCGTGCGGCCGACTGGCTCATGGCGCGGCAGATCCTGGTGCCCGGCGACTGGCAGGTCAAGCGGCCGCACGTGCAGCCCGGCGGCTGGGCGTTCCAGTACGCGAACGACTTCTACCCGGACCTCGACGACACCGCGATGGTGCTGATGGCGCTCGAGAAGCTCGAGGGCCTCGATCCCGGCGCGGTCCGCGCGGCGAAGGAGCGCGGGCTCGGCTGGTTCCTCGGCATGCAGAACGAGGACGGCGGCTGGGCGGCCTTCGACGCCGACAACAACCGCCTCTACCTCAACAACATCCCCTTCGCCGACCACGGCGCGCTCCTCGACCCGTCCACCGAGGACCTCGCGGGCCGCGGGCTCGAGCTGCTCGGCACCCTCGGCTACCGCAAGGACTCCGAGCCGGCCGAGCGCGCGATCCAGTTCCTCCGGCACACCCAGCGGCACGACGGCCCCTGGTACGGACGCTGGGGCGTGAACTACATTTACGGGACGTGGTCGGTCCTGCGCGGCCTGGCCGCGATCGGCGAGGACCTCCGGCACGAATACGTGCAGCGCGCCGTCCGGTGGCTCGAGAGCCGCCAGAACGCGGACGGCGGCTGGGGGGAGACGTGCGAGAGCTACGACGACCCCGCGTTCGCCGGCGTGGGCGTCTCGACGCCGAGCCAGACGGCCTGGGCGCTGCTCGCGCTCTTCGCCGCGGGGCGCGCGAGCGGGCCCGCGGTCGAGCGGGGCGTACTGCACCTGCTCCGCACCCAGCAGGCGGACGGCGGCTGGAGCGATCCACTCTGGAACGGCACCGGCTTCCCGCGCGTCTTTTATCTGAAATACCACCTCTACGCGCAGTACTTCCCCCTCTGGGCGCTCGGGGTCTACCGCAGCGCCCAGGCATGACCCGGCCCGCGGCCGCGCTGGCGCTGCGCCCCCTCGAGGCCCTGGGCCGGCACACGCTCGACGTCGTCCAGGCCCTGGGGCGCTTCGGGACGTTCCTCCTCGAGGCGCTCGCCGCGCTCCTGACGCCGCCGTTCAAGCCCTGGGCGTTCCTCTCGCGCATCGTGTTCATCGGCTACCGCTCGCTCCTGATCATCATCCTCACGGGCGCCTTCACGGGGATGGTGCTCGGCCTGCAGATCTTCCTGACCCTGTCGCGCTTCGGCTCCGAGGCGTTCCTCGGTCCGGCCGTCGCGCTCTCGCTCATCCGCGAGCTCGGGCCCGTGCTCGCCGCGCTCATGGTCACCGGCCGCGCGGGCTCGGCGCTCACCGCGGAGCTCGGTATCATGCGGATCAGCGAGCAGATCGACGCGCTCACCGTGATGGCGCTCAACCCCATGCGCTACCTGGTCGCGCCGGCCATCCTCGCCGGCGTGGTGACCTTCCCGCTGATGACCGCGATCTTCGACGTCGTCGGCATCTTCGGCGGCTACCTGGTCGGCGTCGAGCTGCTCGGCCTCTCCGAGGGCACGTACTTCGGCGAGATGCAGACCTTCGTCGACATGACCGACATCATGCTCGGCGTCTGGAAGTCCGTGTCGTTCGGCGTCATCGTGACCTGGGTGTGCGCGTACAAGGGCTTCCGCGTCGGCCACGGCGCCGAGGGCGTCGCGCGCGCGACCACCCAGGCCGTCGTCCTCTCGTCGGTGCTGATCCTGGTCTGGGACTACTTCTTCGGATCGGTCTGGAAGTGATCAGGGTCGAGGGGCTCGTCAAATCGTTCGGCCGCCAGCCGGTCCTGCGTGGCGTCGACCTCGAGATGCCGACGGGCTCGATCACCGTCATCATCGGGCGCAGCGGCGGCGGCAAGTCGGTGTTCCTCAAGCACCTGCTCGGGCTCCTGCGGCCGGACGGGGGCCGCGTGCTGGTCGACGGCAAGGAGGTCACGAGCCTGCGCGGCCGGGCGCTCGACGAGGTCCGCCGGCGCTACGGCGTCGTCTTCCAGGGCGGCGCGCTCTTCGACTCGATGAGCTGCGTCGAGAACGTCGCGTTCCCGCTGCGCGAGAAGCTCCGGCTGCCGCGCGCGGAGATGGGCAAGCGGGTCGAGGCCGCGCTCGCCCAGGTCGGGCTCGAGGGCATCGGCGACAAGTACCCGGCGGAGATCTCGGGCGGCATGCGCAAGCGGGTGGCGATCGCCCGCGCGCTCGTCATCGAGCCCGAGATCGTGTTCTTCGACGAGCCCACGACCGGGCTCGACCCGATCCTCGTCAACACGATCCACCGCCTCATCCAGGATCTGCACCGGCGCTTCCGCTTCACCGCGGTCATGGTGAGCCACGAGATCCCCGAGATCTTCGAGATCGCCGACCGCGTGGCCATGCTGCACCAGGGGCGGATCGTCGAGGTGGGTCCGCCGGCCGCGATCCAGCAGTCGGAAACGCATGTCGTACGTCAGTTCATCCGGGGCGAGCCGGATACCGCGGAGGTCTGCTGATGGAACACACGCGCGTCAACGTCGCGGTCGGCGTGTTCATGCTGGTCGGCATCTTGGCATTGGGGTATCTTTCGATTAAACTCGGCAGGGTTTCTTTCTTCGGCGCCAGCGGATACGTGGTCACGGTCGATTTTCCGTCGGTCGGGGGGCTCAAGGCCGGCTCCACCGTCGAGATCGCGGGCGTCGAGGTCGGGCGCGTCGAGTCGATCGGGCTGGCCGACTACCAGGCGCGGGTGACGCTGCGCGTGGACGGACGCGTCAAGCTGCAGGACGACTCGATCGCCTCGATCAAGACCAAGGGCTTGATCGGCGAGAAGTACGTGCGCATCAGCCCGGGCGGCTCGGAGACGATCATCCCGCCGGGCGGCCGGATCCGGGAGGTCGAGGCGCCGGTCGACTTCGAGGAGCTGCTGTCGAAGTACATCTTCGGAAAGGTCTAGGAGGGCCTGATGACGTCGCGTCACCGTGTGATCGTGTTCGCCGCCGCGCTCCTGGCGGTCCTCGCCCCGGAGCGCCCCGCGTGGGCCGGACAGCCCACCGAGCAGCTTCGCCACCAGATCGACCGGGTCCTGATCGTCCTCGGGGATCCCGAGCTCAGGAAGGAGCCCCGGGCCCTCGACCGCCGCGCGGCGGTCCGGAAGATCGCCAACGACATCTTCGACTTCCCGGAGACCGCCCAGCGCTCGCTGGCCCGCCACTGGGCGCCGCGGACGCCCGCCGAGCGCTCCGAGTTCGTCGAGCTCTTCGCCGACCTCCTCGAGCGCTCCTACATCTCGAAGATCGAGGTGTACGGCGGCGAGAGGATCCAGTACGTCGGCGAGACCATCGACGGCGACAAGGCCAGCGTGCGCACGAAGATCACGACCAAGCAGGGCAGCGACATCCCGATCGAGTACCGGCTGCTCCATCGGGGCGGCCGCTGGCTGGTCTACGACGTGGTGATCGAGGGCGTGAGCCTCGTCGCCAACTACCGGACGCAGTTCAACAAGATCATCACGACCTCGTCCTACAAGGAGCTGGTGAAGAAGATGCGGACCAAGCAGGAGGAGTTCCTCGAGGAGGAGCGGCAGCGGAGGACGTCGCTCAAGTGAGCAAGGCCGGGATCCTCCGCGAGCTCCTCGCCCGGCCCGGGCTCGTGCCCGCGGTCGGCGCCCACGACGCGCTGAGCGCCAAGCTGATCGAG
>MGBU01000023.1 GCA_001790205.1 Candidatus Rokubacteria bacterium GWA2_73_35 | reverse complement strand
TCTCCAGCTCGCGGACGTTGCCGGGATAGTCGTAGCGCAGCAGCGTGTCGCGGGCCTCGCGCGTGAGCCCGCGGATCGTCTTGCCGTTTGCGCGCGCGAACTTCGACAGGAAGTGGTCGAGCAGGAGCGGGATGTCCTCGCGGCGCTCCCGGAGCGGCGGCACCGCCAGCGTGACGACGTTGATCCGGTAGTAGAGGTCCTCGCGGAACGAGCCCGCCTTGACGAGCGCCTCGAGGTCGCGGTGGGTGGCCGCGAGGAGGCGGACGTCCACCGGGATCGGACGGCTCGAGCCGACGCGCTCGATCTCGCGCTCCTGGAGCACGCGCAGGAGCTTCACTTGCAGGTGCGGCGGCAGGTCGCCGATCTCGTCGAGGAAGAGGCTCCCGCCGTGGGCCAGCTCGAACCGCCCGCGGCGCGTCGCCTGGGCGCCGGTGAACGCGCCCTTCTCGTGGCCGAACAGCTCGGACTCGAGCAGGGTCTCGGGCAGCGCGGCGCAGTTGACGCGCACGAGCGGCCCCTCGGCGCGCCGGCTCGCGTAGTGGATCGCCTTGGCGATCAGCTCCTTGCCGGTGCCGCTCTCGCCGCGGATCAGGACCGTCGCGTCGCTCGCCGCGACGCGCCGGACGAGCGAGAGCACCTCCTGCATGCGGCCGCTCTCGCCGAGGATGCCCTCGACGCGGTGCCGCTCCTGGAGCGCGGCGCGGAGCTCGCGGTTCTCGCCGAGCAGGCGCTGGTGGTCGCGCACCTGACCGAGGCGGTGGAGCAGCTCGTCGAGGTTGAGCGGTTTCGTGAGATAGTCGGTGGCCCCGGCCTTGATCGCGGCGACGGCGTGCTCGATCGTGCCGTAGGCGGTCATCAGCACGACCGCGACCTCCGGGTTGACGGCGCGCGCCGCCTGCGTCAGCTCGAGGCCCGAGAGTCCGGGCATCTTCTGGTCGGTGAGGATCAGGTCGACCGGCTCGCGCCGGAAGCGCTCGAGCGCCTCCGCCCCGTCCCGGGCCGTCGTCACCTCGAAGCCGTGGCGGGCGAGGAAGCCGCTGACCAGCTCGCGCTGCGCCGGCTCGTCGTCGACGACGAGGATCTTCACGTGGGCAGGCTCAGGAGGAAGCGCGTGCCCTCGCCCGGGCGGCTCTCGACCTCCAGGGCGCCGCCGTGGGCCTCCGCGATCCGGCGGGCGATCGTCAGCCCGAGGCCGAGCCCGCCGGGCTTCGTGGTGAAGTACGGGTCGAAGACGCGCGCGAGCACGTCGGGCGCGAGCCCCGGGCCCGTGTCGGCGACGACGAGCGTCACGCGCTCGCGCTCGGCGCGCGCGCCGAGCGTGAGCGTGCCGCCCGCGCCCATCGCCTGGAGCGCGTTGACGACGAGGTTCAGCAGCACCTGCTTGAGGTGGTCGCGGTCGGCCGTCACGGCGGGCAGCCCGGCCGGCGCCGCGAGCCGCAGCTCGACGCCGGTCGTCCGCGCCTCGGGCTCCATGAGCGCCGCCAGCTCCCGGAGCAGCTCCGTCACGTCCACGCGGCCGAGCGTGAGCGGCAGCGGCCGCGCGAGCGCGATGAACTGCTCGACGATGGCGTTGAGCCGCCGGACCTCGCCCTGCATCAGGTCCACGACGCGCGCGTAGCCCGCGGCGGGCTCGGGCGTGAACTCGGCGGAGAGGCGCTGGAGCCCCATCGAGACCGCGTTGAGCGGGTTGCGCACCTCGTGGGCGAACGCCGCGGCCACGTCGCCGAGCGCCGCGAGCCGCTCGCGGCGGGCCATCTCGGTCTCGAGCGCCCGCACCTCGCCGAGGTGCCGCTGCTGGAGGAAGAAGATCACGCCGAGGCCCATCGCGCCCGCCGCGAGCACGCCGAGCCCGAGGAGCACGCCCGCGCGGAGGTCCTGGCGCCACGCGCGCGCCATCGGCTCCGTCGAGAACGCGATCGTGAGCAGGCCCAGGCGCGCGCCGTCGAGCGTGAGGGGCCGCGCGACCTCGAAGACCTCCACGCCGTCGCGCGTGGCGAGCCGGGCGATGCCGCGCCGCTCGGCGAGCGCCCGCCGGAGCGTCGGGTCGTCGCGGCGCTCCCCGACGCGCGCGCGGTCAGACGCCGCGAGCACCGCGAGGTCCGGCCCGAGCAGGGCGACCCCGGCGACGCCCGCCTGACGGCCCAGCTCCTCGAGCTGGCGCTCCACGCCGATCTCGCGGCCGAAGTTCAGGATGAAGTCGGCGTCGGCGTGGACCGCGATGATCCCGGGGAAGCTCTCCGCGCCGATCGCGACCCCGAACACACTGCCCTCCCAGAACTTGCGGTCGCTGATCGCCTTCGGCACTCTCGCCTCGCCCTCCTCGGGCGGCGCGGCCCAGCGGCGTCCCCACATGTAGCGCATCATCGACATCGGCGGCTCGACGCCCCCCGGGGGTGCGCCCGGTGGCATGCCCCGGCCCTCCATCATGCCCGGGCCCGGCATCATCATGCGCAGGCGCGCGGGCGGCGGCGGCCCCGTCCAGGGGCGGCCGTCCGGGTCGAGCAGGTCGATGCGCCGGAGCCGGTTGCGCCGCGTGATCCGCTCGAGCTCGCCCGTCGGGCCGGGGAATCTCAGGATTTCGTCGACCAGCCGCGCGTTGTCGAGCAGGCGCTGCGCGATCATCTGCTCCATCAGCGCGTTGCTGCGGACCGCGTTCCGGCTGCTCGTCTCGACCGCGTCGGCGAGCGCCAGGCCCTTCTGCTCGAGCTGGGCGCTGAGCTCGGCCTGGGTGCGCCGCGCGGCCGACGCCGCATAGACGGAGACCAGGACCACGAGGAGGAGGACGGAGGCGAGGAAGTACCGGGGAGAGAAGCGCGGGTTCATGCGGGCCCCGCGCGTCATTCTATCATCCGGCAAACGCGCGGCCCCCGGACGGGCCGGGGGCCGCTCCGAATGGCGCCGTCGCTACTGGCTGACCGCGGCCCGAGGGCCGAAGCCGAACGGACGGACGCCGCCCCACGGCGTGACGTGAAGAACCCGCGTCTCGCCCTTGGGACCCTTGAGCTCCGCCTGATAACCCGTGCCCATGTGGCCGGTGAACGGCAGCACCCGCTCGACCGTGAAGCCCTGGAAGTACTTCGTGGTGTACTCCGTCGCCAGCTCCTTGGCCTTCTCCTCGGTGATCTGCGCCTGCGGCTGGTCCTGCGGGCCGGCCGCTGCGCCAACGGACGCGTGCGGGCAGGTGCCGGTAACGCCCTGAGCGCCCCCCATCATGCCGGGGCCCATGCCGGCGCCCATGCCCATGCCAGGCCCCATGCCCATGCCAGGCCCCATGCCCTGGGGACCCGCGCCCATGCCCATCCCCATGCCGCGACCCATCCCGGAGCCCTGAGCGAGCGCGACGCCCGCGAGCCCCGCGACCAGCACCACTGCCAGCGCCACACTGAGAATCCGTCTCATGGTTGTATCCTCCCTGGCCTCCACAGAAAAGCATCCGGCGTGCCAGGCCGGGCACGAGGGGAAAGCCCATGACCTCAGGGACTTGGAGAGCGGGGCCAGCGCCGCCCGCCGGGGCGGATCGACGATTGTGTCGACCCGCCCCGACGAGAGCGTCGAGGGCGGCTACTTGCCGAACCGGTAGCTGAGCGAGGCGCCGACGATGTGCGCCGTGTAGTCCTTGGTGTCGCTGCCGAGCCACACCGTGCCGTTGGCGCCCGGCATGAACGGGTTCAGGATGTCGGTCCGCCAGTCGCGCTTCTCGAACGACTCGAACGCGTACCTGAGCGACGCCGTCCACTGCTTGAGAAACGTGTACTTGAGCGCGGCGTCCAGGCGGATCAGCGTATCCTGGAAGGCCGGCCACGGCTTGGCCGTCGCGGTCAGGCGCTGCGCGGCGGTGCCGCTCGTCGGCGTGAGCGGATTGCTTGTGTCCACCTCGCCGTAGGCGCTCGAGTAGTTGGCGCCGAGCTCGAGGTCGAGGACCTTCGGGATCAGGGCGGCCTTGAGGCTCGCGGAGACCGTGTGGACCCGGTCGGCCTGCTCCGAGATCCAGTCGTAGTTGAAGAAGTCGAACGTCGATGCGCCGGTCACCGGGCGGCTCCGCGAGCGCATCGTCTGCGTGATGTTCTCGTACGCGTACCCGGTGCTGAAGCTGAGCCGCTCGATCGGCGCCCAGGAGAGATCGGCGCCCGCCGACCAGCTCGTCTCGTCCAGGAGGCCGAGCTGCTCGACGCCCTTGGGCGCGTAGCCCATGTCGAAGTCGTCGTAGCGCCACGCGAACGTCGGCGTGAAGGTGAACGCGTCGGTCGGCATGATCTGGAGCAGCAGCTCGATCTTGTGCCGGTCGCGCTCGGCCTCGTCGAACTTCCGGAGGAGCGTCGACTGGCCCTGGAGCAGGGTCGCCGGGTCCTCGATGACGCTGTGCTCGACGTGGGCGCGGGTGTTGTACTTGTTGATCCGCCGGAACGATGGCGTGTACTTGAGCTTCGTGACCAGCCAGTCGGCCGGCGTCACGTCGAGGGCGAGCTTGCCGGAGACCTCGTCGCTCTCCGCCACCTCTCGGTGGTCACCGCGGTCCCAGCGCTCCCAGCCTGCCCCCACGGTGACGGCGAGCGAGCGGAGGATCTGGAACCGGTTGTCGAGGTCGAAGTTCTGCTTCGTGAAGCCCCACTGCCCGGACTGGCGAGGCTCGGTCTGCACGACCCGGTCGTTCTCGACGCTATTGACGAAGATGAGCTTGGCGCTCTCGTCGATCAGGTCGTAGATCCGGTACTTCGCCGTGAGCGTCCACGGCCGGAGCGGGCGGGTCACGAGGCTCAGGTTCCCGAGCAGGACCTGGACCCGGCCGTCCAGGTCCTCCGCCGGCAGCGCCAGGGCGGGGGTGCCGGCCGGGGTGAACCGGTTCGAGTGGGGAAGGAACGAATCGTCCTGGAGCCTCAGGCTGTAGGAGACGTTGGCGTTCACGCGGGTTCGCATCGGCAGGTTCACGCCCCCCGCGAGGGAGACCGTGTGGGCGATGTTGCTGGGCGCGACCGACCGCTGCCCCGTCGGGATCGCGGCCGCGTCGAAGCAGCCCGCGGGGTTGCCGAAGCAGGGGTTGTCCACGAGCAGGCGCCGGAGGCCGTTGTCGAAGACCGAGAGCGTGTAGCTGGCCTGGAGCTGCCACATCTCGCGGGCGAACACGCCGCGGAGGCGGAGGTCGTGGATCCGCTCGTCGATCGGCGCGGCGATCTCGTAGAAGCCGCTGCCCGGCGTGCCGAAGGCCACCCCCGTCGGCCGCGCGCCGTCCTTGTCGATCCGCGTGTAGCTGATGCCGATCTCGAGGTCGGGCGTCGGCGTGATTTTCAGATTCAGCTTGGCCGTGTCCCAGCGGACGGTGATGTCGTCGATCTCGGGCGCCGAGTTGTGCGCGACCAGCGCGGGACGGGCCGTCGGCAGGACGAACACCCCGGGCGAGGTCTCGACCGCGAGGGACCGCGCCGTGGTCGAGAGGGTGTGGGGCGTCTGGTCCCAGTCGAAGCGGAACTCCCAGAGGCCGAGCCGGCCCACGCTCAGCGAGAACTCCTGGTCGTCGCGGCCCCACTTCGAGCCGCCGAGCTCGAACGAGTAGCTCTCGTCGGGACGGAAGAGGCGGAGGCGCAGACTGTCGAGCTGGAGGCCCTCGCCCATGTCCCGGTACTCCTCGAACTTCTGCGTGCGCTTCCGCTCGGGGTCGTCGGCATTGAACCGGACGCCGGACTCGATCTCGCCCTCGACGTTCATGCCGCCGAGCGTGAGCTGGGCCCCGGCCGCGCCCGCGCTCCCGAGGACCAGCACCGCTGCCAGGATCAGGCGAATGGGTGTCGTCGCTCTCATGGCGCGGCCCCTATCTCGTGAAGGCGTGGCCGGACGGGCTGTTCGAGCCGTGGATGTTCGAGTGGCAGCTTACGCACGAGCGTCCCAGCACGAACTTGAGCGAGGCCGCCTCCCGCGGTCCGTACGGGCTCGTCGGGTGGCGGCTCTCGATGTGGCACTGCTGGCAGAGCCGCGGCTGCGCCACCTTCAGCATGCGCTCCTTGTTCGAGCCGTGGGGGTCGTGGCAGGTCGCGCAGCTCTCCACCACGGGCGCGTGCTCCCAGAGGAACGGCCCGCGCTTGTCGGCGTGGCAGGCGAAGCACGTGTCGTTGGCCGAGTTCTCCTTGAGGAGCGCCGGCGTCACCGTGCCGTGCGGGCTGTGGCACGAGGTGCAGGTCATCTTGCCCTCGCGCAGCGGCATGTGCGAGGAGCGCATCTGCTGGGCGCGCTTCTGGAGGTGGCAGGAGCCGCACGTCTCGATCACGGTCGGCTTCGCGAGCGCCGACCGCGGCGAGACGTCCTCCATGACCTTGTGGCAGCTCGTGCACGCCACGTCGCGCGACTCGTGGGCGCTCCCCTTCCAGAAGAGGCGCTCGCCCTTCGTGTGACAGGAGGTGCACGTCTCGTTGCGCTTCTCGACCGGCGTCGGGTCGTCCTTCGCGAAGCTGATCATGCCGCCGACGCCCTTGCTGCCCCCGGCGTCCACGTGCGCCTTGCCGGAGCCGTGGCAGCTCTCGCACCCGAGGCTCTCCTTCGTGTTGCGCGCGTTCCTCAAGAAGAGCCGGCCCATCTTGGTCTTCTCGAACTTGGTGAACTGGTCTTCGTGGCAGCTCCGGCAGGTCTCGGCGCCCGCGAAGCCAGAGGGCACCGCCGCGGGCTTGGCCTGAGCGGCCGCCTGGGTCGCGCCGCCGAGGACGACCGCCCCGAGCAGCAACGCGCCAAGCCCTCCCACGAGTCCGAGCAGCCGGGACGCCTTCTTCCGACCCATGAGGATAGCCCTCCCAACGCACCAGGTAGTACGTGTGGCCCCAGAGACTAGTCTAGGGCATTCGGCGGCGCGGACGCAAGAGGGGAAGAGCGCAGTGAGCCCGAACTATCGCCCGGGATGGGAATCAGCGCCGGGGAGGGCCGCCCGGTCCTTACCCTTTCCTCCGCGTCCAGATACACCATTAAGCCTGTAGAAGAAGGCAACATCGGTGCCGGGAAGGGGCTCCTTCGGTCGGCAGGAGGGAACGCCCAGTAAATCAGTTACTTGGGGGCTCGCACACAGGGGGGAGGGGGCGTGGTCCTGCGGGCCATCTTGCACTCTGCAATGGGCCGTCAGACAAGTATCTGGAAACAAAGACAGCGCGAGATTTGCAGAACTCTACAGCGGCTTTCAGATCGAAAGGCCCGAGCTTTCGCCAAGCAAGCGGGAAGAAGCTGCGGTGAGCCCGAACTATCGGGGTGTCGAGGCCCTGCGGAACCCCGAGGCCTGGGCCAGCTCGGCGAGCGTCAGGACTCCCTCGTACCGGCTGCCCGACACGATCCAGGTGGGATACTTCCTGACCGCGGCCCGGTCACAGCGGCCGGGCTCGGCCGCGATCCCCTTCGGGTCGCACTCGACGTACGGGAGAAGCGCCGCCGCAGGCCCGAACCGGGCCTTTTGCTCGGTGCACGCGGGTCACCAGAAGGCGCCGTAGAAGATCGCCCCGGAGGCCTTGAGGTGGCGTGCGAGCGCCTCCTGGTAGCCGGCATCGCCGCTCGGAGCGCCGGCCGTGAAGACGCCGGCAGCGAAGACGACGGTGACGAGCGCAGTCAGGAGGCCGATGCCGACGAGCCGGGCGGGGCGCGTCGCCGCGCGGCGGCCTCTGGCGGCGGGGCGTCTGACGAGCAGGACCACGAGCAGCGCCACGGCGATGCCGGCGTCGACGAGGCACCACGGGCAGACCGCGCGCAGTTCGAAGAGCGAGAGCCACGTCATGTATGCCGAGAAGGCGACGGCGGCGACCGCGAGGACGAAGGCGCCGAGCCAGCGCCGCGGAGCGAGCCCCGTGAGGGCGAGGACGAGGACGGCGGCGTAGAGCGTGGCACCCCAGGCGGCGGTGGGAGCGCCGAGGAAGACGGCGTAGCGGCTCGCCTGCACGATGTCGCAGCCCGTGCCCGTCTCGCAGAAGAGCAGGGTCCCGCCGGCGAGCTTGGTCGCCGTGAGATACGTGGAGATCGCGAGGCCTGCGGCGGCCAGCGCCGCCACGGGCCAGTCACGGCCTCGCGTCTCTGGCGTCACGCGCTTCGGCTGAACGGCACCCTCCTCTGCTGGCTGAATACCTTTGCTGGCCCACTACCTTAGCACCGGTGTCCGTCCGCGCGGCGCTCGCGCGGCATTGACAGCGCACGCCGCTGGGCGGTGGGGTCCAGACGCCTCATCGGGGTGGGACGCTGGGGCAGCCGCGTCCGCGTCGCGGCAGCCGACACCTCACGCCGGTAGCCAGCGCGAATCAGAAAGCTGATCCTCTTGAGCCGATGGTTCGAGAAATGCATGCCGACTCTCGAATACCGCGCGACGGGTTACCTAGCGCGAACGAGGAGGCAGCCTGCCTGATGAGTCCGGGGCGCTCGCTGGCAGTGCTCGCGGTGACCACCTGGGCGATTGCACTCGGCCCGGCGGCCGCACAGCCCCGGAATCCCGAGGCGGGCCAGGCGGTGTTCGCGGCCAAGCAGTGCGCCCGCTGCCATCAGCCGCGAGGCGAGCAGAGCGCCGGCCCCGCGCTCGAGGAGATCCGGCATCCGCAGGGCGAGATGGAGCTTGCGGGGCGGCTCTGGAACCACCTGCCCGCGATGTTTACCGCGATGGCAGGCACCGGCGCCCGGTGGCCCGAGATCAGCGCGACGGAGATGGGCGCCCTGATGGCGTACCTCGGGGCCGACGGCGCGCGGGACCCCGAGCCCGACCTCTTCAAGGGTCAGGTGGCCCTCTTGAAGAAGGGCTGTCTCAAGTGCCACAGCCTCCGCCGTGAGGGCGGGCCGGTCAGGCCCGACCTGGCGGAGCGGCGCGCGGACTACGAGTCGGCCGCGGCCTGGGCCGCGACCATGTGGACCCACACGCCGCGCATGGCGGAGATGGCGGCCCGGCAGGGGATCGCCTACCCGCGCTTCGCGGGCGACGAGATGGTGAACCTGATCGGGCTGCTGCGGAGCGCGTCGGCG
>MGBU01000022.1 GCA_001790205.1 Candidatus Rokubacteria bacterium GWA2_73_35 | reverse complement strand
CCGCTTCTCCTTCGGCGTCGCGCCCTAGGCGATGGCCGGGTTCTTCGACGTCCTGCTCCGCGGCCTCACGCTCGTCCTCGCGAGCCTGGCGCTCGGGGGCGTGGCCTTCACGCTCCTCGTGCTGCGCGCCGAGCCGCACGCCAAGCCGGACGCGGCGACGCGGCGCGCCCTCCGCGCGATCGCGCTCGGCGGCGCGGGCGCCGCGCTCGCGCAGGCGGCCGTCGGGCTCGTGGCGCTCGCCGAGCTGGCCCGGGTGGGCGAGGGCTGGCCGGTCGGGCTCTTCGCGCAGACGCTGTTCGCGCGGGCGGCGAGCGTGCGCGTGGTCCTCGGCGTCGCCCTCGCGCTCGTCGCCCTCCGCCTGGCGGCGCGCCCGGCGGGACGCGGCGGGTGGCTCGCGCTCGCGGGCTTGGCGCTCGGGCTCACCGGCTCGTCCGCGGCGCTGAGCCACGCCGTCGCGCGCGTGGACGGCCGCGCGCTCCTGCTCGGGCTCGACGGCGCGCACCAGCTCGCGGCCGCGGTGTGGGTGGGCGGCCTCGCGCACCTGGCCCTCTACCGCGCTCGGAGCGACGAGGACGGGCGCGAGCCGGTCGTGGTGGCGCGGCGGTTCTCGCGCCTCGCGCTCGGGTCGGTGGCGACCCTCGCCGTCGCGGGCGGCCTGATGACGCTCCGCTACGTGGACGCGCCCGCGGGGCTCGTGGGCACCGGCTACGGCGTGATGCTCCTCACCAAGGTCGTGGTGTTCGCCGCGGCGCTCGCGCTCGCGTGGGTGAACTTCGCCGCCGTCCGGCGCGGGACGCCGGCCGCGCGAGGCCTCCGCCTCACGCGCTACGTCGAGGCGGAGCTGGGCCTCGGCGTCACCGTGCTCTTCGCGGCCGCCTCGCTCACGTCGCTGCCGCCCGCGGTGGACGTCGTCGCGGACCGCGCGACGGTCGCCGAGGTCGCCGCGCGCTTCGTGCCCGCGGCGCCGCGCCTCGAGAGCCCGCCCGTCGCCGAGCTGATCCGCCAGGCCGAGCCGCTGATGGCGCCGGTCACGCGGCGCGAGCCGATCGAGGTCGCGTGGTCGGAGTACAACCACCACTGGGCCGGCGTGTTCGTCCTGCTGATGGGGCTCCTCGCCGCGCTCGAGCGCCTCGGCGCCCGGCCCGCGCGGCACTGGCCGCTCGTCCTCCTCGGGCTCGCGACGTTCCTGTTCCTGCGCAACGACCCGCGCGCCTGGCCCCTCGGCCCCGCCGGGTTCTGGGAGAGCATGCTGCTGGCCGATGTCCTGCAGCACCGCCTGTTCGTCGCGCTCATCGTCGGCTTCGCCGTGTTCGAGTGGATGGTGCGGACCGGGCGGCTCGCGGCGCGCCCGTGGGCGCTCGTGTTCCCGCTGTTCTGCGCCGTGGGCGGCGGGCTCCTGCTCACGCACTCCCACGCGTTGTTCAGCCTGAAGGAGGAGTTCCTCACCGAGGTGACCCACACTCCGCTCGGCGTCCTGGGCGCCTTCGCCGGCTGGGGCCGCTGGCTCGAGCTCCGGCTGCCGGGCGCCGCGCGCGCCGCCGGCTGGACGTGGACCGCCTGCTTCATCGCGGTGGGCCTGCTGCTCCTCCTCTACCGGGAGGCCTGAGGCGGTGGCGCCGCGGCTGCCGGGGCGCGCCACGGCCGAGGGGACGCGGCGGTATGCGGAGCGGCTCGCCGCGCGCACGGCGCCCGGCCACTTCCGCGAGCTCGCGGGGGGCCTGGCGCTCTCGACGCTGGGGATCGGCACCTACCTCGGCCCCGAGGACGGCGCGACCGACGTCCTCTACCAGGATGCGGTGACGCGCGCGCTCGAGCTCGGCGTCAACGTCGTGGACACCGCCGTCAACTACCGCCACCAGCGCAGCGAGCGGGCGATCCGCGCCGCCCTCGCGGCGGCCGCGGCGCGCGGGCTCGTCCGGCGGGAGGAGCTCGTCGTGGCGACGAAGGGCGGGTTCATCCCGTTCGACGGCGCGGTGCCGCGCGACGCGCGCGCCTGGTTCACCGCCACGTACCTCGAGCCCGGGATCGTCGCGCCGGGCGACGTGGCGGCGGGCATCCACTGCATGACGCCCCGCTACCTCGCCGACCAGATCGAGCGGAGCCGCGCCAACCTCGGGCTCGAGACGCTCGACGTCTACTACGTCCACAACCCGGAGACCCAGCTCGGCGAGGTCGCCCGCCCGGAGTTCCTGGCGCGCCTGCGCGCCGCCTTCGAGGCGCTGGAGGGGGCGGTGCGGGACGGCCGGATCGGCGTCTACGGCACCGCGACCTGGAACGGCTACCGCCGGGATCCGGGCGCGCCCGACCACCTCTCGCTCGCGGAGCTCGTGGCCGCGGCGCGCGACGTCGCGGGCGGCGACGACCACCACTTCCGGGTGATCCAGCTCCCGTACAACCTCGCGATGCCCGAGGCGCTCACGCGCCCCACCCAGCGCGTCGGGGAGGAGGTGGTCTCGACGCTCGAGGCGGCGCGCCGCCTGGGCGTCTACGTGATGGCGTCGGCGTCCATGTACCAGGGCCAGCTCAGCCGGGGCCTGCCGCCGCTGGTGGGCGAGGTCCTCGCCGGCCTCGACACGGACGCGCAGCGGGCGCTCCAGTTCGTGCGCTCGACGCCCGGCATCGGCACGGCGCTCGTCGGGATGAAGTCGGTGGCGCACGTGGAGGAGAACGCGGCCGTCGCGCGCCGCCCGCCGGTGGCCTGGGGCGAGTTCCAGCGGCTCTTCAGCGCCGCGGACCCCTGATTTCATGGGGGGCTCCGGGCGTCCCCCATACCCCCCAAACGCTCGCACACGCCCCGGGGAACCCGGGGCGCGGCTCGACTTGCGATGCGTTTCAATCGGGGCTCCGGGCGCCCGATTGCGCGCCGCGGCGGCGTCGGGTAGGGTGAGGCGGTGATCACGCTCGAGCGTGACTACGAGCGGGCGCTCGGCATCCGGCCGAGCGTGTCCGCGGTGATCTTCGACCGCGTCGGGCGCCTGCTGCTGCAGCGGCGCGCGGACGGCGGGCAGTGGGGCCTCCCCGGCGGCTCGATGGAGATCGGCGAGTCGCTCCACGACGCCATCCGGCGCGAGGTTCTCGAGGAGACCGGGCTCCGCGTGGCGGTCCGGCGCCTCGTCGGCGTCTACTCCCGGCCGCGGCTCCAGGTCGTCCGCTATCCGAACGGCAACGTGTGGCACTACGTGAACGCCTGCTTCGAGTGCGTGGTGCGCGGCGGCGGGCTCCAGACGTGCGACGAGACGCTCGCGCTCGAGTTCTTCCCGCCGGGCCGGCTGCCGCGCGGCCTCCTGGCCAACCACCGGATTCGCATCCGCGACGCCTGCGCGCGCAGGGTCGCCCCATTCGTCCGCTGAGGAGGGCACGCAGGTGATTCGGGGGATCCATCACGTCGGGATCGTGGTGAGGCGTCTGGCCGACGCCTTCGGCTTCTATCGCGACGCGCTCGGGCTCCCGCTCCTGACGGAGGCGGTCCTGCCCGACCAGGGCGTCCGCGCCGCGCTCCTCGGCGCGGGCGACACCGAGATCGAGCTGCTCGAGCCGCTCGACCCCGGCACGGGCGTCGGGCGCTTCCTGGCCAGGCGCGGCGAGGGGCTGCACCACCTGTGCCTGGACACGCCGGACGTCACGGGCGCGCTCGCGGCGCTGAAGGAGCGGCAGGTCGAGCTGCTCGACACGGTGCCGCGGGCCGGGCTCGCCGGGCAGATCGCCTTCCTGCACCCGCGGGCGTGCTGCGGTGTGCTGGTCGAGCTGGCCACGCCCTCGCCCGAGGCGACGGCGCACGCGCGCGCGCTCGCCGCGCCGGTGCGACTCAAGCGCCTCGTGGTCGGCGCGCGCGACGTCCAGCACACGGCCGAGACGTTCCAGGCGCTCTTCGGCCTCCCCCAGGTCGCGATGAACAGCGGGCCGCGCATGATGCTCGCGGTCGGCCGCGGCGCGCTCCTCGTGGTGCCGGCGGCGGAGGTGGGCGGCACGGAGGGGATGGTCGCGCTCTCGCTCGTCGCGGAGGACTTCCCGGGGCTCAACGCGTCGTTCGCGCGGGCCGGCGCGAAGTGCCTCAAGGGCACCGGCGAGGTGACGGTCGAGCCCGAGTCGAGCCACGGCGTGCACCTCCACATCAGCCGGTACGACTAGGGTGCCGCTGGGCCGCGGCGGGCTCCTGACGCCCGGGCCGGCCGCCCGCTGAGCGCGGCCGGGGGCGCCGCACACGCGGCTGATCGTGGGCCGCGAGCAGAGCGCCCACGCGGGCGCGCGCGAGGCGCTGGCGCGGCTCACCGGCCGCGCGCGGTAGCGGCTCCCGCTCTCGGCTCCCGGCGCCGACGGCGGGGTGAGGTCGCCGTGACGCGCACGGCCCTCGCGATGTCTCGCCGGGCCGCGGCCAGCGGTCCGCGGTGCGGCGCCGCCGGCATGGGCGATCTCGCGGCCGGGGTCCGGAAGTGGCGCCGATATCGGAGCGGCGTCGTCCCCAGGGCTCTGAGGAACGCCCGGCGCATGACGTCGACGCTCCGGAACCCGCTGGCGCTCGCGACGTGCGGGAGGCTCTTGTCGGTCTGCTCCAGGAGCCTCCGGGCGGCCTCGACCCGCAATTGCAGGAGGTAGCGGCCCGGCGTGGTGCCGAGCTCCTGTCCGAACACCCGCGCGAAGTTCCGGGCGCTCATCGCCGCGCGCTCGGCGAGCAGGTCGACGGACAGCGGCTGGTCGAGGTGGTCCGCCATCCAGACCTGGAGCTCGTGCATCGACCTCGTGTGCGACGCCTGCGTCGCGAGCGACACGCTGACCTGGTCCTGCCCGCCCGGACGCCGGAGGAACAGCACGAGCTCGCGCGCCACCTTCAACGCCGCGGCGGCGCCGAAGTCCTCCTCGACCCAGGCCAGGGCGAGGTCGATGCCCGCGGAGATCCCCGCCGACGTGTAGAAGGTCCCGTCCTTCACCCAGGTCGGTCGTGGATCGACGGCGACCCGCGGGTAGCGCTCGGCGAACTCCCTCGCGTACCTCCAGTGGACGGTCGCCCGCCGGCCGTCCAGGAGGCCGGCTTCGGCCAGGAGGAATCCCCCGACGCAGACCGAGCCGAGGCGACGAGGGGTGGCGGCGATCCCCCGGAGCCAGCCGAGCAGGGCGCGATCGCGCAGCGTGCGGGCGCCGACCCCGCAGATGACGAGCACGGAATCGGGGCGGCCGTCCACGTCCTGATAGTGTCGATGCGCGAGGAGCGAGAGCCCGCACTCGCCGTCGATCCTTCGATCCCGCGCCGTGGTGACGACCTCGACCGCGTACGGCGTGCGACCGCCGCCCAGCAGGCGATTCGCGGTGCCGAACACCTCCACCGGCCCGACGAGGTCCAGCTCGTCGACCGGGGGGACCACGAGCAGGACGATGCGCTTGCGCGTCACGGCTGAGCATCTTGCCTTCCGCCACCCGTTCGCGCAAGCGCGACCGGGACCCTTGGCAGGAATCGTCCGGATCTTGTCGGCCATCGGCGCTCCGCGCGCGGCATGCTGGGACCGCGCGCGGCATGCTGGGACCGGGATCGGAAGGGAGGTCGTCCACGCTCCGGATCGCGTTCGCCGGGACCTTCGCGGCTCGCCTCGAGGAGCCCGTGCGGCGGCACCTCGACCTGCCGTGCGACGTCGTCGTCGCCGACGAGGCGGGCATCGTCCCGCGGCTTCGCGACGTCGACGTCCTCGTCACGCTCGCGTTCGGCCGCGCGATGGGGGCGGCGGCCGGGCGGCTCAAGCTCGTCCAGGTTCCCGGCGCGGGCCTCGACCGGATCGACCGCTCCGCGCTCCCCGCGGGCGTGCGGCTCGCGAACGCGTACGGGCACGAGACCGGCATCGCCGAGTACGTGCTCGGAGCCATGCTGGCGCTCACGCGCGAGTTCGGGCGGCTCGACGCCGCGCTCCGCCGCGGGCGCTGGGAGAGCCAGTGGGCCGTCGGCGTGCCGCCTCCACCGGGGTGGCCCGAGCTGGCGGGCAGGACGCTCGGCGTGCTCGGGTACGGGCGGATCGGGCAGGCCGTGGCCCGGCGCGCCCGCGCGTTCGACATGGAGGTGCTGGCGATCCGTCGCGACGCCGCGCTGCCGGACCCGTCTGGCATCGCGGCCGTGCGGGGCCCGGGCGCGCTCGCCGTGCGCGGGCCGGGCGCCCTCGACGAGGTGCTCGCGCGCTCGGACTATCTCGCGATCACGTTGCCCTTGACGCCCGAGACCCGCGGCCTCCTGGGCGAGACGCGACTCCGCGCGATGAAGCCGACCGCGATCGTCGTCAACGTGGCGCGGGCGGAGATCGTGGACGAGGACGCCCTTTACACGGCGCTGGCCGAGCGGAGGATCGCCGGCGCCGCGGTCGACGTCTGGTATCGCTATCCGACCGTCGCCGGCGCGACCCTCCCCGCCGGGCGACCGTTCCACGAGCTGCCGAACATCCTGATGACGCCGCACGTGTCCGGCTGGACCGACGGGATGCTCGGGGCGCGGGCGCGGTTGATCGCGGAGAACATCCGGCGGACCGCCCGGGGCGAGCCGCCGCTCAATCTCGTCGCGCCTCCGGCGTAGGCCCGGGCTCCCTCGGTGACCGGGCCGGCGGAGCGGAGGGTGGAGGCGCGGTTACCATTCTTCTACGGCTGGGTCATCGTGGCCGTCGCCTTCGTCACGATGGGCGTGGGCGTGAACGCCCGCACCGCCTTCTCGCTGCTCTTTCCGCCGATCCTCGACGAGTTTGGCTGGGAGCGGGGGGTGACGGCGGGAGCGTTCTCGTTCGGCTTTCTCGTCACCGCGGTCGCCAGCCCCGTGCTCGGCCGCCTGATGGATCGACGGGGACCGCGCGTCGTGATCGAGCTGGGCGTGGGCCTCGTGGCGGGCGGCTTGCTCCTGGCGAGCGGGATCCGTGAGCCGTGGCACCTCTACGCGACGCTGGGCGTCCTCGTGGGGGGCGGCAGCGTCTGTCTCTCGTACACCGGCCAGTCGCTCTACCTGCCGAACTGGTTCGTCCGCCGGCGAGGGCTGGCCATGAGCCTCGCCTTCTCGGGCGTCGGCGTGGGCTCCGTCGTCCTGCTGCCGTGGCTCCAGACGCTCATCGAGCGCGCGGGATGGCGCGCGGCCTGCCGGTGGCTGGGCGCCGTGGTGCTCGTGGTCCTCGCGCCGCTCAACCTCCTGCTGAGGCGGCGGCCCGAAGACCTCGGGCTCGCGCCCGACGGCGACCGTGCCCCGGGCGGCCCCGCCGCCGGCGTCCGGACGACGAACGTGGTGGACGCCGCCCGGGTCGCCGCCGACTGGACGCTCGGCCGCGCCCTGGGCACCGCGCGCTTCTGGTGGATCGCCGTGAGCTACCTGTCGGGCCTCTACGCGTGGTACGCCGTGCAGGTCCACCAGACGAGGTACCTCGTCGACCGGATCGGGCGCGAATGGGTGTGGACGGTGGGGAACTTCGGGTTCGCCCTCTGCTCCCTGGCCCTGATCCTGCTCCGGCACGCGCCGACCCCGAGGCTGGTCGAGCTGATGGTCGTCGCGCAGGGTCTGCTCGGCTATGGCCTCGTCGCCGTGATCGGCGCCATTCCCGCCGACGTCTTCCAGGGCGCGCACTACGGCGCGATCTTCGGCTCGCTGATGCTGGCGGCCATCGTCGGCGGCGCCGCCGGGCCGTGGGCGACCGGCGCGATGTACGACGCGACCGGCGGCTACGTCCTGGCGTTCGGGGTCGCCATGGGCTCGAGCGCGCTCTCCGCCGGCACGATCTGGCTCGCCGCGCCGCGCACGGTGCGCGCGGTCGCGGGCCGCGCCGCGACGGAACGCTGATCAGAGGGCGTCGGGGGCGGCGGCGATCCGCTCGAGCTCGGCGCGGGTGTAGGAGCCCAGGCTCCGGAAGTCGAGCTCGGTGTAGTTCCGGATCCAGCGCATCGCGATCTTCACGGCCTTCCGGTAGCGCTCGTGGGTCTCGGCGCCCTGCCGCCGGGTCAGGATGTCGGCGAGCTCCTCCTGGAGCAGGCGCGTGACCAGCGCGGCGTCGTGCACGGTCCCGGCCTCGGAGTCCTTGGCGCCGTGGATGATCCGCTGGGCGATCTGCGCGACCGACATGCGGCCGGTGGCGAGGTCCTCCATGAGCGCCGGGTGGACGCCGGGCTTGCCCTCGAGGCTGTCGATGCCCTTGGCGCCGCGGCCGTTGAGCCAGCCCTCCACGTACTCGATCAGCATCCGCGCGTTGCGCCGGGTGCCCCCGAGCGTGATCGGGCCCGCCGGCACCTCGAGGCGCACGGGGTAGTTCTCGGGATCCGCCATCGCGGCCGTCGGCCGCCAGCCCGTGGCGAGCAGCTCCCTGAACGGGGTGGCCGCGGTCTTCATGTGGAAGATGTGCGCGACCCAGCCGCGGAGGAAGCCCTGCGCGGCCTCCCATTCCTTGTCCTTGCGGATCGCCTCGCCCGCGACGCGGTTGACCTCGGGATCGCTGGACGGCAGCGCCGTCGCCATGCCGCCGATCGGCACGGCGCCGCGCCGGAGGCAGATCGCGACCAGCCGCCGGAAGATGTTCGCGAGGAACGGCGTCGTCTTGATGTCGACGCCGAAGCGGTCGGGCCAGACCTGCTTGGGATCGGCCATCACGTACTCGAAGATCGAGGCCTTGAGGTCCCAGCGCGCGGCGTTCAGGCCGGCCGCGTAGGGGCCGAGCGCGTGGAGCATCTCCTCCATCTCGTAGACGCAGGGCAGCGACTCGACCAGCACGACCGCGCGGACCGTCGCGCCGCGGAGGTACGGGAGGTGCTCGGCCGAGAGGTCGAACAGCTCGCGGTACCAGCGCGCCTCGGCCGCGTGCTCGAGCTTCGGCAGGTAGAAGTAGATGCCCTGGCCGCGGTCGGCCTGGGCACGGCCGGCGTAGAAGAGCGTGAGCGCGGTGCCGAGGACCGCGGCGTTGACGGGCGCGCCGTCCACCGTGACGTCGGGTTCGTCGAGGTGCATGCCCCGCTCGCGGTGCATGAAGAACGGCAGCTCGCCCGGCGCGATCCGGTAGCTCTTGCCGCGCTCCGTGTCCTCGAAGCCGAGCTCGCGGTTGACCGCGGCGAGCCGGTTGTGCGCGGCGCGCACCGTGTCGACCAGGCGGTGCCCGCCCGAGTCCTCGTCGTCGTCCAGGTCGCCCTCGGCGCGCTCGCCCTCGGGCCCGGGGTTCAGCGCGTTGATGAACATCGAGGTGATCGAGCAGGGGCCGGAGATCTCGATGCCCGGCCGGCGCAGCTCCTCCGGAACGGGCGGCACCTGCCAGCGCCCCGTCGTGGCCTCGGAGGGCGGCGGGTGGCCGGGCAGGACGTGCTGCCGGAGCGCGCGCTCGAGCGTCGCCCGCCGCGCGGCGCGGAGCGCCCGGGCGCGCGCGTCGAGCCCGTCGTGGAGCCGCGTCAGGTACGCGCAGAACGCGGGCGTGAAGAGCCGGGCCGCGCCCTCGACGGGCGCGAACGTCACACGAGCGCTCGGGTCGGTGGCCATAATGACGACTCTTTTCGCATGGCGGCGGAGAGGCTGTCAATGGCAGAATGGGCGGCGCTCGATTCCACTTGACGCGAGGAGACTCCGATGGCGACCGTGCTGTTCGTCGTGAAGGCGACCATCCGTCCCGACCAGGAGGAGGCGTTCAACCGCTGGTACAACGAGGAGCACGTGCCCCAATTCCTCCAGTGGCCCGGCGCCGTGAGCGCCCGGCGTTACAAGGCGCTGGAGGGCGAGGACCGCTACCAGTACATGGCGGTGTACGAGGTCCGGGACGAGGCGAACTACCGGCGGCTCATGGCGTCGGACCACATGAAGACGCTCCGGGCCGAGTACGACGCCCGCTTCGGCGGGGCCAGCGAGCGCGCGCGCTTCGCCTACACCCAGGTCTGGCCATAGCCCCGCGCCGCTTCCGCGGCATGGGCAAGGGGCGCAAGGTCCGGCGCACGCTGGCGCGCGGCGGCACCGGCCCCGCGCACCGGCTCAACGAAGCGCTGCGCGCGTGGGAGGGCGTCCGCATCACGCCGATGTTCGGCCGCTGGGGCTACTTCGCCGGCGAGACGCTCTTCGCGTGCTTTCCGCTCCGCGAGAAGGAGCGCGACCTCTGGATCCGGCTGGGACCGGCCGATCAAGCCCGCGCGCTCCGGGAGGCGGGGATGCGCCCGCACCGGCGCTTCGCGCGGCGGGGCTGGGTCGAGACGGACGTGATCGAGCCGTCCGACGTCGCGCGTGCGTTGCGCTGGCTCCGGCGCGCCCACGCGGCGGCGACGCGCAGCGCCCACACCAACGAGGACAGGGAGGCGTGATGGCGAACGTGCTGACCGTGGTGGCGAAGCTCTCGGCGAAGCCGGGCCGTGGCGACGAGCTGGCGGCGATCCTGGCCGAGCAAGTGGCGGCGGTGGTGAAGGCCGAGCCCGACTGTCTCGTGTACCGGCTCCACCGCTCGAAGAAGAACCCCGACCTGTTCCTGTTCTACGAGCAGTACCGCTCGGACGCGGCCTTCGACGCGCACCGGAAGGGGCCGCACCTCGCGGCCTTCCGCGAGCGCCGCGACCCGCTGGTCGCGGGGCCGCCCGAGGTCGAGTTCTACCTGTCGTCCACCGACTAGTGGGCGCGCTCCTCGACCTGGCCGAGGGGTTCTGGTCCGGCGCGGTGCCGCCGGCGCAGTTCTGGGCACCCACCGGCCGGACCGAGGAGCTGGCGCCGGGTGTCGTCTTCCTCCACGCCTTCGCCAACGTGACCGTCCTGCGCACGGGCGCGGGCCTCGTGCTGGTGGACACCTCGAACTACGTCGCGCGCGAGAAGACCTTCGCGGCGGTGCGCGCGATCGATCCGGCGCCCGTGCACACGGCCGTCTACACCCACGGCCACGCCGACCACGCCCTCGGCCTGCCGCCGTTCCTCGCCGAGGCCCGCGAGCGCGGCTGGCCCCGCCCGCGGATCGTCGGCCACCGGAACGTCGCCGCCCGCTTCGACCGCTACCGCCTCACGCGCCAGCACAACGCCCTCATCAACGCGCGGCAGTTCTCGATCCCGCCCTCCTGGCCTGACGACTACGACTACCCGGACACGGTCTACGAGGACACGCTGCGCCTCACGGTGGGAGAGGTAACGCTCGAGCTGAGCCACGCCCGCGGCGAGACCGACGACCACACCTGGCTCTGGTGGCCCGCGCGCCGGATCCTCTGGACCGGCGACCAGTTCATCTGGGTCGCCCCCAACGCCGGCAACCCCCAGAAGGTCCAGCGCTACGCCGCCGAGTGGGCGGCCTCGCTCCGCGCCATGGCCGCCTGCGACCCCGAGCTGCTGATTCCGGGCCACGGCGTGCCGATCGTCGGCCGCGCGCGCATCCAGCAGGCGCTCGGCGAGACCGCCGAGTGGCTCGAGCACCTCGTCGCCGAGACCGTGGCGCGCATGAACGCCGGCGCGCCCCTCGAGACGGTCCTGCGCGAGGTGCGGCCGCCGGCGCGGCTGGCCACGCGCCCGTACCTCCAGGCCGTCTACGACGAGCCCGACTTCGTCGTGCGCAACATCTGGCGCCTCTACGGCGGCTGGTGGGACGGCGTCGCCGCGCACCTGAAGCCCGCGCCCGAGGCCGAGCTGGGCGCCGAGGTGGCGGCCCTCGCGGGCGGCGTGGACGCCCTCGTGGAGCGCGCGCGCACGCTGGCCGCCGCGGGCCGCCTCGAGCTGGCGAGCCACCTGATCGACTGGGCCGCGGCAGCCGCGCCCGCCACCGCCGCCGTTCACGCCGCCCGCGCGGCGATCTACCAGGCGCGCGCCGACGGCGCCGCCGCCCTCATGACCCGCGGCATCTTTTCGGCCGAGGCCCGCGACTCGGCTCGCCGGGCTGTCGAACCTTGCCCGCCCTGAGCCGATCAGCTACCTTTAGAGGACCGTGAGCACGACGCGCCCCGCGTGGCCCACCCGACCGGTTCCGCGGCTTGCGCCGCCGCGGGTGGAGAGGCCGGTCTGCATAGCAACGCAGCGTTCGCTCGACTGCGCCCGCCAGGGCTGCACGAGCAAGGACAATTCCGGCCCCAGGCGCTTGCAACGCGATGGTGTTAGGCTGTCCCGCTCGCAGCATTGGCCGTGCTACACAGACCAGCCGAATTCTATGCGGCATTCGACGCCGCGAGGTATTTTGCGCACCCGAGTGCGCACCTGCTGCTACACCGTGGCGGGGTCTTACACCGCCAGCGCAGCCGTCTCGGCACAGGAGAACCGCGCGTGCACTTCGGATTCTTCACGAATCGACACTATCTAGGTATTTCGCGCGTCTGGCCCCTGTAGCCTCCGTTACATGGGCGTGGAACGGCCGAGCCAGCGGTAGAATACTCCCTCACAATCTTTCGAGAGGGATCGCAAGGTACGAATGGCTGTCCTGAGAACCGACATCGAAAGGGCACTCGATGAGCTTGCCTCCCAAGAGGAGGGGATGCGTTTTCAGGGGCTGGCGGTAGTACTCGGCAAGAAGCGCTGGCCCGAACTCATCGTCCGCCAGCGCAAGAAGGATCTCGGCCTCGATGCCTACGCGCCCTCAAGCCTGACGCCGGAGAGGATCGGCAAGGGACTCGCCGCCTCGATCACGCCAACGCTGAAGAAGATTTCCGCCGACGCGAAGACCGCCAAGGAGAACTTTCCTGACCTAAAGATGCTCCTCTTCGTGACGTCCGCCAAAGTCGGCAACGCCGACCGAAAGCAGTGGGAAGAGGCAGTTCAGAAACACCACGGCCTCGAACTTCACATCATCGAGCGCGAGGAAATCATCACGGTGATGATGATGCCGGAGAACGCCTCGCTCCGTGCCAGCTTCCTCCACCTCGATATCGATGCCGAACCGCAGGTCGCAGACCTCATTGACAGAACAAGGCGCGCTGCCAACGCGGTCACGCTGACCTGGGCTGGCAAGACAAAAGGACACCCGCTCATCGATCTCACAGCGGTGCGGCTTGACCCGAATGGCGCGGAGTCTGCCGACGTGATGTCGCTTCAGCAGATTGACCAGGCACTGTCGCAAAGCCGCCGCATCGTTCTCGAAGGGCCCGTCGGCCGTGGAAAAACCACGACGCTGATACAGGTCGCGCAACGTGCGCGCACCGCCGGCACACCGTTCATGGTCGAACTTCCGGCGTGGACCTCATCGCGCCGCGGAATTCTCGAATACATTGCCGGCATGCCTGCGTTCCAAGCCGAAGGTCTCACGGCCGCCGACCTCGCGCGCGTGCAGCAGACGGAACCTTTCCTGTTGTTGTTGAACGGCTGGAATGAAATCGCGGAGTCGAATTCTGCACAGGCTAACAACGCACTCCGAGAGCTCGAACGGGATTTTCCGAGTGCGGGCATCATCGTCGCAACCCGCACACACCACTTGACGCCGCCGCTGCCCGGTGCATTGCGGCTGCGGTTGATGCGCCTTCGGCGAGCACAGCGGGCAGCTTACCTTGCAGCCCGCCTTGGCGCGAAAGGCGCCGAGCTCCGCGTTCGCATCGATGGCGACCCATCGCTCGACGAGATCACTCGCACGCCGTTCAACCTGTCGGAAGTCGCTTCGCTGTTTGAAGCGGGTGCCGAGATTCCCTCTACGACAATCGGCGTACTCGCCCAAGTTCTCCGTCTGCAAGAACAACGAGACGAACACAGAAACGCGCTGCAAGCAGCACCGATCTTCGGCCGGCAAACGGACTACCTGAAGGCCCTCGCAACTGAGATGACTCGACGCGGTGCGGTAGCATTGCCCGAGGCTGATGCCCGCGCTGTGATTGCCGCCGTCGCACGAGAGCTTGCGGACCGTGGGCAGATCGAGCCGGTGGGAGCACCGGCGCTCCTCGCGACGCTCACGGCGCACCACGTTCTCGAGCGCGTTGACTACCCGCACACGGCGTTTCAATTCGAGCATCAGCAGCTGCAGGAATACTACGCCGCGCTCGATGTCCGCGCGCGGCTTCTCGACCTGCGCGACGACGATCCGCAGGCGACCGGGCGCTTCACCGCCGACCATGTGAATGATCCGGCCTGGGCCGAACCGCTGCGCATGATCGCAGAGACTTTTGCCGAACAGACCGGCGATGGCGAGGGAGATAAACGAAATACGCGCGCCGGCCGCGAGCTAGTGCAAATGGCGCTCGCCGTTGACCCCGTGTTCGCCGGCGAGCTCGCGCAGCTTTGCGGGACGGCCGTCTGGTGGGAGGTGCGCGCGGCGGTCAGCGAGCGCTTCCGCGCCGTCTACGCGATCCGTGACGGCCACTATCGGCAGTATGCCCTCGCCGCCATGCTCGCCACCGGCGCGGACGACTTCAGCGACATCATCGTGCCGCTTCTGTCGGGACAAGACCAGCAAACGCGGCTTCGCACGTACCGGCTCTGGCCCGACATGCAGGTCTCGTCGCTGGGAGCGAACTGGCGCGACCAGGTGCGCGGCTGGAGCGACGAGGCGCGCGCGGATTTCGTCTCCGAACTGCTTCATCACCGCGTCGATGGCGAGATCGCGGCCTTCGCTGCCGAGGACAAGAGCGTCACGGTGAAGAACGCGGCGGTCTCCGGCCTCATGTGGACCGGGTCTGACGACGCGCTCGCCCGCATCCTCGAGTCGATGGATGCGCAGACATTCGAGGAGGTCGCGCGCAAGAACACCGACCGCATGCCCGCGGCCCTCAGGCCCAAGACCATCGCGGCGATGCGGAAATTCATCGAGAGCACGACCGACCATCCCGCCCGCCTGCGAACCGCGCTTGATCTGATCGAGCTGGGCGAGCCAGGCCTGGACGGCGTCGTCAAAGATGCGATGGCGGCGCTGCCTGGCGGCGACATGCGCAACCTGAGTTCGCACTATATCCAGCCGGCGCTCGAGTATCTGCGCAGAATCGATCCTGCCTGGGCGAGCGAGTGGGTGGCTACCCAGGTTGCCGAAGGCGTCCTCTACGGGCACGAGTACTGGTTGCCGTTCGCGACCGCCATTCCCGACGGCCTCGTCGAGAAATACCTGCAGCGCCTCGAGACCAAGGACTTCAAGAACGCGCACTGTGAGGGCATGATTGCGGTGATCGCCGCGCGCGCGGATGCAAAGCTTGCGGCACGCGTATTTGCGAAGCTGCGCAAGCTGCGGCGCAAGGTGGATGCGGAACCCGGCCAACGGCACGAATTCGAGTGGCAGGTGATGAACCAGCTGGAGGCCGTGTTTCGCCGTCTTCCCGACAACGTCGCCGCGGCCGGCGTCCTCTCGTCCGTCACCAGCGGCGATCCGCTCGACATCACAGTCGCCGCCGACCTTCTGAGTCGGGTCGCCAGGTCGGACGTGGAACCGCTGCGCATCGCGGACGACGACCTGAAGGCACGCCTTCGCGCCTACCTTAAAAGCAGTGTCGAGGTCGTCCTGCGCCAGGACGACTTCAACGGCGAGGAGAAGGCCAACCTGGCCTCGTCGATTGCACAGGTTGGAAAACCTGAAGACATGGCGGACCTGGTGACGCTCATCCGCGCCGACATCGAGAGGGTACGCCGCGGACGGGCCGCGCGCGCGGCCGGCGACCGCGGCCCTCTCGGTAATGGCGGCAGCATGAGCTACGCCGGTTGGCACATCGCCGCCGTCATGCACCTCGACGCGGCCGGTGCCGAGCAGGGGCTCATTGACCTGCTTCCCGAGCCGGAATACCTCTCGGACGCCGCAGCGGCGATGGCGCGCGACTTCGTGCCGAAGCTGGAGCGCTCCTTTGATCGTACGTTTCGCTACCACGTGATGTGGGCCGCGCGCGAAGGTCGCACCCCGCCGCCCGCCGACGACCAGCGCCGCGCACGGTTCGCCGCCGCACTCAATGCCGAAATCAGGCGCCTCCGGGAGCAACTGCAAGACGGAAAGCCGGCCGCCGGCCTCAAGGAGCTCGCAAAGGCGCTTGCCGGCGTTGACGCCCGCGGCTCCGCGGCAGCGGTGCTCGACGTAATTGCCATGCCCGGCCAATGGGACCAGCACATCCGTCTCGATGCCGCCAAGCGCTTGTTGATGGCGGGTGTCGTCTTGCCCGCGACCACTACGTTCGCCCTCGTCGATTCCATCCTCGAGCGAACAGAGAGGTGGATGCAGGAATCAGACAAGTACCTTCTGCGCCGCATCCTAGCGCTGTGCCCCTTCGTCGACGACCCTGCGGCAGGGATCGCCAGGATTCGCGACGTGCTCCGCAAGCGGCGGCTCCGGGGATACGAACTGTGCGGGCTCGTCACCGCTCTCGGCGAGAGCCGCTCGGATGCCGCCGTCGATCTCTTGTACGAGCTTGCGTCCGATGCGCAGACGTTCGAGCAATGCGAGGACAATTTCATCAACGCCTTCGCTGCACTCGACACACCGCGTGCACGCGAACTGCTCCTGGGTTTTGTCGATCCGGACATTCGCGGCATCGCGCTGACGCGGCGTCCGCACCGTGAGGACGTGCTCATGGCGCGGCTCACGGAACTCGCTCAGCGCAGGCCGGAGGCGGCCGCGCGGCTGCAGGAATTGTGCGAACGCGACCTGCCGGAACTCAATCGGCACGTCCTCTCGAAAGTCATGGACTGGCTCGGAACGCCCGAAGTCCTGGCCGCCAATCTGAACCTGATCGATGACGCCAGGCCCTCGCCGGTGCCCCAAGGCATCTGGGACCAATTCAAAGGCGCTTTCGTCGAGCGACGACCCTACGGGCAAAACGCCAGCGTCTTCACGGAACACGCGCGCGCGTCAAACGAACTGCGCGTCCGACTTTTCAGAATGGCGACAGAGGACAAGAAGCGACGGAAGTCCGCCTTCATGCTTCTCGGTCAAATCGAGGAATGGCGTCTGGAGCATGCCAGGCCGACGGGTGAACCGCGTCACCCCGATCTTGCATCCGGCCAGCCTTGGCCGCCCAAGGAGCCCTTCCTTGTTCCGGAGCGAAGTTCTGTGCCCGATAGGACACAGTCATGAGCAACTGCGGTGGGTTGAAGGTGGGCAACCGGTGGGCTGCGTTAACAATGAGACCGCCTAACCACGGCATCCAGCTGACGGCGCTACGCGCCGCACCTGATGCCGGGCGTTGCCCGCACACTACAACGAGGGTCGCATGGGCGTCGAGTGGCTGAAGGGAAAGGCGTGCAGCCGCGTGTACGAGCACTCCCCTGGGAACTCCACCTTCGAGTTCGGTGGGGCCACCCTTGCTGTCGACTGCCTCTGGCGCGTCATCGCCGACGGCAAGGTCGCCCTGACGTCGCGCGACCAAGGTCAGCAGTTCGGGTTGCCGGCTCCGATTGATGCTCGCGCTGCGGCCGCCTCACACTTGCAAGGATCCCGAGTGGGCGAGGCGCGACTCGACGAGCGCTCCGCGGACCTCGTGCTGGAGTTCGAGCATGGCAAACGGCTGGAGGTGCTCACCGACTCGTCCGGCTATGAGCCCTGGAACCTCCACGCGCCGGGCGTGCACCTGGTCGCGCTCGGTGGCGGCGGTATCGCCAGGTTCCCGGCTCCCGCCCCCCGTGAGCGTCAGACCCCGGCCGGCGGGTCCGCCTGCGCGCGGGCGCGGGCCTCGATGCGGTCGATCTTCACCAGCGGCACCAGCGCCCACACCAGGGCGGTCATCGCCGTCGAGATCAGGACGAGCCAGGTGAAGCCGACCGTCTCGTAGAGGCGCGCGCCGACGTTCTGCGAGAGCTGCGCGCCGCCGTTGTAGACCGACATCAGGAGCGCGAAGAACGTCGCCTCCACCCGCCGCGGGCAGGCCTTGGCCGCCAGGTCGAGCAGCGCGAGCTGGGTGAGCATGCCGATGGCGCCGAAGACGGTGTCGATCACGATCGCCGAGACCTGATCGCGATAGACGAGATAGGCGAGGGTGCCGACGACCGCCGCGCCGATGCACCAGTTGATGAGGCGCCGGAGCGGGAGCCGCCGCGAAATCGGGGCGTAGACGGCGGCGCCGGCGACGCCGGCCGCCGCGCCGAGCGAGCCGAGCAGGCCGATGAACTGCTGGCTGAAGCCGAGGGTATCGGTCTGGTAGAAGAGGAAGGCCGGGCCGAAGCTCGGGCTGAACGTCCAGAAGAAGATGAAGCCCGCCACGAGCCACACCTCCCGGGCGGCGAGCGCCGCGCGGATCGCCGTCCACGTGGCGCGGAAGGCGGCGCGGTCGACCCGCGCGCGGGGCTCGCGCACGAAGCCGGCCGCCATGCCGAGCGACACGAGTGGAAAGCCCGCCGCCAGCCCGAACCCGAGCGAGAGCGCGCGCCGCTCGGCGAGCCAGCCGCCCGCCACGCCGACCAGGACCAGGGCGATGGTGATGCACGCCCACTGGACCGACTGGAAGGCGCCGGTGAGGCCGCGCGGCCGGCCGTGCTCGACCATCATGGCGTCGGTGAGCACGTCGGTGAAGGCGAGGCCGAGCGCCATCAGCGTGAAGAGGCCCACGCCGGCGACGAGCATGAAGGCGAGGGGGTACTCGAAGCCGAACCCGCGGAGCGTCCACGCGTAGGTGCGGATGGGGCCGTGGGAGATCAGGAGGCCCGAGGCGAGGACCCCGGCGGACGCGGCCGCGAGCCCGCACGTGAGCATGAAGTAGCTCTTGCGCCGGCGGCCGAAGAGCGGGACGAAGTCGGACAGGAGCCCGTAGGCGGGCTTGATCAGCCACGGGATCGTGCTGAGCAGGAAGAAGTCGGCGATCTGCGCTGGGCCGAGCCCGCGGTCCTTCAGGACGATCGTGATGCTCTGGGCCGGCAGCGACCACATGCCCTGGGCGAAGTAGACGACGCCGAAGAGGAGCGCGAGGCGCTGCGCCTCGGCTGTCTTGAAGGGGTTCAGCCGCCCGACGACGCCGAGCATGCCGGGCGCCATGATACCTTTGTTGGCGAGCATGCGGTCCGTGTGTCCTCACGACTGCCCCTCGGCGTGCGGCCTCCTCGTGACGGTCGAGGACGGACGCCTCGCCGAGGTCACCGGCGACCCCGACCACCCCTTCACCCGGGGGGTGATCTGCGGCAAGGTGCGCGCGTACGCCGAGCGCGTGCACTCGCCGCTGCGCGTGCTGACGCCGCTCCGGCGGGTCGGGCCCAAGGGCGCGGGCGAGTTCGCGCCCGTCTCCTGGGACGAGGCGATCGCCACGATCGCGGCGCGCTGGCGGGCGCTCATCGCCGCCGAGGGCGCCGAGGCGATCCTGCCGTTCTCGTACGCGGGCTCCATGGGCCAGGTGCAGTACTACGCGGGGCATCCGCTCTTCCACGCGCTCGGCGCGAGCCGGCTGCACCGCTCGATCTGCATCAGCACCGCGTACGCGGGCTGGACGGCGACGCTCGGCGCCGTCACCGGCAACGACTCGGAGCAGATGGTCGGCGCCGACCTGGTCGTGCTCTGGGGGATCAACGCCGCCTACTCGTCCGTCAACGTGATGACGCTCGTCAAGCAGGCGCGGCAGCGCGGGGCCCGCGTGGTGACGATCGACCCCTACCGCACGCCGACCGCCCAGCAGGCCGACGAGCACCTGATGGTCCGCCCGGGCACGGACGCGGCGCTGGCCCTCGGCGTCATGCACGTGCTGATCGCCGAGGGGCGGCTCGACCACGCCTACATCGAGCGCGCGACGCTCGGCTTCGACCGCCTGGCCGAGCACGTCAAGGCGTGGGCGCCCGAGGTGGTCGCGCCGATCACCGGGCTCGACGCCGGCGCGATCGTCGCCTTCGCCCGGCGCTACGGCGCGTCCCGGCGCACGTTCCTCCGCATCGGCATCGGGCTCTCCCGCCACGACAACGGCGGCATGACCTGCCGCACGCTCGCGTGCCTGCCCGCGCTCACCGGCGCCTGGGCCGACCCGCACGGCGGCGCCCTGCTCTCCTCCGGCGGCGCCGGCGGCTTCGACTACGCGGTGCTCGAGCGCCCCGACCTGCTGCCCGCGCGCAGGCCGCGGATCGTCAACATGATTCGGCTCGGCCGGGCACTCTGCGACCGGACCCTGCGCCCGCCGATCCGGGCCCTCTACGTCTACAGCTCGAACCCCGCCGCGGTGTGCCCGGACCAGACGCGCGTCCTCGCCGGCCTCGCGCGCGAGGACCTCTTCACGGTGGTCCACGAGCAGGTGCTCACGGACACCGCGCGCTACGCCGACCTCGTCCTGCCGGCGACGACGTCGATGGAGCACCTGGACCTCTACCGCTCCTACGGCCAGTTCACGCTCCAGCTCGCGGAGCCCGTGCTGCCGCCGCAGGGCGAGGCGAAGTCGAACTGGGAGGTGTGCGGGCTCCTGGCGCGGGCGCTCGGCGTGGCCGAGGCGCACTACGCGCGGACCCCCGAGGAGCTGATCCGCGCGTTCCTCGCCGCGGGCGACGCGAGCGTGCGCGCGATCACCCTGGAGCGGCTCCGCGAGCGGGGCTGGGTCCGGCTGGACCTGCCGCGGCCCTACCTGCCGTTCGCCCACGGCGCGCCGACGCCATCGGGCCGGGTCGAGTTCTACTCCGAGCGCCTGCGGGCGCAGGGGCTCCCGGCGCTGCCCACGTGGACGCCGCTCGTGGAGGGCCCGGCGGACGCGGCCCTCGCCGCGCGCTACCCGCTCCAGTGCCTGGTGCCGCCGAACCGGTTCTTCCTGAACTCGTCGTTCGGCCAGTCCGAGCGCCTCCGCGCGCGCCAGGGCCCACCCACGGTGCTGCTGGCGCCCGCGGACGCCGCCGCGCGGGGGATCCGCGAGGGCGACGCCGTGCGCGTCGAGAGCCCGCGCGGCGCCGTGCGCCTGACCGCGCGGGTCACCGACGCCACGCGTCCGGGCGTCGCGGTGATCGAGGGGATCTGGTGGCACCGCTTCCACCCCGGCGGCCGCGGCGTCAACACGCTGACGAGCGATCGCGAGGCCGACCTCGGCGGGGGCCCGGCGTTCCACTCGAACCTCGTGGAGGTCTCGCCGGCCTGATGCTCCGCACGCTCTTCCTCCACCCGCCCTCGTGGGAGGGCTTCGACGGGGGCGCCGGCTCGCGCTACCAGGCGCGGCGGGAGGTCCGCTCGTTCTGGTACCCGACGTGGCTCGCGCAGCCGGCCGCGCTCGTGCCCGGCTCGCGCCTGGTGGACGCGCCGCCGGACGGCCTCGGTCTCGCGGACGTGCTGCCGCTCGCGCGCCTGTACGACCTCGCGGTCCTGCACACGAGCACGCCGTCCTTCCCCCACGACGTGCGGGTGGCCGAGGCGCTCCGGCGGGAGAACCCGCGGCTCCGCATCGGCTTCGTGGGCGCGCACGTCGCCGTCCACCCGGAGGAGAGCCTCGGCGGGTCCGAGGCGATCGACTTCGTCGCGCGCGGCGAGTTCGACTTCACGGTCCGCGAGGTCGCCGAGGGCCGCCCGCTCGCGGAGGTGCTCGGCCTCAGCTACCGCGAGGACGGCCGGATCCACTCCACGCCGGCGCGGCCGGTCCTCGAGGACATGGACGCGCTGCCGTGGGTGGTGGACGTGTACAAGCGGGACCTCACCGTCGAGCACTACGCGATCGGCTACCTGCAGCACCCCTACGTGTCGCTCTACACGGGCCGCGGCTGCCGCTCGCGGTGCACCTTCTGCCTCTGGCCGCAAACGGTCGGCGGCGGGCGCTACCGGACGCGCTCGGTCGCGCACGTCGTGGGCGAGATCGTGCAGGCCCGGCGCCACTTCCCCCAGGTCCGCGAGGTCTTCTTCGACGACGACACGTTCACCGACGACCTGCCGCGCGCCGAGGCGATCGCGCGTGAGCTCGGCCGCCTGGGCGTCACGTGGTCCTGCAACGCGAAGGCGAACGTGCCGTACGAGACGCTCAGGGTCCTGAAGGACAACGGCCTGCGGCTCCTGCTCGTGGGCTACGAGTCGGGGAACCAGCGGATCCTCAACAACATCAAGAAGGGCCTGCGCCTCGACGTCGCCCGGCGCTTCACCCGGGACGCGAAGGCGCTCGGCATCACGATCCACGGCACGTTCATCCTGGGCCTGCCGGGCGAGTCCCGCGAGACGATCGAGGAGACGGTCCGCTACGCGTGCGAGCTCGACCCCGACACGCTCCAGGTCTCGATCGCCGCGCCGTACCCCGGGACGGCGATGCACCGCGAGGCGCTGGAGAACGGCTGGCTCGGCGAGCGCGCCCTCGTCGACGGCCGGGGGCTCCAGCAGAGCGCGCTGAGCTACCCCAACCTGGCGCACACCGAGATCTTCGACTCGGTGGAGACCTTCTACCGGCGCTTCTACTTCCGGCCGCGCAAGATCTTCGCCCTCGCGGGCGAGATGCTGCGCGACCGGCGCGTCCTCACCCGCCGGCTCCGCGAGGGCGCCGAGTTCGTGCGCTTCCTGGCGCGGCGCGCGCCGTAGGAGGCGCCGCGCCGCCCCCGCGGCCGTGCCTCAGCGCCGCTCGGCCGCGGCGGGCGCCGTCGCGACGGGCGGCCGCGGGAGCGCGTCGGGCGGCCGGTAGAGCAGGCGCAGGAGCACGGGGAGCACGACGAGCGCCGCGAGGAGGCTCGCGACCGTGCCGAGCGTCAGCAGGAGCCCGAGGCCGAAGATGCCCCGGTGGTCCGCGATCATCAGGCTACCGAACCCGACGATCGTCGTCAGGCCGTTCACGAGGACCGCCATCAGCGTGCTGCGGGCGACGAGCGGGCCGCCGTGCTCGCGCCCCTCCATGAAGCGGATCACGATGTTGAACCCGTACTCGGCCGCCGCGCCCAGGATCAGCGGCAGGGCGAACACGTTGCCCATCGTGAAGCGGAGGTCGAAGAGGGCCATCAGGCCGAACGTCCACAGCATCCCGAGCCCGAGCGGCAGCAGCGCGAGCAGGGTCTCGCGGACCCGGCGCAGCGTCAGCGCGGCGGCGAGGGAGACGAGGAGCACCGCGTACACGGTGCCGTACCGGTAGGAGCGCTCCATGAAGCCGATCGCCTCGAACGTGATGACGGGGGTCCCGGTCACGGCGGGGTCGACCGCGCGCAGCTCGGTCACGAAGCGGAGCGCGCCCTCGCGGTCCCAGATGTCCACGGCGGGCTGGATCTGGAGGAGAAACCGGCCCGCCGGGCTGATGAACTTCCTCCGGATCTCGGCCGGGACGTCGTCGGGCCCGACCAGCGGCGGCGCGAGGTTCGCCTGCAGGCGCTGGAAGTTGCGGAGGAAGTCGCGGTAGACCTGCCCCTGGAGGTGGCTGAGCGCGGCCTCGCTCACCTCGCGGTCGGTCTGGCGCAGCTTGATGACGAGCCGCTCGATCCGGTCGCGCACCCGGGCGAGCCGGGTCTTGACGTCGCCCGCGGGCGCTTCGTTCGCCGCGATGGCGAAGCGGCGCTTCAAGGTCTCGAGCGCCCCGACGAGACGATCGACGTCGGCGCGCCGCGGCCGGCCGACGCGCACCGGCGCGACGAGCGGGGCGAAGTCCCCGATGATCTTCCGCTTGGTCGCCTGGTCCTCCGGGATCAGCAGGAGGGCCGAGTCCACTTCGGAGACCGTCGGCAGGCGGCTGAACGCCTCGCTCTTGCGCCTGAGCTCCTCGAGCGAGTCCGCGCTCGCGAGCGCGCTGAAGCCCGAGCGCCCCGCGGTCGTGAGGATCCGCCGCTCCCAGACGACGGACTCCGTCCCGCGGGCCTGGAGGTTCAGCAGGTTGTAGTCGAACTGCGCCGCCCGGAGGCCCAGGACGGACAGCGCGGTCAACCCCGCCGCGAAGAGCAGCACGGACTTCGGGTACGCGACGAGCCGCTCGACGACGGGCACGTGCACGCGCTCGAGCGCGAGCGCGCGCGGGATGACGCCCGCCGCGCGGACGGCGTGCCGCCGGTCGAGCAGGACGAGCGTGGCGGGGAACACGGTCATCATCGCGAGCCACGACAGGAGGATCGCCGTGCCCGCGATGACGCCGAGCTCCTGGACGCCGCGGAACTCGGTGAGCCCGAGGACGTAGAAGGTGCCGGCCGCGGTGACCGCGCCGAGCAGCATGCCCGGCCCGGTGCGCGCCGCGGTGATCTCGATCGCCTCGTGCAGGTTGCGCCCGAGGAACAGCTCCTCCTCGTAGCGGAACAGGTAGTAGATGCCGTAGTCGATGCCGATGCCGACGACGATCGAGATGAACATCACCGAGAACAGCGAGAGGTGGCCGATGACGAGCGTCGCGACGCCGATGGCCCAGGCCTGCGAGAGCGCGAGCACGACGAGCATGATGAGCGGCCGGCCGAGGCGGAGGAACGCGAGGAGCAGCAGCGCGAGCGTGAGCGCGAACGCGAGGACGGTGGCGCGCTCGCTGTCGCGGAAGGCGGCGGTCATCTCGTCGTTCGCCAGCGCCGGCTTGCCGGTCACCCCCACCTCGACGTCCGGGAACTCGTCCCTGAGCGAGGCGATCACGCGGCGCGCGCCCTCGATCGCGGCCCGCTCGGCGGTGAAGCTCGCGCGCTCGACCTCGGGCTCCGCCAGGATGAACAGCAGCTTCTCGTCGCCGGAGAGGAAGTACCCGGCGCTCGGCGACTCCTGCCCGAGGGCGAAGAGGCCGCCCCAGGGGGAGCGGTAGGGCGTCGGGCGGTCGAGCCGCTCGGAGATCTGCCGGACCAGATCGTCGACGAAGCGGACGTCCACGGAGGCCTTGCTGTCGGCGAGACCGAGGTCGATGAAGCTCGTGAGGAACGCCGCCGCGACCTGGGTCGAGACGCCCTCGACGAGCTGGTCGAGCGTCGGCCGGCCGGCGAACGCCTCCATGAAGTCCTGGTAGTCGAAGATCCTGTCGCGGATCTCCTCGAGCCGCGCCCGGGAGAGGTACAGGAGCGCGCGGCCCTCGAACTGCTTGGGGTCGATCCGGTAGGCGACGCGCGTGAGCGGCACCCGGGCGTCCCGGAGCTCGCGCGCGAGGCGGCTCGCGTAGTACGTGGCCTCGGCGAGCGACGGCGCGCGCACGACGATCACCAGGTCGTCGAGCTGGCCGAACTCGCGGTCGTACTGGCGGTACTTCTCGACGTACGGCTGCCCGGGCGGCAGGAGCCGGAGCGTGGAGGTCTGGAACCGGAGGGTCGTGAGCGCGTATGCGACGGAGCCCGCGGCGAGGACGACGGCCAGTCCCACCGTCAGGGCGGGCCGCGCGCAGGCGAGGCGCACCAGCCGGCGCAGCGGACGTCCGAGGCGAGGTGCGAGCGCCACCTACTCTTCGCCGGCGATGAACCGCTCGAGGCGCTGGCGGGCCACGTCGTCGGCCCACTGCTCCGGTGGCGACTTCATCAGGTAGGCTGACGGGGCGCGCAGCGCCCCCTTGAGGCCCCGGTCGAGCGCGATCTTGCACGCGCGGATCGCGTCGATGACGACGCCCGCCGAGTTCGGCGAGTCCCACACCTCGAGCTTGAGCTCGACGGTGATGGGCTGGTCGCCGAAGCCGCGCCCCTCGAGACGGATGTGGGCCCACTTGCGGTCCGCGAGCCAGGGCACGTAGTCGCTGGGGCCGATGTGGACGGCGTCGGCCGGAAGCTCGTGCGCGAGCTGCGAGCGGACCGCGTCGGTCTTCGAGACCTTCTTCGACGTCAGCCGCTCGCGCTCCAGCATGTTGTAGAAGTCCATGTTGCCGCCGACGTTGAGCTGGCTGGTCCGCTCGACGCGCACGCCGCGGTCCATGAACAGGCGCGTGAGCGCGCGGTGGACGATCGTGGCGCCGACCTGCGACTTCACGTCGTCGCCGACGACGGGCAGGCCCCGCTCCTCGAAGCGGCGGCGCCAGTACGCCTCGCGCGCGATGAACACGGGGATGCAGTTGACGAGCGCGCAGCCCGCGTCGAGCACCTGCTCGACGTACCACTTGGTCGCCATCTCGCTCCCGACCGGGAGGAAGTTCACGACGACGTGGGTG
>MGBU01000021.1 GCA_001790205.1 Candidatus Rokubacteria bacterium GWA2_73_35 | reverse complement strand
CTCGAGTTCCGCCTGCCCGAGCTGGTCCCGGCGCCGGCCACGCCGCTCGCCGTCTACGACGCCGACGGCACGCTCGCCCCCCTCGCCCGGCCGACGCTCGAGGCGATGGGCTACACGGACGTGCGCGCCCTCGCGGGCGGCCTCGAGGCCTGGCGGGCCGCGGGACGCCCCGTCGTCCAGGGCCTCAACGTGCCGAGCAAGGTCTTCGGCGAGCGGGTGCTCCACGCGCTCGGCACGCCGCGGATCGCGCCGCGCGAGCTCCAGGCGCGGATCGCGCGCGGCGACGACCTCGTGATCGTGGACGCCCGCACCGCCGAGGAGTACGCCCGCGGGTGCGTCCCCGGCGCGATCAGCGTGCCCGGCGGCGAGCTCGTGCTCCGGATCGGCGGGCTGGTCACGCGGCCGGACACGACGATCGTCGTCCACTGCGGCGGGCGCACGCGCTCGTACCTCGGCGCCGAGTCGCTCCGGCGCATGCGGCTGCCGAACCCGGTCGTCGCGCTCGAGAACGGCACGATGGGCTGGGAGCTCGCGGGGCTCGCGCTCGAGCGCGGCGCCGCGCGCTGGGCGCCGCCGGTCACCGCGCGCGGGCGCGCGCTCGGCACGCTCGCCGCCAAGCGGGTGGCCGCCGAGGACGGCGTCCGCTTCGTCTCCCCGGACGCGCTCCGGGGGCGGGAGGCGCGGGCCGCGCGCGAGAACGTGTACGTGCTCGACGTGCGCACCGCCGAGGAGTACGCGGCCGGCCACGTCGCGGGCGCGGCGTGGGCCCCCGGCGGCCAAGTGGTCCAGGCCACGGACGAGCACGTCGCCGTCCGCGCCGGGACGATCGTGCTCGCGTGCGACGGCCTCGTGCGCTCGGTCATGACGGCTGCGTGGCTCACCCGGATGGGCTACCCGGACGTCGCCGTGCTCGCCGGCGGAGTCCCCGCGTGGGCGGAGGCGGGCGGCGCGGTGGAGCGCGGCCGGCCGGTCCGCCCGCCCGCGGGCTTCGAGGCCGCGCGCGCGGAGGTTCCCGCGGTCGCGCCGGGCGACCTCGGCGACGCTCCGGTCGTCTGCGTGGACCCGAGCGACGTCTACGCCCGCGGCCACGTGCCCGGCGCCGCGTGGCTCTGCCGGAGCCGGCTCGAGCTGACGATCGAGCGCGCGGCCCCCGACCCGAGCCGCCCGGTCATCGTGACGTGCGCCGACGGGCTCGCCTCGACGCTCGCCGCCCTGACCCTCCGGCGCCTCGGGTACGCGGGCGCCCGGACGCTCGACGGCGGCACGCGCGCGTGGGAGCGGGCGGGCCTGCCCGTCGAGCGCGGCGCCACGCGGCTCCTCGACACGCCCGACGACGTCGTCCAGAAGCCGTACGACCGCGGGCGCGAGGCGATGGAGCGCTACCTCGCCTGGGAGGAGCACCTCGACGGCGAGGGCCGGAGCCCGCACGAGCTGCTGCCCCGCGCGTAGCTCACACCAGCCCCGTCCCGAGCGCGAGCGCGACCAGCGCCAGCATGACGCCGACGAGCGCGCGGATCGAGCGCATGGTCACCCGGCGCAGCAGGCGCGTCCCCGCGAACGAGCCCGCGAAGGCGGCCGCGCTCGCGGCCGCCACGAGGGCCACCCCGCCGCGCTCCGCCAGCACCGCGTCGAGGCTGCCCGCGGCGAACGCCATCCCGTAGGCCGAGAGCCGCGCCGCGTCGACGATCACGGCGGCGACGGTGCCCGTCGCGACGAACGCCTGCGCGTCGAGCCCGAGCTTCGCGAGGAACGCCGTGCGCAGCGCGCCCTGGTGGCCGGAGAGCCCGCCGAAGAACCCGGAGAGGAGGCCGCCGAGCGCGAGCCACCGCCGGGCGATCCGCACGCGCTCGAGCGCGGGCACGAGGTCGAGCACGGCGAAGGCGAGCATGAGGGCGGCGATCACCAGCTTCACCACCGTCACCTCGCGCGGGCGACCGGCGAGCGCCCACGTCGCGAGCGGCGGGAGCCCGGCGAGGGTGTCGAGCAGCCCGGCGCCGGCCAGGGCCGCGAGCGCGCCGGGCACGCCGAAGACCGCGACGACCTTCCAGTCGGCGCGCCGCCCGAGCAGGAACGCCTTGAAGACGTTGTTCGCGAGGTGGACCACCGCGGTCGCGGCCACGGCCACCTCGACGGGGAAGAAGAGGGCGAAGGCGGGCATGAGCAGCGTGCCGAGGCCGAAGCCCGAGAAGAGCGTGAGCGCGGAGACGAGCAGCGCGGTGCCGCACACCACCAGATAGATCATCGGCGAGACTATACGTCACGCCGGAGGTAGAATCACGGCTCATGGACGCCCTCGTCACGACCCGCTGGCTCGCCGAGCGGCTCGGGCGGCGCGACGTGCGCGTGGTGGACGGCTCGTGGCACATGCCGCAGCTCAAGCGCGACGCGCGCGCCGAGTTCGGGGAGGCCCACGTCCCCGGCGCCGTCTTCTTCGACATCGACGCGATCGCCGACACGGCGAGTCCCCTGCCTCACATGCTGCCGACCGCCCGCGTCTTCGCCGCGCGCGTGGGCGCGCTCGGCATCGGCAGTCGCGACCGGGTCGTCGTCTACGACACGCGCGGCGTCGTCTCCGCCGCGCGCGTCTGGTGGACGTTCCGCGCCTTCGGCCACGACCGGGTGGCTGTGCTCGACGGCGGCCTGCCGGCGTGGCGCGCCGAGGGCCGCGCCCTCGAGGCCGGCGTGCCGGCGCCGCGCCCGCGCGCGTTCGGCGCGCGCCTGCGCCCGGGCCTCGTGCGCACGTTCGAGCAGATGCGGAAGAACCTCGTGACGCGGCGCGAGCAGGTGCTCGACGCGCGCTCCCACGGGCGCTTCGTCGGCACCGAGCCCGAGCCGCGCCCCGGGCTCCGGCCCGGCCACATCCCCGGCAGCCTCGACCTGCCCTACGACCAGCTCTACCGGCCGGACGGCACGCTCCTGCCCGTCGAGGAGCTGCGCGCGGCGTTCGCGAAGGCCGGGCTCGACCCCGCGCGGCCCGTGGTCACGACGTGCGGCTCGGGCGTGACCGCGAGCGTGCTCGCCCTCGGCCTCTACCTGATCGGCGCTCCCCGGGTCGCCGTGTACGACGGCTCCTGGACCGAGTGGGGCGGGCGCGCGGACACGCCGGTGGAGACCTGAGGAGGCCCCGATGGCGACCGAGAGCTACACGCTCGAGCGCTTCATCGCCGACCTCGACCGGATCACCCGGGAGGAGACCTCCGCGGAGGTCGTCACCGAGCGCGCCGCGCCGCTCCTCGCGCGGCTCGTCAGGCAGCCGGGCTCGATCCCGGCCGAGTACCTGCGCGCGCCGGCCGGCCGGCGCGGGCGCTTCATGCTCCACCGGGCGCCAAGGTTCAACGTGACGTCGGTGGTCTGGCGTCCCGGCGACCGCGCGCCGGCCCACAACCACGAGACGTGGGGCGTCATCGGCGTCATCGACAACGAGATCGAGGAGACGCGCTACCGCGTGAGCGCGGGCGCCGGCGGCCGCGCCTCGCTCGACGTCCTCCGGGTGATGCGCCACAAGCCCGGCGACGTCTCGCGCCTCGTCCCCGGCGACGAGGTCCACGCGATGCACAACCCGACGGGCCGTGACACCGTCGAGATCCACGTCTACGGCCGGGATCTCGCCGGCCTCCGGCGCAAGACCTGGGCCGACGACGGGACGGAGACGCCGCTCGTCAGCCCGAAGTACCTGAACTGCTGATCGGTGCGGCCCCCGCGGATCACGCCGCGCCGAGCCTGGGCCACACCTCATCCGCCAGCCGCTCCATCGTCTCGTGCACCTCGGCCTCGGTCCCTGTCCGACAATCGAAGATCGCGTGCGTCGGCCCCAGGGCGACGATCGGCTTGAGCTGCTCGGCGACCTCGACCGCGGTGCCGACGAAGACGCGCCCGGGCTCCTCGGGCGGCCGGCGCGCCGTGTCGCCGCCCGGCCCGACCACCCGCACCCCGTAGCGCACGCTGAACCCGCAGGCGCCCGGCGGCCGGCCGTGCGCCCGCACCTCCGCCTCCAGGTCGCGCAGGCGGGCCGGCAGCTCCTCGGCCGGGACGCGGAAGGCGTGCCAGCTCTGGCCGTACCGCGCCGCCCGGCGGATCGCGGGCCGGCTGTTGCCGCCGACGAAGATCGGCGGGTGCGGCTTCTGCACGGGCTTGGGGAAGCAGCCGATGTCGCGCACGCGGTAGAAGCGGCCCTCGTGGACGGGGGCGTCCTCGGTCCAGAGCTTCACGAAGATCTCGATCCACTCGTCGCTCACCGCGCCGCGCTCCGCGAACGCGGGGGCCCCGAGCACGGCGAACTCCTCGGCCATCCAGCCGACGCCCACGCCGACGAGCAGCCGGCCGCCGGAGAGGACGTCGATCGTCGCGAGCATCTTCGCGGTCAGCACCGGGTTCCGGTACGGCAGCACGAGCACGCTCGGGCCGAACCGGATGCGGCTCGTCGCCCCCGCGAGAAAGCAGAGCATCGCGAGCGGCTCGAGGTAGTCGGCGTCGGGCGGGACGGCGATGCGCCCGGTGGCGTTGTACGGGTAGCGCGAGTCGATCCGCCGGGGGATGACGACGTGGTCCGTGACGACCAGGGCGTCGTAGCCGAGCGCCTCCGCCTTCTGCGCCGCCGCGAGCACGTGCTCCCGCTTCGCGAGCGGGCCCGAGTTCAGCACCTGGAAGCCGCGCTTGACCATTATGATGTCCTCCTGGCGGCGGACCGCCCGCCGTGACCCTACACCAGTCGCGGGACGAACACACGAGGCAGGGAGGTGTTCCCCATGGACGGCAAGGACGCGTTCGCGGCGCTGCCCGTCGGCCGGACGGTCACCGTGCGGAAGACGATCGGCGAGTCCGACGTCTACCTGTTCGCCGGCATCACCGGCGACCTCTCCCCGAACCACGTGGACGAGGAGTACATGCGGCGGACGATGTACGGGCGCCGGATCGCGCACGGCGCCCTGCTGGTCGGCCTCATGTCCCAGGCCTCGACCCGGATCATCACGGACCTGCCGGGGACGATCGTCTCGTACGGCTACGACCGGATCCGGTTCCCGGCGCCGTGCTTCATCGGCGACACGGTGACGGTGACCTACGAGATCGCCTCGCGCGAGGAGGCCGCGCGGAAGACCTTCGCGCGCGTGACCTGCACGACCCAGCGCGGCGACGTCGTCGCCGCGGCGACGCACATCCTCAAGGTGGTCGAATGAGCGCACGCCCGCCGCTCGCGATCCTGGAGGGCGTCCGCGTGCTGAGCTTCACGCAGTTCCTCCTCGGGCCCTCGGGCGTGCAGTTCCTGGCCGACCTCGGCGCCGACGTCGTGAAGATCGAGCCGCCCGGCGGACGGCTCTGGGAGCGGCACTGGTCGGGCGCGAACCGGTTCCTCAACGGCGTGAGCGTGTTCTTCCTGCTCGCGCACCGGAACCAGCGGAGCCTCACGCTCGACCTCAAGAAGCCGGCGGCGCAGGCGGTCGCGCGCCGCCTGATCGGGGGCGCCGACGTGCTCGTCCAGAACTTCCGTCCCGGCGTCATGGAGCGCTTCGGCCTCGGCTGGGAGGCGGCGCGCGCGCTCAACCGGCGCCTCGTCTACGTCTCGGCCTCCGGCTACGGCGCCACGAGCCCCTTCCGCGAGCGGCCCGGCCAGGACTTGCTCATGCAGGGGCTCTCGGGTCTCGCGAGCATCTCGGGCCGCGCCGGCCACCCGCCGACGCCCGTCGGGACCGCGGTCGTGGACCAGCACGCCGCGACGCTCCTCGCGCTGGGCGTTCTCGCCGCGCTCCTCGAGCGCGCCCGCACCGGCGAGGGGCTCCACGTCGACGTGAGCATGCTGCGCGCCGCCCTCGACCTCCAGCTCGAGGTCGCGACCTACTTCCTGAACGGCGCCGGCCTGGAGAAGAGCCCGACCGGGCTCGCGTCCACCTTCCACCCGGCGCCCTACGGCACGTACGCGACCCGGGACGGCTGGCTCGTGCTGTCGATGGTGCCGCTCGCCCCGCTCGCCGACGCCCTCGAGCTGCCGGAGCTGCGGCGCCACGCCGCCGTCGCGTGGAACTTCGACGAGCGCGAGGCGGTGGCGGCGCTCATCGAGCCCGTGCTGCGCGCCCGCACGACCGCCGAGTGGCTCGCGCGCCTGGAGCCCCGCGGGATCTGGACGGCGCCGGTCCACACGCACGCCGAGACGTTCGCGGACCCGGCGGTGCGCGCCGCCGACGCGACCGAGGAGATCGAGCACCCGGTGGCCGGCCGCGTGACGCTGCTCCGCTTCCCGGTCGAGTTCTCGACGGGGCGCGCCGGCGTGCGCCGGCTCCCGCCCGCCGCCGGCGAGCACACCGAGGAGATTCTGCGCGAGGCCGGCTACGCCGACGCCGAGATCCGGGAGCTGCGCGCGGGGGGCGCCGTCTAGCCCGATTGCCGGCTAGTGGATCCGCTTCTCCTGCCCCTTCCACTCCCGGTCGCGCAGCACGAACTTCTGGACCTTGCCGGTCGAGGTCTTGGGCAGCTCGCCGAACTCGATCGCGGCCGGGCACTTGAAGTGGGCGATGTGCTGGCGGCAGAATTCGATGATCTCCCCCTCGGTGGCCTGCTGGCCGGGCTTGAGCGTGACGAAGGCCTTCGGGCGCTCGCCCCACTTCTCGTCGGGGACCGCGACGACGGCGCACTCGAGCACGGCGGGGTGCTTGACCACGGCCTGCTCGACCTCGATCGTCGAGATGTTCTCGCCGCCCGAGATGATGATGTCCTTCTTGCGGTCCCGCAGCTCGATGTAGCCGTCCGGGTGCCAGACGGCGATGTCGCCCGAGTGGAACCAGCCGCCGCGGAACGCCTCGGCGGTGGCGTCGCGCTGCTTGAAGTAGCCCGTCATGGCGTTGTTGCCGCGCATGACGACCTCGCCGAGGGTCTGGCCGTCGCGGGGCACGTCGTTCATGTTCGCGTCCACCACGCGGACCAGGTCGAAGAGGGCGTAGCCCTGGCCCTGGCGCGCCGCGAGGCGCGCCTGCTCCTCGGGCGGCAGCGCGTCCCACTCCGCATGCCACGCGCACACCGTGTGCGGCCCGTACGTCTCCGTGAGGCCGTACACGTGGACGGGCCGGAACCCCAGCTCCCGGAGCCGGCCGAGCAGGGTCGGCGACGGCGGCGCGCCGGCGACGGTGACCGTCACCGGCCGCGTGAGCGCGTGCGCCTTCGGGTCGTTCACGACGCCGACGTGCACGGTCGGCGCGCCGTTGTAGTGGGTGACGCCCTCGGTGTCGATCAGCTCCCAGATCCTCGCCGGCTCGACCTTCCGGAGGCAGACGTGCGTGCCCGCGACCGCCGTGACGCCCCACGTGAAGCACCAGCCGTTGCAGTGGAACATCGGCAGCGTCCAGAGGTACCGCGTGTCGAAGCTCATGCCGGTCTCGATGACCTCGGCGACCGCGTTGATCCAGGCGCCGCGGTGCCCGTACATCACGCCCTTCGGCCGGCCCGTCGTGCCCGACGTGTAGTTGATCGAGAGCATCTCGTCCTCGTCCTCGAGCCAGCCCGGGACGGGCGCGGGCGAGGCCTGGGCCAGGAAGTCCTCGTAGGGGTCGCCGGCGGCGCCCGTGTCGTCCACGCGCACCACGCGGACGCCCGAGAGGTCGAGCGGCTTCACCACGGGCTCGAACTCCGCGTCCACGAACAGGAACCTGGCGCCCGAGTGCTGGAGGATGTAGCCGACCTCGTCGGCGTTGAGCCGGATGTTGATCGCGACCAGCACGCCGCCGGCGGCGGGGACGCCGTAGTGCGCCTCGAGCATCGCCGGGGTGTTCGGACAGATGAACGCCACGCGGTCCTGCCGCGCGAGCCCCGCGGCGCGCAGGCCGCTGGCCAGGCGGTTCACGCGCTCCTGGAACTGGCGGTAGGTGTAGCGCCGCGCGCCGTGGACCACCGCGGTCTTGTCCGGAAAGACGTACGCGCTGCGCTCGAGGAAGCTCACCGGGGTGAGCTCGGTGCGGTGCACGTGGCGGAACTCGCTCATGTCGGCTCCTCCGGACGCATTTCGGGCAATCTTACCCCAGGACTCCTCGCGTGTGCGCCCGTGAGCGTCTCCGCGCCCGGCCGACCCCTCGTGAGCCCACCCCTGGAGGTTCAGGGCGCCGGCGGTCGCCGCTCCGGGCGATCGCGCCGGCGCCCCGACCGCTCAGTTGCCCGGCTGCGGGGTCAGGCGCAGGTAGGGCTTGAGGGCCTTCCAGCCCTTCGGGAACTTCGCCTTCGCCTCCTCGTCGGAGACGGCCGTCACGATGATGACGTCCTGGCCCTGCTTCCAGTTCACGGGCGTCGCCACCCGGTGGAGGTCCGTGAGCTGGAGCGAGTCCACGACGCGCAGGATCTCCTCGAAGTTCCGCCCGGTGGTCTGCGGATACGTGATCATCAGGCGGACCTTCTTCTGCGGGTCGATCACGAAGACCGTCCGGACCGTGTACACCTCGTCGTGGGCCGGGTGCATCATGCCGTAGAGGTTCGCGACCTTCTTGTCCGGGTCGGCGATGATCGGGTAGTTGGGTGCGTGGCCCTGCGTTTCCTTGATGTCCTGGGCCCATTGCCGGTGCGCGTCCACCGGGTCGACCGAGAGCCCGATGACCTTCACGTTGCGCCGGTCGAACTCGGGCTTCACGCGGGCGACGTAGCCGAGCTCGGTCGTGCAGACCGGCGTGAAGTCCTTCGGGTGCGAGAAGAGGATCGCCCAGCCGTCGCCGATCCACCTGTGGAAGCTGATCGGGCCCTCCGTCGTCTGGGCCTCGAAGTCGGGAGCGACGTCACCGAGTCGGAGTGACATAGGATTCTCCTTTCGTTTTGCGGTCTTGCTCCAGAAACACCGGCGGTCATCAAATACTCCATTGCCGATCGAGTTTTCCAAACGACTCTACGCCCTTCCGGCTATCCCCGTCAAGCGCACTAGACCGCCTGGCCGAGCGGCCCACCGTTGTGGAGGGGCCCGGGGAGCGCATAGAATCGGGGCCCACAGGAGGGCCCCCGGGGATGAGGAGCGTCTACGACGAGGTCTACGCGCGCGCCATGCAGGATCCCGAGAGCTTCTGGGCGGCCGCCGCCGAGGCCATCCACTGGGAGAAGCGCTGGGACCGCGTCTTCGACGACTCGCGCAAGCCCTTCTACCGGTGGTTCACGGGCGGCGTGCTCAACACCTGCTACAACGCGCTCGACGTGCACGTCGAGCGGGGGCGCGGCAAGCAGAAGGCGCTCGTCTACGACAGCCCCGTCACCGGCACGGTGCGGGCCTTCACCTTCGCCGAGCTGCGCGACGAGGTGGCGCGCTGCGCGGGGATGCTCGCCACGCACGGCATCGCCACGGGCGACCGCGTGCTCATCTACATGCCGATGGTCCCCGAGGCGGTCATCGCGATGCTCGCGTGCGCCCGCATCGGCGCGGTCCACTCGGTCGTGTTCGGCGGCTTCGCCGCGAACGAGCTGGCCAAGCGCATCGACGACGCCCGGCCCAAGCTCATCCTGTCGGCCTCGTGCGGCATCGAGGTGAACCGGGTCCTCCCCTACAAGCCGCTCCTGGACGGCGCCATCGAGCTGGCGCGGCACCGGCCCGGGCGCTGCATCATCCTCCAGCGGCCGGAGGAGCGGGCGTCGCTCGTCGCCGGCCGCGACCTCGAGTGGGGCGACGCGCTGGCCGGGGCGCGGCCCGCCGACTGCGTGCCCGTGGCGGCCACCGACCCGCTCTACATCCTCTACACCTCGGGCACCACCGGCGTGCCGAAGGGCGTCGTGCGCGACCACGGCGGCCACGCGGTCGCCCTCAAGTGGTCGATGGAGGCGATCTACGGGGTCGGGGCCGGGGAGGTCTACTGGGCCGCGTCCGACATCGGCTGGGTCGTCGGCCACTCGTACATCGTCTACGCGCCGCTCCTCAAGGGCTGCACGACGATCCTCTACGAGGGCAAACCCGTGGGCACGCCCGATCCCGGCGCCTTCTGGCGCCTGATCGCCCAGCACGGCGTGAACGTCCTGTTCACCGCGCCCACCGCGTTCCGCGCGATCAAGAAGGAGGATCCGCAGGGCGTCCACATGAAGCGGCACGACCTGGCGCGGTTCCGCACGCTCTTCCTCGCGGGCGAGCGCTGCGACCCCGACACGCTCCACTGGGCCGAGGACAAGCTCGGCGTGCCGGTGCTCTTCCTCGCGGGCGAGCGCTGCGACCCCGACACGCTCCACTGGGCCGAGGACAAGCTCGGCGTGCCGGT